>NZ_KV836197.1:0-171221 GCF_001838285.1 Corynebacterium sp. HMSC074C03 | reverse complement strand
GCATGCGGACACACTTTTCTTTACTTAACCCTGGGTAACGGCTTAGAGGGGCGCAAAGAGTTGCGCTGTCAACGCTTGAATTCAGTTCCTTTTGCGTGTGTCTCCACGGTTTTTACCCGTAAGAGGGTAAACATGAGAGTCGAACCTTAAAGTAAAGGGTGAAGCTATTCAGGTAGCTATACCGTTTGTTTCGCAGAACGTGTGTGAGATTCTTCTTGCAGCGGCACGCCGGAGGAGGGGAACCTTCGGATACGTTGCTGGTCACCACGTAATTCTGAGAAGCGGAACGGTAAACGCATAGCTCTAGCGCCGCGTGATGCTATCTGCAGGTGCCTAATCGGCGCCGGTGCAACACTCAATGTCTCAAATAATTTCAACCAGCGACTTTGTAAAGGGAAGCCCTCTTATGCGCGTAACCGCTAGATTCCTCCGTGGTGGCCTCGGCAACAGCCGGAAGTCATCGCGGGCGTTGACCGCACTTTTGGCACTACCGTTGACTCTCGCTCTCGGTGCCCCTGCTGCAGTGGCGGCTCCCGAGCCAGCTCAGCCAGGTCTGCCCAGCTACGAGGAACTTCAGGCCGTTCAGGGGCAGTTAGCTCAATCTGGAGACCTGGGAGACCTTGCTAAGGCCGCTGAAGCAGCGCAAGCTGCTGGTGCGCAGCTACCTGGCCTGGGCATGCCGAAGCCGATGCCGGGGCCGGAGCGTACGCCATTTAAAGTCGATACTCCCGCAGTGGCGAACCTGCCCAGCGGAGTCAGCGTAGACAAAGTCGAGTGGTACACAGATCACCACGTCATTGCGCACATTCGCTCGGCTGCCATGCCGGAGAAGCCAATTCAGGTTGAGATTTTGCTGCCGCGCGATTGGTACCGCGACAAGGAGCGCACATTCCCGAGCGTCTACCACCTTGACGGTATGGCATCGTTTGATGACTACTCCGGTTGGATTCGCGCTACCAATATCGAACGCTTCTACGAGGACAAGAATGTCCTGGTGGTTATGCCCGCCGGCGGTACATCGTCCTTCTACTCTGACTGGGATCAGCCGGATAACGGTCAGAACTACAAGTGGGAGAGCTTCATTACTAAGGAGCTCGTGCCGGTTATCACCAACGGCTTCCGCGGCAACGATGAACGCGGCATCATCGGTATCTCCATGGGAGCTACCGGTGCTTATAACGTCGCAGCACACTCGCCGGAGCTGTGGAAGTTTGCCGGTAGCCTCTCAGGTTACCTGGACATGACTTCGCCGGGCATGCCGCAGGCAATCGCTCTGGCGATGAAGAACACCGGTGGCTATGACGCGACGAAGATGTGGGGCCCGCTCGGTTCGCAGCGTTGGAAGGACAATGATCCGAAGCTGAACATCGACAAGCTCAAGGGCATGTCGCTGTACATCTCGGCGGGTAACGGCAACACCGGTGAGTGGGACGTGCCGTCGCAGATCGATCCGACGAAGCCGGACAATCCGACCGGTTACGCATTGGAAGTGCTTTCCCGCATGACCAGTGAGACCTTCATCCGGAATGCTCGTGAAAAGGGCGTCGAGCCGGTTGTGAACTTCCGGAGCTCGGGTACTCACACCTGGCCGTACTGGCAATTCGAGGTCAGTCAGGCCTGGCCAACGCTGGCCGATGCACTCCAGTTGCCGGAGTCCGATCGTGGCGCGGTCTGCCGTGTAGGCGGCGAGATTGAAAAGGCCGTCGCATCGCTGCCAGGAATCGGCACCTGCCTGTCGGATGAGTATGGCGTCGCCAAGAATGGCGTGGCTCAGGACTTCACCGGCGGTACCGCCTACTGGCACCCGGATTCCGGGGCACATGTGGTCTGGGGGCGCATCGGTTCGCGTTACAACGAGCTCGGCGGTCCGTCCTCGCCGCTCGGCTACCCAGTGACCAACGAATTGGCTACGCCGGATGGCTCGGGACGATTCGTCCACTTTGAAAAGGGCTCGATTTACTGGACTCCGGAAGGCGGAGCCCACGAAGTCACCGGTGACATTATGAACGTCTGGGGCAAGGCCGGCTTCGAGACTGGTCCGCTGGGCTACCCAGTCGCCAACCACCGCGATATTCCGGGCGGTGTCGCCCAAGACTTCCAGGGTGGCACCATCGTCAAGATTGGCGGCGAAGAACCTCGCATCGTGCGTGGTGAAATCGGCCGTGTCTACAAGGAGCTCGGTGGCGCCGAGTCCGATTTGGGTCTGCCTGTCGACGGCGACGAGGTCAAGCTCGCTCGCGGCGCTTTCCAGCGCTTTGAGCACGGTGCCATTTACTGGACTCCGGAAACTGGCGCACAACCGGTGCGCTCCAACGACATCACTGACCACTGGGGCAGCACTGGCTACGAAAATGGCCCGTTCGGTTACCCGGTCGGCCCACTGCAGCCAGTCAAGGCCGGCGGTCTTGAACAGCAGTTCGAGGGTGGCTGGATTCGCCAGCTCAACGGCAAGATTGTTGAAGAGCGCAATAAGCCAGAAGCACCGGCCCCAACCGCCGACAACGGTGATGACAAGTAAGCCAACCAAAGCAGGGCACTGAATAAGGGATAGACAAATGTCCATGAACAAGTCCTTCCGGACACTGGCTACAACCACAGCTGTTGCGCTGCTGACCTTCGGGGTGGCCGCCTGTGGCAGTTCCACAGTGGAGTCTTCGGAGGTCACCTCGTCGACGACTACGAAGACCTCCACGACGTCGTCAAGCACGAAAACTTCTGCGCCGAAGTCGAGCGAAAAGTCTGCGCCGGAGATCACAGATCCCCAAGCTAAGCGCGTGGACGAAGCGCCCGATGGACAGATGAAGCTCAGTGAGGCGGACGATTCATACCTCGAAGCGCTGGAAAAAGCGGGAATTGATGTTGCTGGGGTGGAGGATCAGCTCATCGGCACAGGTCGCGCGGCATGCGCAGACGCACCGGAGGAGGAGCGTCAGGTCATCGCGCTGGCGATTGCCGGACAGCTGGTCGCACAGGGGCGCTCACAGGAAAGTGCCGAAGAAGTGGCGAAGACTATTGCAAGCTCCGCTAAAAAGGCGTATTGCTAGCACTCATGCGTAAAGTGCTGACAATTCTGGCGGTCATTGTGCTGGTGGCCGCTATTGGCTTCGGCGTAGTGCAATGGCTTAACGACGACCAAGGCGGTCAAACCCCACCGACCCCCGGCGACGATGGTGGGATTCTGGCCGAACAGCCCGAGTGGTGCCCGGCGGTAGAAGTTATCGCGGTGCCCGGAACTGCGGAATCGCGTGCTGACGATGACCCAATGGCCCCGGCCGCGAACCCACATTCGCTGCTGCTTGGCCTGACAAACTCGATTTCGCAGTCCTACTCGGAGGGTGATGTCAAGGTCTGGACTACGCCGTACCCGGCACAGATTAAGACGCATCAGCTGCCCGACCAACTCACCTACGATGATTCGCAGGCAGTCGGGCGCGATGTCACCGCTAAGGAAATGGCTGACTTACACGGGCAGTGCCCGCTGACGGACTTCGTCCTGATGGGCTTCTCCCAGGGTGCGGCTATTGCAGGTGATTTGGCCTCTGACATCGGCAATGGCCGCGGTGTCGTTCCGGCCGAGCGCATCGCGGGCGTGGCTCTGTTGGGCGACCCGCGGCGTGACCCTAATCAGGGCGTGAACCAGGGCGTTCCGCTGGCTGGTGTGGGTGTCGAGCTGTCATTGCAGCCCCTCGGCGGCATTGTGCAGGCTGTGGTTCCGGGCGCAACGATGCGCGGTCCACGAGACGGCTTTGGGCCTCTTAATGACAAGGTCCAGAATGTCTGCGTGCCATCGGATTCCTTCTGTGATGTTCCTCCGGCAGTGGCTGATGCGATTGCGCGAGCGCAGGAGATGATTGCCGGCGCAGGAGCGCATGCGACCTACGCCACGAATGACGTAGCAATCCCGGGTACGACTCCGCTGGCCTGGACTGAGGGCTGGACTCGCGAACTGATTGAACAATCGCTGGCGCGACGGTAGAGGCAGCTCAAAAATGTGCGAGACGAGCCCGACCTCGACGGGTACTTGCTGTTAGAATCTTGCTCAAGAACTGGTGTTTAACGTTTCAAAACAACAGGTTCGCTAAAGTTTCGAAAGAAATTGACAAAAATTGCAGGAAGCAGTCTGACAGAACCGGTTATTATCGCCCAAGGAACTGCTGTTCATGACCGGATAATCTAGTCGAAAAGGTAGGGTGCAATGACGAATCCGACAAACCCATATGGAGATTTCGACGAAGACGGTATGCCGAGATCCCGGGGAAAGTTCGCTGACAGCTCGGGTGCTTACAGCTCCGGTATGCCGTACTCGGATCCGTACCCACCGCAGCAGCCGAACATGGGGCAGGGATACCAGGACCCGAGCCAGCACAATTTCCACAACGGGTACTCGAACCCGTATCAGAGTGGTTACCCAAACCAGCAGGCGCCGGCGTATTCCGCTGGCTTCGGTGGCCCAAACCCGCACCAGGGCTACGGAGGCGCAGGTGCTCCTGTCTCGGATAAGTCCAAGATTGCAGCGGCTCTGCTTGCCTTCTTCCTGGGTACCCTCGGTGTTCACAACTTCTACCTGGGGCACAACTCGCGTGGTGCTATTCAACTAGCACTGACGGTATTCGGCTGGATTACGGCTATCCTTCTGGTCGGATTCTTCCTAATCATCGGCGTCAGCATTTGGGCATTTATCGAGTTCATTTTGATTCTCGTCGGTAGTGGCTCCTACGCCTATGACGCTAATGGGCGCCGCCTGCAATCGTAGGAGCCTCGTCCGAAGCCGCTAGTTCCTGAACCCGTGCACCGGGGCGGGGATGTAGCCGCCACGGGCAATGAACTCGGCATTGCCCTTGGCATTGACATCAATGACCGGCGCATATCCGAGCAGACCACCGAAGTTCACCTCATCGCCCGGCTTGGTACCCGGCACCGGAATGAGGCGGGCGGCGGTGGTTTTGTGGTTCATCACACCGATGGCGGCTTCGTCGGCAATCATGCCGGAAATCGTGGTCGCAGGCGTGTCACCAGGAATTGCAATCATGTCGAAGCCCACCGAACAAATAGAGGTCATCGCCTCCAGCTTGTCCATGCTGATCGACCCCGCACGGACAGCATCAATCATGCCCTTGTCCTCAGAGACCGGGATGAACGACCCGGACAGTCCACCGACGCGTGAACAAGCCATCAGGCCGCCTTTCTTGACGGCGTCGTTAAGCAGCGCGAGCGCGGCAGTGGTGCCGTGCGTACCGACCTGCTCCAACCCCATGTGCTCGAGGATGTGAGCGACGGAGTCACCCATCTCAGCGGTCGGCGCGAGCGAGAGATCCACGATGCCAAAAGGCACGCCCAGGCGCTCCGACGCCATCGTGCCGACCAGCTGACCCGTACGTGTGATCTTGAACGCCGCCTTCTTGATCTCCTCGGCGACTTCGTTGAAGCTGGCGCCCTGCAGATCGCCGAGCGCGCGATCGACCACCCCCGGACCCGAAACGCCGACGGACACGACACAATCGGGCTCCCCGACGCCGTGGAACGCGCCGGCCATGAACGGATTGTCGCCCACCGCATTGGCGAAAACCACCAGCTTTGCGCAGGCAATCGAGCTGCGGTCAGCGGTTTGCGCCGCGGCTTCCTTTACTACCTCGCCCATGCGACGCACTGCATCCATGTTGATGCCCGCGCGTGACGACGCAACGTTGACCGAGCTGCACACCAATTCGGTCTCGCTCAGAGCGTGGGGAATGGAGTCGATGAGCCGCTTCTCGCTGGTCGTCGCACCCTTTTCGACGAGCGCCGAGTAGCCGCCGAGGAAGTTCACGCCAGAATCGCGGGCGGCGCGGTCGAGCGCCTTGGCAACCACGGTGGGGTCGCCTTCGCAACCGGCCGTGATGAGGGAAACCGGTGTGACGGAGATGCGCTTATTGACAATCGGAATGCCCAGCTCCGCCTCGATACCCTCGCAGACCTCCACGAGGCGAGCGGCCTGCCTGGTTACGCGGTCATACACCGCCTGTGCGGTGGCTTCCATTTCAGAGCGAGAGCACTCGAGCAGGGAAATTCCCATAGTGACCGTCCGGATATCCAGACGGTACTTCTCGATCATGTCAATGGTGTCGAGGAACTTAGATTGCGCGAAGTTGAAATCCATCCTGGTCGCGCCCTTTAAATCTCGTTGACGGCGTTGAACAGCGCCTCAGACTGGATTCGAATGACAAGCCCCTCCCGCTTGCCGACGGAATCCATGTAACCCTGCAGCGTGCTGATGGGGGTGGCCTTCTCGTTGAACTCCACCCGCAGGATCATGGTGAACCATTTATCCATGAGGGTCTGGGAAACATCGACGATGTTGACGTCCTGCTCCGCCAGAGCAGTGGTGACGGCGGCGATGATGCCGGTGTGATCTTCGCCGGTGACGGTAATGATGGCAAACATGGCCTCAATTTTAGCCGGTGGGGAGGCGGGGAAAATCTGTGGATGACGGTTGTGCTGGTGGCAAGTTTGTGGCGAAGCATGTTCAGGGACTGCTTAAGACACTTCACGACACCCGTGGAACCTTGTGCCAGCTGTGGAGGTGGCATGAGGTGACATAGGTGTCGTGAAGTGGGGGGGAGGGGAGAGCGTGGACGTGGCAGTGCCAGAGCGCGAGCCAGCCCTACAGCCCTAACGGACGTCGACGAACTCCTTGACAATCCACTTGCGCAGTGCGAGCAGAATCAGGCCCAGGACAACCGAGGCGATACCCAGGGTGATAAAGAAGGTGTTCTCAGCAGCGGCATCTTCGTAGTTGTAGAAGCCGGCCAGGGTGCCTGCCAGCGAAGTACCCATAGCGATTGCCATCAGCCAGACGGCCATCATGCGCGAAGGGAATGCCGCGGGAGCGACCTTGGTAGCAAGGGCGTTGCCGACCGGGCTCAGCATGAGCTCACCCATGGTGAACAGGAAGAGAATCCAGATAATCGCATACAGCGGAGTGGAGTTCTCACCGCCACCGGAGAATGGAATGAAGAAGAACAGCGAGATACCGATGATGATGTTGGCGACGCCGAACTTGACTGGGGTGGACCACTGACGGTCACCAAGCTTGGACCAGGCAGCTGCAAAGACCATCGAGAAGGCGATGATGAAGATTGGGTTGATCGAGTTAACCCAGGCTGGAGACATTTCCCAACCGAAGATCTCGCGGTCGAGGCGGATATCTGAGTAGATGGCCAGCACCGTGAACTGCTGCTGGAAGATACCGAAGAACAGCACGCCTGAGACGAACATCGGAATAAAGCCAACCAGACGAGTCTTCTCCGATTTCGTCGTAAGTGGCGAGGAGTACATCTGCCACCACAGCACCACAGCGGCGATCAGTGCAATCACTGTGACCACAGTGGAAAGAGTAGTGACCGGAACAATTCCGGTGGAAACCAGCGTAACCGAGACAACAGTGATGATCACTGCAATGCCAATCCATACCGGGTACTGCTTCTTCGGCAGCGGGTTCGGAACCTCATGGCCAGCTTCGGCGATGGTGGACTTGCGCATCAGGATGTACTGAACCAGGCCGGCAGCCATACCGATAGCGGCAAGGCCGAAGCCCCAGTGGAAGCCCTTCATGCCCCAAATCCAGCCGGTGAGCAGTGGGCCGAACAGGGCGCCGATATTGACGCCCATGTAAAAGATGGAGAAGCCGGCATCACGACGCGGGTCGTCCTTGGCGTAGAGCTGACCCAGCACGACCTGTGCGTTGGTCTTCACGCCGCCGGAGCCAATCGCGATGGAGACAAGGCCAATAGCCAGGCCAATCACGCCGGGGATGAATGCCAAGGAGATGTGGCCAATCATGACCAGGATGGCGGAGTAGAACAGTGTCCGCTCCGAGCCAAGGATACGGTCGGCAACCAGAGAAGCAACGAGTGCGGCCATGTAGACAAGACCGCCGTAAGCACCGACGATGGAGGTAGCGGCACCCTTGTCCAGGCCGAGACCGCCCTGAGTGGTCTCGTAGTACATGTAGAAAGCCAGGATGGCCTGCATGCCGTAGAAGCTGAAGCGCTCCCACATTTCGATGCCGAAGAGGTTGGCGAGACCCCACGGTTGGCCCATGAACGTGCGTTCTTCGCTGGACCCTGCGGGCTTATGATTTCGTTGGGTCTCAGCAGTTGGTTGATTGCCGAGAGCCTCGTCAGAAGATTTGTCCATTCTTCAATTATCGAGGCGTGGCGCAAAAATTAAAAACCAGATTTAGTCAGTGAACTAAACCGAAGGGTTAGGAACGGGGCCGAAGGCTTAGTCCAGAGACTTACGAGCAACCGCATTCGACGCTGCTCGCCAGCCCAGCAGCAGCAAGGCGCTCATGACTGAGGCGACCAGAATGAAGGACCAGTGCGGGACTGCCGAATTGCGGGTGGCCCACACAGCGAGGCCGACGACGACAGTACCGAGCCACACAATTGCGCCTGAACTCACTGCACGCGGGTTCGGCTCATTCTTAATCAGCGCGGTGCCCAGGAGGACACCGAATGCGAACGGCCACCAGGTATCGAGGATATTGATGAAAGTAAACGGATCCTCGGGAGTGTTGTGAGCCAGGCGCGCTAACACGGCGAAAATAAAGATGGCGAGGATGTCAATCAAGAACGTCGATACGCGTGTGTTCATGCTTCTTAGTCTAGCGACCCCTCAGATTGGTGGGTGACTAGCGACCAGCGGCGAGGAAGCCATTAGCGGTCAGCGACAGGCTGATGCTCGGACTGATCCTTATGGTCGAAGCCGAGGGCGTAGATAATCCAGCCCACAATTGCCACCAGGACGAAGGAAACGATGCGGTAGACCAGCACCGCTGCAAAAGCCTCGGCGCCGGTGGTGCCGCCTGCGATGAGAGCCGCAGTCAAAGCGGCCTCGACAGTGCCGATGCCGCCCGGTGTGGCCTGGATGAAACCCGCGAGCTTGCCGGTTACGAAGGCCAGCAGCACCTTCGTAGCGGAGATGTCATCGACACCAACGGCCCGGATGGCGGCGTAGAGACAGACAATTTCCGCGACCCAGTTGATAAAGGACCAGGTGAAGGAAAGAGCTAAAGTTTGCACGGGCAACTTCACGCTGGTCAGCTGTTTGATGGACTCTTCAAGTCGGTCGACATCGGTGTCCGCGGGCTTCTTTCGAATCTTGTTAAAGACACGTAGACACCATGCACCCGCCTTGTTGAGGAAAGCTGGGTTCTGCGAAATCCGCCACAGCAAAATGGTGGCTAGTAACACCACAATTGCCATAGCGATGAGCACTGCGGTCGTGCCGCCCTGTCCTACGAAGAAGAGGCTGCCAAGCCCCAGAAATGCCAGACCTAAAAACGACAACGCACCCGAAAAAAGCACGAACCAGCTGACAAGGACCGCGGATGCGCCCCACTGCATCATGCGCTTAATCTGCAGCGCCGTGGAAAATGCAGCACCACCGGGAACGGTGACCGCCCACGCGTTGGATGCGAGGGTTAACGCATTGGTGCTACGGCGAGTGGCTGCTTTGACGTCTCCAGCTCGCAACAGCAGACGCATCACTTCCGCCATCGCGTAGAGCGAAAAAGCCACGGAAAAAATGGAGATGAACAGCCACTTAGCGTCAACATCCGCAAGGATTTGCAGCCCTTGGACGACACTGTCCCAGTTTCTTACCGTCAGGACGATACCGGCAATCACGAGGGCTACGAGGATTATCGATCGTAGCCAGCTCGAATTGCCGGTTTTGAGGACATTTTTAAGTCGTGACATAAAAAAGAAGCCTGTTCGTCTTCCTGTTCGTCGCGGCGGTGGTCTCCCTAGTCGTCGTTCTTACCGTCGCGCTCCTTGAGCAACGACGTGAGCGGACGGAACGGCTGCAGCCACGCACCGCCATCTGGCAGGCGGTCGAGGTCGATACGCGGTAGCGGCTCGCGGAAGACGCCCTTGATTTCCTCCAGGTCAACGAAGCGAATCGCATCGGAAGCCAGCGCCCAGGAAGCGTGCTCGTGAAAACCGATGACGGTTACCGGAATCCCCTCGGATGCGAGCTTTTCCAGCAGTTCCTGGAAATTCTGGCCATCGGCGGACGCAACGACGACACTGCGCAACACGCCCTCGTCGTAACGCCGTTGGATGTGCGCAATCATGTCGGGGTCAACGTCGGTGTCCTCTTCGATCTTCGGCTTTGCGAAGACCGCGAAACCGACATTGCGCAGGGCCTCGACCCAGGGGCGGACAATCTCCGCAGAGCCCGGGTTGACGTTGGTGAATACCGTGGCCTCGGGGAGGACATCGGAACCGATTTTGTTGGATACGCGCTCGGCTTCGTCGATAAGCCATTTGCCCACGGCGTCGAAGCGCGGGCGGTGTGCGGCGGTCGGGCGGGATCCAAGGATAGCGCCGAGCCCCATGTCCAAGTTCGGGGCGTCCCATACGAGCAGTGCGGTGGGGTGCGTTTCGGTGGTGTTGTAGCTGGCAGAGGTGTTCTGGGTAGTGCTCATGTTCCTATGCCTCTTTCTTGCGCCAGATGAACTCGTGGATGTCGTGGTCGAGGTTCAGGCCGCGGGCTTCGAACTTGGTCGTCGGTCGGTCGAGAAGCATGGGGGATTCCGGCCACGGCCAGGCGATGGGCTCGAGCGTCGGCTCGACCTCGCGGAGTTCCTCAATCCACTCCGCGTAGTCCGCGTGGTCGGTGGCGGCGTGGAAAATGCCGCCGGGCTTCAGACGCGAAGAGATCAGGCGCAACGTGCCGGACTGCACAATGCGGCGCTTGTGATGGCGTGCCTTCGGCCACGGGTCCGGGAAGAACAGGCGCACGCCGGCCAGCGACTCCGGCTCGATCATGCGCTGCAAAACCTCGACGCCGTCGCCGCGGACCATGCGGATGTTCGACGCCTCATTGCGCACGGTGGCAGAGAGCAGTTTCGCCAGGCCAGGGCGGTAAAGCTCAACTGCGATGATGTTGTGGTCCGGTTCTTGCGGAGCCATAGCCACGGTGGACGTGCCGGTGCCGCAGCCAATCTCGACGATGGTCGGGCCCTTGCGGCCGAACCATTCCTCCACGTCAATGACTTCGTCGGAGAGGACCTTGCCGTAAGTGTCCCAGTTGTCTTCCCAGATTTTTTCCTGGTTGGGGGTCAAAGTGCCGCGGCGGAAGGACAGATTGCCGATGCGCGGGTAGTCAAGACCGTCGTCGAATTGGGTCTTTTCCGGACGACCTGCAGGCAATTCGCCCTTCTTCGGCTGGCGCTCATGCGGCTGTACTGTCTGCTCGTCTCCGCGAGTTGGCAATGGTTCAGATTCCTGCGAAACCGCAGGCTGTTCGATATTTTCAGAAAAATCAGAAGTAGTCACGTTCCCTATTGTCCACGACATCGGCCAACTATCCAATCATTGCCCCTAGGATTTTTGTTGTTGTCCTGGCGGTTTCACTTCGGTTGACGATGCCGCGTCGTCCCGAACTGGCGGCATGGCGGGACAAGTTGTTTTGTCGACTTGCCGAATCCGCGGTCCGCTGTAGGCTGAACGCGAAGCCGCGCTTATTCGTTGGTTGAAGCGGTGCTTGGGGTCTGCCTAGTGCAGTGTTTCAGGGCGCGGATTCTGGCCCACGGGCCGTATGGGGGTTACGCAGGTTTTTAACTAAACCACGCAGGGGATTTATGGGAGGGGACTAGGCCGGATGGACCTTATTTCCGCAATTGACGTCACGGAAACAACACAGCCGTCAACAGGATCTACATCGTCGTCGTTGCGCGCCGCTGTGGTGGACTGGCTGTCAGAACGGCAGGTCGCGCACTCGGACACCACACACACGAGCGGTGCGGAGGTATGCGTCGCCAAGGCGCTTGAGCGTGAGAAACGGCCATCGATAATCTGCGCGCGATTGCGCAGGGGCGTGCGCGAAACCGCTGTGCGCGAGGCGTTTTCGCAATGTCACGCGGAGCTGACCGACAAGCTGTCCGTCCCTGTCGCGCTGGTCATCGAGCAACAACCGATTCGCCATTCGCTTGCCGACGAGTATTGCGACATCGCCACAAACGAGACAGCTGAACACGCCTTTTTGTTCAGCTCCGCGTTGCGGAAGATTGCTGAACGCCACGGTGCGAAAGGCGGATCACGCAATGATGACGGGCTACTCGCAGTGCAGTTGACTGAGATTGCGGCGGCCTTTCCCGCTGCTAGAGACAGCCTGGAGGAGCTGTTATGGCAGCACCGGAGGTAGTTGAGCCACGCCCGGTCTCGGCCGAGGGGCCGGAGCAGCCACCGCTTCTTGTCACCAAAGCCGGGGACGCAGCGGACCGCGCGGACTTCTCGCAGATTGTCGATACTGCGACTCCGCCACGACGCCTGGAGTTTGTGGATAAACGCAGCGCCGTCGTGCTCTATGTTGCAGACAGCGAGGTGCAGCCCACGCGGGAGTGCGTCAGCACGGTTGCAGCCATTAGCCAAGCCACCGGCCGTGTTGCAGTTGGCCTGATTGGCAATGGTGAGTATGCCGAGGCCTGGCGTCAGGAAATCGACAGCACAATCCCAATGGGAGCGCTGGACGCGAGGATGGCCAGAACCCTGGTTCTGCTGGCAGAAGGTCCGCCCAGAAACCCGGGGGAAACACTGAGTGCGCGCCGGGCTCGAAATGTGCGAGCTCAGCTGACACAGGAGCGATCGCGCGGAGCCGGGGCGGCGGCGCGATTGCAGCGGAAGATGCAGTTGGCAGCTGAGAGCGCGGTGCGGGATGCACTCCAGGAAGTGGCTGACGGCCCCGCAGGTGATCAAGCGGAACTTCAGGGTCGTGCCGAGGTCGCAGCGACGCGGCTGCAACAGCGGTGTGGCGACGAATTGGGTCTTCGTGTGGAAATCTCAGTGCCCGCTCCAGCAAGCCCAGCTCGCCCCAGTTATGCCATGGACGCTCTGGTGGCGGTGGCATCGCTTGGCGTGGCGGTCGGCGCAGTGCGGATCGTCCACGGATTGCTGATGTGGATTGGGGTGCCGACGCCTGCGGCGCAGCTGGTCGCACTTGCAATAGGCCTCGGTGTTGCGGTGGCGGCGGTGGGCGCAACGATTCGTCGTAACGCACGCCAACGCACCGCGCAGTGGCGGGCAAATTATCTTGCCCATCTGCGGCAAAAATGGACACAGTCCGTGGAGATGACGGTGCGTGAAGCCATTGGTGCGCGGGGTCCGGGATGGCGAATAGAGCAGCTGGCGGAGTACACCGGAACGCCTGCACGATAGCTGTGACAGCGAAAAGAAATAGGGGGATATCACGATGGATGAGTTTTCTTTACTGCAGTACTTTTCCGATCAACCCGCGTCCGATGGCGGGGTGGAGGCGCGTTCGCCCGCTACGCCGTGTGGTTTGGAGGCGGCGACACCGATTGATGGGCAGTCGGTGGACGTTGGTGGCGCCGGGCTGGTTGTGGAGGTCGATGGGCAGCTCTACGACCTCGGCGACGACGAGGGGTCAATTACGCTTGCCGACGATTCCGGGTTGTCAATCTATTCAGATCTGGACGGTGACGGCACGGTGGATCACGTTACGACGGTCCGTTTTGACGGCACTTGGGAGTCTTGGAGCAGTGATGATGTGAGGGCTGCTGACGCGATGGGCGAAGCAGCAGTGGAACCGGCATCAGCCGCGGGGAAGTGGGATGCGTACTCATGGGAGCAATCCGCTCGGGGCAGCTGGGACTAACGACTTTGGAACCACGGTGCGCGGGGGTACCCGTGTCTCGGTTGCTTACAAATGGGGGTAACTGCACCCAAAGGGCTAATGGTTGTAAATTTATGTGGTGAGGCTGGCCTTATTCACTGGTTATGGCCGTAAATGAACAGGTCGCAAGAATGGGGCGAGGAAAATTATTTGTTGTAAAGCTGTGATGTCACGGCTTGCAAATGCGGGAACGAGCAGATTGTCGATGTGGGGCCCGGCAACTTTCGGTATCCCCAGGTAGCCTTAAATTAAGACGCGAATCAATGAGTCAGGAGAACTGATGTCCGCACCTTCTATTCCTGGTCTCGAGGGCCAGGCCCCGACCGAGAACGCCGAACTGCTGCGCTGGATTGCTGAGGTCGTAGAACTGACCCAGCCAGACAAGGTTGTCTTTGCTGATGGCTCGGAAGAAGAGTGGAACCGCCTTACCCAGGACCTGGTTGATAAGGGAACTCTTATCAAGCTGAATGAGGAAAAGCGCCCGAACTCTTTCCTTGCCCGCTCTAACCCGAAGGACGTTGCTCGTGTGGAGTCCCGCACGTTCATCGCTTCTGAAAAGGAAGAGGACGCTGGCCCGACCAACAACTGGGCGGATCCGGTCGAGCTGAAGAAGGAAATGACCGAGCACTACCGCGGTTCCATGAAGGGCCGCACCATGTTCGCCGTTCCGTTCTGCATGGGTCCGATCACCGACCCGGAGCCAAAGCTGGGTGTTCAGCTGACCGACTCGGAGTACGTGGTTCTCTCCATGCGAATCATGACCCGCATGGGTCAGGATGCCCTGGACAAGATTGGCCCGGACGGAGACTTCGTCCACGCTCTGCACTCCGTTGGCGCTCCGCTGGAGGAGGGCCAGGAGGACGTTGCATGGCCGTGCAACGATGAGAAGTACATCACCCAGTTCCCGGAGACCAAGGAGATTTGGTCCTACGGTTCCGGCTACGGCGGAAACGCCATCCTGGCCAAGAAGTGCTACGCACTGCGTATCGCTTCGGTCATGGCTAAGGAAGAGGGCTGGATGGCTGAGCACATGCTCATCCTGAAGCTCACTAATCCGGAGGGCAAGGCCTACCACATCGCCGCTGCATTCCCGTCTGCATGTGGTAAGACCAACCTGGCTATGCTGACTCCGACCATCGAGGGCTGGAAGGCCGAGGTCGTCGGCGACGACATTGCATGGCTGAAGTTCGGTGAGGACGGTCGCCTGTACGCTGTTAACCCGGAGAACGGCTTCTTCGGTGTTGCGCCGGGCACCAACTACTCCTCCAACCCGAACGCCATGAAGACCATGGAGGCCGGTAACACCCTGTTCACCAACGTCGCACTGACCGACGATGGTGACGTCTGGTGGGAAGGCATGGAAGGCAAGCCGGATCACCTCATTGACTGGAAGGGCAATGACTGGACTCCGGATTCCGACGAGCTGTCCTCGCACCCGAACTCCCGTTACTGCACCCCGATTTCGCAGTGCCCGGTCGCCGCACCGGAGTACGACGACCCGCAGGGTGTTCCGATCGACGCCATCCTGTTCGGTGGCCGCCGCCCGGACACTGTGCCGCTGGTGACCCAGGCACTGTCCTGGAACCACGCAACCTTCATCGGTGCAACCCTGGCTTCCGGCCAGACCGCTGCTTCCGCTGAGGCCAAGGTCGGTTCCCTGCGCCATGACCCGATGGCAATGCTGCCGTTCATTGGCTACAACGTCGGTGACTACCTGCAGCACTGGATCGACATGGGCGCCAAGGGCGGCGACAAGATGCCAGAGGTCTTCCTGGTTAACTGGTTCCGCCGTGGCGAAGACGGCCGCTTCCTGTGGCCGGGCTTCGGTGACAACTCTCGTGTTCTCAAGTGGATCATCGACCGCATTGAGGGCCGTGTTGGCGCCAAGGAGACCGTTGTTGGTCACACCGCTAAGGCAGAGGACCTGGACCTGACTGGCCTGGACATCGACTTTGAAGATGTCAAGGAAGCCCTGAAGGCACCGGCTGCTAAGTGGCAGGGTGACCTGCCGGACAACGAGGAGTGGCTGAAGTTCCTCGGCGACCGCGTTCCGCAGGAAGTCTGGGACGAGTTCGAGGCTCTGAAGGCTCGTATCGAGAAGAGCCTGCAGGACTAAGATCTTGCTAGCTAGCCTTGCTAAAAGCTAGAACATAGAACCACCCCCTTGTTGCCCGAAGTGGCTGGCAAGGGGGTGGTTTGTGCAGTACAACGATGAAGGGTGACACGCAATGCAATTAACGCTTTTCTCTGATTTGAGCCTGCGTGTCATCACTTTGATGGCGATGGGGGAGCCGGGACGGAAGTACACCGCTGCCGAGGTGGCTGAGTCCCTCAATGCGTCTCGCGCGCATGTTTCCAAGGTTGTCTCGCGACTTGTGGAGCTCGGCTTCTTGGAGGCGGTCAAGGGGCGCAATGGTGGCATCTATCTGCGCGAGTCGGCTACGGAAAAATCCGTCGGCAAGCTGCTGCGCACTCTGGAAAACAACGAGGTCGTCGATTGCGTCGGCACTGACTGCCCATTGCTGCCGACGTGCCTGTTGCGTGGCAAGTTAGCGGCTGCGCAGGAGGCGTTCTTCGCCGCACTGGATCCGGTGTTGATTGCTGATCTCATTCCGCCCGAATCGGCTAATGGTGTGAATGCCAATCGCCCCGAGGGAGGCGGTCCGCAGGGGAGTACCCAGCTCAATATTCGTCCGGTTTAGGTGCAGAGCTGAAGGTCTGACCGCGGGTTGAAAAAGCTAAAAATGGTGCTGTCGAAGTTTTCTGGTGAAGTTTTCGACATTGCCATTTGTGCAGTTCAAGACGGGTAAAACTCAACCACAAAGAGTAGTTATGGACTCCATTGGGCAATAATACGCAAACAGAATGCGCAATATGGTGTTATTGTGAAGTCATGCCAAACCTGAATGTTAACAAGAACGGCCTGACTCCAGAGCAGGCTGAAATCGTCACTCAAACCCTGCCCGTCGTCGGTGCCAACATCGAGAAGATCACGCCGAACTTCTACAATCGGATGTTCGCTGCTCACCCAGAGCTCATTGCCGATACCTTCAACCGCGGCAACCAGAAGCAAGGTGCTCAGCAGAAGGCGCTGGCGGCATCCGTCGCTACCTTCGCAGCTACCCTGGTCGACCCAGATGCTCCCGCCCCGGAAGAACTGCTTTCCCGCATCGGCCACAAGCACATCTCCGTTGGCATCAAGCCGGAGCAGTACCCAATCGTACACAAGCACCTCTTCGATGCCATCGAGGAAATCCTCACCCCAGAGGTCTTTCAGGGAGCTGTCCGCGATGCGTGGGATGCCGTCTACCTGGAGATGGAGCGTGTTCTCATCAACTTCGAGAAGGGGCTCTATGACGACCTCGGTGTCGAAGCAGGCGATGTCTTCCGCGCCGCTCACGTCGTCTCCCGTGAAGAGCGCGGTGATGACGTCGCAGTGTTCTCCGTCAAGCTTGACGACGAAACCCCCGTTTCCTACCTCCCAGGACAGTACATCTCTGTGCGCCAGACCATGCCGGACGGCGCCGGCCAGCTACGGCAATACTCTCTGGTCGGCGGCGAGGAAGGTGTTCTGACCTTCGCGGTTCGTCGTGTCGATGCCTCCGAGGACCTGCCGGCTGGCGAAGTTTCCACACAGCTGTGGGAAAAGGTGCAGCCGGGCGATGCCATCGAAATTTCTCTGCCTGCAGGTGACCTGGTGTTGGATACAAAGTCCGATGACCCGGTAGTGCTCATTTCCGCAGGTATTGGCGCCACCCCCATGATCGGCATGCTGGATGCCCTGGTGGCCGCCGACTCTAAGCGTGATGTTGTCGTCCTCCACGCGGACCGCGCCGAGAACACCGACGCACTGCGTGCAGAACGCAATAACGCAGTCTCTGCGCTAGCCAATGCCCGCCAGCAGGTGTGGTACGAGCCGGATTTGATGAATCTGGCTGATACGGAGCTGCCGGAGGGTGCTCAGTTCTACCTCTGTGGTGGCAATGGTTTCCTGCAGGCCATTCGCCAGCAGCTCGCCGATCGCGGTATTGACCGCAATAACGTTCACTTCGAGCTGTTCAGCCCGAACGATTGGCTGCTCGACGCCTAACGCCACAACTGCGCCGTCGGCATAAAAGCCATCGTCACAAATAAAGCCGAATGACCAGCCACGATGTATGCCCGGGGCTGGTCATTGTGCTGTTTGTAGCTTCGGTGGCTTCGTATTACTCGGCTGAGCCGGAAAGCTCCGCAACAACCTCGCCCGCAGTTTGGTTCTCGCACTGAGAAAAAGCAATACCCGCCCATAAGTTGAGATATTCTGGATCGCCGGCCTGATTCGCGGTACCACGGATTGGCGTGGTCAAGTAGTGCAATTGCGGATAAAGTTCCGGCGCGACCCTAGAAAACTCCCGGGTAAACGTGTTCTCAATTGCCCGCGCGGGCTTGCCGGAAAAGGCGTGGGTCAAAACGGTGCCGCGCTCCGTGAGCTCACGCAATGCCCGTCGGTGCGTCTCCTTCGTACCCGCCTCTGCGGTGGTGAGGAACCGTGTGCCAACTTGTACAGCTGTCGCACCAGCACCCAAAAGCTTGACGACGTCCTCTCGGTTACCCACCCCACCAGCGGCGATGATGGGTGCATCGGTAACTGCACTCGCCGCGGTGACTGCTTGGGCGAGCTCTTCTACAGAGGCCCCAATGTTGTCGGACGAGTCCTTGCCCTTCACGAATGCGCGGTGTCCACCCGCAGCTAATCCCTGCAGAACAATGCGATCAGCGCCGGCTGCAGCCGCCGCCCGCACCCCCTCGATCGAGGTCGCATTCAGCACCACTTTGCGGCCAGATTCCTTTACCCGAGCAATGACCTCTTTATCTGGATAGCCAAAGGTGAAGGAGACGAACTCCAGCGCATCGGGGTTGGGCAGAAAATCATCAGCGAGAATTGCTTCGACTTTCGCCGAGAAGTAGTCATCTGACCAGGTCGGAGCATCGGGCAAGTCGATGTCGAAGTGGTCTGCTGCCGGTGCTAAGTGGCCGCGAAACGTGGTCCACTGCGCAAGCTCCTCCTCGGAGGTTCCGCCACCGGCGTCAGCCGTGTTGGGGCAGAAGAGGTTGATGCCGAAACCTTTGCCGTCGTCAAGCAGTGCGCACGTCTGCCGTGCCTGTTCAGTGAGCTTTTCAACAGTGAGATAGCCGACGGCAAGCGTGCCAACCCCACCAGCATTGGAAACTGCGGCGACGAGTTCGGGCGTGGATGGACCTCCAGCCATCGGTGCCAAGATGATTGATGAGCGTCGTAGGTTTTCGGGTGATTGCGAGGTTGTGCTGCTCATAGGACGAGAGTAACACTAAGGCCGGATTCCCCCGTGTGGGAGAACCCGGCCAATGCCGACGAACGGCGTTGCGCAATAGACTCCGCGCTACCCGTTACCGCCTCAAGAACTACTTATTGTTCTCCGGCGGATCCAGCGGCATACCCTGGCCGGCGCGGTAGAACGGAATGTCCTGCGGTGCCAGCGGAGTCTTGCCGGCGATGAGGTCAGCGGCCTTTTCGGCAATCATCATGGTCGGTGCGTAGATATTGCCGTTGGTGATGCCCGGCATGACCGAAGCGTCAACCACGTAGAGGCCCTCGGTGCCGTGAACCTGCATGGTTTCCGGATCGACCACGGCCATCTCGTCGGAGGCCGGTCCCATCTTGCAGGTGCAGGATGGGTGCAGTGCGGTCTCGGCATCCTTGCGGACCCACTCGAGGATTTCCTCGTCGGTCTGCACGTCCGCACCCGGGGAAATCTCGCCGTCGGTGTACTCCTTCATTGCTGGAGTGTCCAGCAGCTTACGGGAGACCTTGACAGCCTCGACCCATTCACGACGGTCCTGATCAGTGGACAGGTAGTTGAACAGGATCGACGGCTTGACCTTGATGTCCGAGGAGGTGATGTGAACATGGCCACGGGCGTCCGAGTACATCGGACCAACGTGGAACTGGAAACCGTGCGGGCTATCGATCTTTGTGCCGTCGTAACGCATGGCCAGCGGCAGGAAGTGGAACATCAGGTTCGGGTAGGGCTCGTTGTCGTTGGAGCGGGCGAAACCGCCACCCTCAAAGTGCGACGTCGCCACCGGGCCCTTGTGGGTGAGCATCCACCACAGGCCAATGAACGGCCAACGCCACTTCTCCAGGTACGGCTGTGAAGACACCGGCTGGGTAGCGTTGTACTGAATGTAGACCTCCAGGTGGTCCTGCAGGTTCTCGCCGACGCCAGGCAGGTGCTTGACGACGTTCACTCCGGCGGCACTCAAGATTTTCTCATCGCCAATGCCGGAGACCTCGAGCAGCTGGGGAGAGTTGAAAGCGCCACCGCAGAGGATAACCTTGTCTGCTCGCACCTGGCGCGTGTGACCCTTCCAGGTGTACTCCACGCCGACGGCCTTGGTGCCCTCGAAGAGGATGCGGGTGGCTTCCGCGCGGGTGCGGAGCTCCAGATTCGGGCGCTGCAGGGCTGGGTGCAGGTATGCGCGAGCTGCGGAGAGACGACGGCCCTTGTCGATGTTCGCGTCGAAGGGGCCGAAGCCCTCCTGGCGGTAGCCATTGACGTCCGGGGTGTAGTTGTAGCCTGCCTGCTGCACAGACTTAAAGAAAGCCTTGAACAGCGGAGAATCGGCCGGACCGCGCTTCATGCGCAGCGGACCGTCGTGGCCACGGCGCGGGTCATCCTTGTCGGAGCCCAGCGCATTTTCCATGCGCTTGAAGTAAGGCAGAACGTGGTTCCAGCCCCAGTTCTCCAGCCCCTTGGTGTCGCCCCACTTGTCGTAGTCCATGGGGTTACCGCGCTGGTAGATCTGGCCGTTGATGGAGGAGGAACCGCCGACGACCTTGCCGCGGGCGTGGTAGATACGGCGACCGTTCATCTCCGGTTCCGGCTCGGATTCGTACTTCCAGTCGTAGTACTTGTTGCCGATTGGGAAGGAGAATGCCGAAGGCATGTGAATGTAAAGGTCCCAGAGGGAGTCCATGCGGCCGGCCTCGAGTACGAGCACCTGCTGAGTGTGGTCTGCGGACAGCCGGTTAGCCAGCACAGAGCCGGCAGAGCCCGCGCCAACGATGACGACGTCGCGGTGTTCGACTGTGGTGTTGCCATTCTTTTTACCGAAGTTGAAGACAGCCGGGAAAGCTCCCATGTTCTGGTGTACCTCCGTAGGTTGTGTACCGATGTGTATCGGAATGGTTTTCAAGGACTGCGATAAGCCTCAAGTGATATTTAAAGGCGTACCCTATATATCGATATTGAAATAAGTGGCCGGAGGCGTATCTCAAATCCCCTTCACAGATATAGAATGGCATACAATTGACATTCAATTCCAGTTGGAATGATTTTCAACGCCGTGAAAACTAGGTAAAGATGCAGGTAATGGTGTTGATATTGGGGTTAAGGAATTCTTCTGAATCGATTCTAAGACTTGAGGGATTATTCAAACTAGGTATGCTGGATTAGTTCCCGAATCTGAAGGATTTTCCTATGTCTGATACTCCGTCAACTGAGAAGGTAACGGAGGAAAAATCTGGATCGTCGCAAGAAATGCAGCGATCGCAGTCGGTCCCTCCACAACAAGCGCAAGCGAGTGCGACCTCTGAGCCTGAGGTCAACTGGCCTGTATTTATTATTTCAGGCGTTGGTATTCTCGCCATTGCCCTGTGGGCTATTTTTGCCCCGGACAATGCAGCGGACACCCTAGCTGGCATTGTCGCCTGGGTATCGAAGAACTTCGGTTGGTTCTATATCGTGACCGCGACGGTGGCAGTGCTCTTCATGCTCTACATCGCCATCTCGCGAACGGGGCAGATTAAGCTCGGTCCCGATCACGCCAAACCTCAGTTCGGCCTGTTTTCTTGGGCCTCTATGCTCTTTGCCGCAGGTATCGGCATTGACTTGCTCTTCTTCTCGGTAGCAGAGCCGGTGGCACAGTACTATGGCCCGCCGACCGGAGATGCGGAGACCATCGAAGCCGCGCGTCAGGCAGTCGTCTTTACGCTCTTCCACTACGGCGTGACCGGTTGGGCGCTCTACGCGCTGATGGGCATGGCATTCGGCTACTTCGCTTACCGCTTGAACATGCCACTGACCATTCGCTCGGCGCTCTACCCAATCATTGGCAAGCGCATCCACGGCCCCGCTGGTGAAGCGGTCGAAATCGCAGCGATGCTCGGTACCGTTTTCGGTGTCGCAACTTCGCTGGGTATCGGCGTCGTCCAGCTGAATTACGGCCTGCGCGTGCTGTTCGGGGTGGAGGAGAGTACGTCCTGGCAGATTGCGCTAATCGTGGTGGCGGTATCAGTGGCTATCGCATCTGCCGTCTCGGGCGTTGACAAGGGAATTCGTCGTCTCTCGGAACTCAACGTTGGCCTGGCCATTTGCCTGATGCTCTACATCCTGGTCACTGGTCGCACGGCGTTCCTGTTTGACGCCCTGGTGATGAACGTCGGCGAGTACGTCTCCAAGTTCCCGTCCATGACTATGGATACCTACGCCTTCTCGGGTGCACAGGAATGGTTGAACTCCTGGACTCTGTTCTTCTGGGCTTGGTGGGTGGCCTGGGCTCCATTCGTCGGTTTGTTCCTGGCCCGTATTTCCCGTGGCCGTAGCCTGCGCCAGTTTGTCGTCGGCACGCTGACCATTCCATTCCTCTTCGTCCTGATGTGGGTGTCGGTGTTCGGTAACTCGGCGCTGGACCTGGTTATCAATGGCGATTCGGAGTTTGGCCAGACGGCACTGGATTACCCGGAGCGTGCCTTCTACCTGCTGCTGGAGCAGTACCCGGCGCCGATGATGGTGGCTGCAGTCGCATCTCTGATTGGCCTGTTGCTCTACATCACCTCGGCGGACTCGGCGGCACTGGTGATGAGTAACTTCACTTCGAAGATCACCGACACACAGCAGGACGGCAAGAAGTGGACCCGGATTTTCTGGGCTGTCGTGGTCGGTGTGCTGACCATCTCGATGCTCTATGTCGGCGGTATTCCGACACTGCAGTCGGCAACGATTGTGATGGGTCTGCCGTTTGCCTTTGTCATCTATCTGGTGATGTATGGCCTGTTTAAGTCGCTGCGACTGGAGCTGTTGCAACAGGATTCGACACGTCGAGCCCTCCACGGGGCGATGTCGGGCCGCGCCGTGGATGGCCAACAGGGTGACTGGCGCAATCGACTTGCCCGCTCCATGTCCTTCCCGGGCAAGAAGCCAGTCATGCGCTACCTCGACCGAGTGGTGCAGCCCGCACTTGAACAGGTGGCAGATGCTATCAGGGAACGTGGCGGTGAAGTGACGCTGCACCGTGAACCAGCAGAAGAAGTCGGTATTGACCAGATTGACCTGCAGGTCGGATTCGGCGAGGAGATGAGCTTCCGCTACCAGGTCTATCCGGTTGAACACTTGACGCCGTCTTTTGCTGGCCTGGTACACCTGGACAGTGATGCTGATATTTACTACTACCGCCTCGAGGTCTTCACGCTGACCGGTTCGCTCGGCTACGACGTCTATGGCTACACCCAAGAGCAGCTGATTTCCGACGTCCTCGACCTCTACGAACGGCACTTGGAGTTTTTGCACATGCAGTCTGATCTCCCGGGCACCTCAGATCTGTCCGATAATGCCGAACCTGTCCGCGAATGGTCTGATGACTACGCCAAGGAGGATTCCTAAATGACCTTTAAGCCTTCAACTACTGATAAGGCCCTCGCACCCGAGACCGCCAAATCCCACGAAGGCGCGGCCACGCTGTTTATCGACGGCACCTGGTCCGCTGCAGCCGCTGGCAACACTCGCACTATCGAGTGCCCGGCCGATGGCTCTTTCATCGCCGAAGTTGCGGAAGCAGATGCGACCGACACCGAGCGCGCCATCGCCGCCGCCGACGCCGCTTTCCGACGTACCGGGGAAGGTTCCTGGGCATCCTGGAGCACAGCTGAGCGCAGCAAGTTGGTACTCGACATCGGTGCTGCCATCAGGCAGCGCAAGGACGAATTTGCCTGGGCAGAGGCCATGGATACCGGCAAGCGCCTGCCGGAGGCGGCAGCCGATATGGATGACATCATCGCCTGCTTTGAGTACTTCGGGAAGCTTGCAGGCAATGATGCCGGTCGTCTCGTGGACGCGGATGACCCGTCCGTCGTCGCGCGCATTGTGCGTGAACCCGTCGGTGTCTGTGGTCTGATTACGCCGTGGAACTACCCACTGCTGCAGACTGCATGGAAGGTCGCACCGTGCCTGGCCACGGGCAATACCTTTGTGCTCAAGCCGGCGGAGCTGACTCCGCACACAGCAATTCTGCTCATGCACGTCATCGATGAGCTGGGTGTTCCGGCAGGCGTTGCCAACCTCATCACCGGCGCTGGCGCCGAAGCGGGCGCACCGCTGTCCTCTCATCCGAAGGTGGACATGGTCTCCTTCACCGGTGGTCTTGCCACTGGCAAGATTATTGCTGGTGAAGCAGCCAAGTCCGTGAAGAAGGTCGCACTTGAGCTCGGCGGCAAGAACCCGAACATCATCTTCGCCGACGCCGACTACGAAGCCGCTTTGGACAATGCCCTCAATGCTGCGTTCCTGCATTCCGGTCAGGTCTGCTCGGCGGGCGCTCGCTTGATTGTGGAGGAGTCCATCGCCGAGAAGTTCGTCGACGATCTGGTTGAGCGCGCCGGGCACATCCAGCTCGGCGGTCCACTCGATGAGAAGGCCGAGACCGGTGCGCTGATTTCGAAGCAGCACCTGGATAAGGTCGCGGCATACGTCGATCGGGCGCGTGAGCAGGGCGCTCGCGTGCGCGTTGGCGGCGAGATCGCCACGGGCACAACCGCCGATGGTTCCGCCTCGCTTGCCGACGGCTACTTCTACCTCCCAACCGTGATTGACCAGGTCAATCGCGAAATGGACTGCGTTCACGACGAAGCCTTTGGCCCGGTGGTGACGGTGGAGACCTTCACCACGGTTGACGAGGCCATCGAGATTGGCAACGACACCGAATATGGCCTGGCCGGTGCGGTGTGGACATCCAACCGCGAGGTTTCTGAGTGCGTTTCCCGCGAGCTGCGTCACGGTACCGTCTGGATCAACGACTTTGGCCCCTACCTGCCACAGGCCGAGTGGGGTGGCTTTGGTCAGTCCGGTATTGGTCGCGAGCTGGGCCCGACCGGCCTGGAAGAGTACACCGAAGCCAAGCTGGTCTACGAGAATACAGCGCCGGCTGTTACCGGTTGGTTCGAGGATCGTCGTTAAATAACTCGGCACAAGCCCGAGCAAAAATACGGGAAAACGACCCATCAGCCGTTATACTCACCGATTGAAAAAAATCGACTCTGCGCACAACTGCGATAAAGGTTTGCAGTTGTGCGCATTTTGTTCTCTAAAGGACATCTGCCGTGAACGCTTCTACTAGCTCTGACATTGCCAGTTCTGCTGCTCCCCAGACCTTCACGCGGAGGCAGCATGCTATCGCCTGGGCGGTTCACGGGTTCACGCTGACCGGTTTGGTGTGGGCAACGCTGGCGGTAGTGGCGCTTCTCGACGGCAAGCCGGAATGGATGTGGCTCTGGCTGGGTATCGCGCTTGTCGTCGACGGTGTCGATGGCAACATGGCGCGTAAGCACCACATCAAGGAAGTCGTGCCCTGGTTTAACGGTGCGGTGGTGGACAATATTGTCGACTACCTCACGTGGACGGCCATTCCTGCAGCGTTCATGGTTATGTACCTGCCGCTGGGGCCACGTCCGCTGGCGATTTTCCTGGCCATCGTAATGTTGGTCTCCTCGATGTTCTGTTATGCCAACGAAGCCGCCAAGTCTGGGGACTACTACTTTGTGGGCTTCCCGGCGGCGTGGAATATTGTGGCAGTCCTGCTATGGGTGTGGAATGCGCCGATGGCAGTGTGTATCGCCGCAATCGTTATCTTCAGCACAATGACGTTGGTGCCGCTGCACTACACGCACCCGTTCCGCGTGCAACGCGGCAAGGTGGGCAACATTGCTGCAACGTTTGTCTGGATTGTCACGACAGGCCTGCTTATCGCAATTGTGACGAAAGCGGCGTCGTTAAGCCTGACGGTGAGCCATGCGATGGTGGCCGTCAACGTTGCCGCCGGTGCGTGGCTGATTGTCGGTGGTGTGCGTCGCTCGTTTACCGGCCGGTAGCGGCGGGCAGTTGGTGCAGGATTGTGTGGATGAGGCGGTCGCGTAGCCAGCGGATGAATTCGACGGCGAAGGCGCCCACGATCATGGCGATGACGAATGCGGTGACCCACACGGGATAGTCGCGGCCGTTGAACCAGAAATAGACATACGGCGAGATAAAAGTCACCAGTGTGACCAGCAGTCCCAGCATTCGGCGCCAGAATGAGCTGCCGGTGAACATCTCCACAATTCCCCAGGTGTAGGGGATTGCCGTGATGATGTCGATAGTCCAGAGCACCCAGACATTGCCGTGGAAGCCGGGGACAAAAACTACTGGTAGCGCGCGCAGAGATGAGTAAATCAGCACCACCAGATACGCGAGCACCTTGGGGTTGTAGAGCAGCCGCCAGATCAGGTTGCGCTCAATGAGGTTCGCCCCGACTTTGCGCAGCGCATGCAGATTTTTGCTCTCCATCACCAATGTGTTGGTGCCTTCGAGCAGGTACGCCAGCAGTTTTTGCTGCTCATGCGTGCCATGTGCCCACGCGTGCACTAGCGCAGTCGGCGAGAGTGCAATGGGAACAAGCGGTTCGCCGCGGCGCTTCAGTGCGTCGGGAACCTCCAGGATGTCGTCGTTGAGCTTGTCGACGGCCAGTGCTGGGCCCACCACGTGCACCAGGTCATCACCGAGGATTGCGCGCACCTTGTCCACGTCGCTTTTGGGAAGCGAGCTGAGCCACAGTAGCTGCCTGGAAGACACTGCCATGCGAAGCGCGGTGCCCAGCGCCTCGGCGGCATCATCGATGGCGTAAAAGTTCTGTGTGTTGGTGTGGGCGAGTGAACGCAAGCTGTCGATTATTACGGCATTTTTGGCGTTGAGCTCGCTGAGTCGAGCGACGCCGGAGATTTCGACGACCTGCTCCGCGTCGATGGCGAATGTCCGGGTAAAAGGCAGATCGATTATGGAGCGCAGCACAAGGAATCGCTGTATCGGGGTCATCGCGAAACTTTTTGCACTCACAACTTTCCACACTGCCACAAAGTGGAACTCGGAGTGGTGAATCCTTCCTGGACGACAGTGTTATATACGGTTCGGTCTGTCTAGTGGGGGGTGCGGTTATCCTGCAAAAACGCAATAAACTTGGACTTTTCTCTGCGTATAAAGTAGTTTCCTAAACACCAGATAGACAGGTCTGTCCACAAAACTTAGGAGAACTACTTTCATGCTCATCTCAGGACTAGCGCTGGGCGCCGTGCTCGGCTTTGTTATGCAGCGAGGACGTTTCTGCGTCACCGGTTTCCTGCGCGATATCTTCACTCAGCGCAGCTGGCGCGGCTTCGTCGCCTTGCTGATTGTTATTTCCGTCCACGCCATCGGCCTGGCCGCACTGACCAGCGCCGGCGTGATTACTCCCGAATACAACGAACTGGCACCGGTGGCCGTTATCGTCGGTGGCGTTATCTTCGGGCTGGGTATCGTCCTGGCCGGTGGCTGTGCCTCGGGTACCTGGTACCGCTCCGGTGAGGGCCTGATCGGCTCTTGGATCGCACTGGTCTTTTACGCCCTATCCGCTGCTGCTATGAAGACTGGCTTCCTCAATGGCCTGCAGAATTCCCTGAAGGACCGCACCGTCGGCCTGACCAGCATTCATGCCTCTCTCGGCATTAGCATTTGGCCACTGGTCATCGCGCTGAGCTCCGTCACGGCATACTTCGCTGTCCGCTTCCTGCGCGAAGAATTCTCCGGCCCGCGCCCGGTAACTCTGGCACCGCGTAAGTCCGGTCTCGCGCACATCCTGGCTGAGAAGCCCTGGCACGTGTACGCCACCGCCGCCATCGTCGGTGTACTTGGCGTTATCGCATGGCCGCTGTCCGCAGCTACCGGCCGCAACGATGGCCTCGGCATCACGACTCCGTCCTCCAACCTCGCTAACTACGTTGTCACTGGTGACACCGAGCGTTTCGACTGGGGCGTCCTCCTCGTCCTCGGCATCCTCGTCGGCTCCTTCATCGCGGCCAAGGCCTCCGGTGAATTCCGCCTCCGCGTCCCGGACGCCACCCAGGGCGCTCGCTCGGTCGTCGGCGGCATCTTCATGGGTGTCGGCGCTGCGTGGGCCGGCGGCTGCACCGTCGGTAACGGCATGGTCCAGACCTCGCTGTTCAGCTACCAGGGTTGGCTTGCGCTGGCGTCCATCGCCGCAGGTGTCGCTATCGCCGCAAAGCTCTGGCTGAAGCCGTCCGCACCTTCGCTTAACGACGTCCCGAGCACCCCTTCCACCACCAACGACACGGCGGTATCGGCAACTGCTCCGGTCGCTTCGGCTGCTACTTCTCCTGTGTCCCTGCCGGGTAGCGACAGTGCCGGTGCCGCTGGTACCGAGGCCTCTCCGCTGGCCGGTTCCTTTGCTGTCGCTCCGGTGGCGTTGCTCGACCGGAGCGTCGTCAAGCAGGAAGACGGCAAGCTCAAGCCACTGGGCGATGGGCGATACGAGCTGGACACCGTCGGCGCGGTGTGCCCATTCCCGCTGATCGAGGCCAAGGATGCAATCAACAAGATTGAGGTCGGCGAGGAGCTGGTGATTCCATTCGACTGCACCCAGGCCACGGATGCGATTCCGCGCTGGGCTGCGAAGGATGGCCACGAGGTCACCAACTTTGAGCAGACCGGTGAGGCCGGCTGGACGATTTCCGTTCGCCGAGGGCGATAAGTCCTGGTGGCGCTAGGGGAGCGTCGGTAGGGTGAGGGCATAGATTGATTGACATCAACAACAAAGGAGCTTGACCATGGCAAAGAATATCCGACCACTTAATGCGCTTGTAGCCGCAGGTGCCGCCAGCGTGCTTGCGCTGGCCGGTTGCTCCTCCGATGATTCGACTAATACCGAAGCAAGCAGCACTGTTAGCGAGACCAGCTCGTCGGCAACGGCAACCAGCTCTGAGGACACGGACGACATGGATGACATGGACGATGCCGATGACCACGGTGAGCACGGCGACCATGATGACGATGCAATGGCTGGCCATAATCACCCGGCCGATGGCGGCCCGGCTCCTGAGGGAATGGTTCCGGCTGACAACGCGAAGTTCCCGGTCGGTAGTGAAGTGAAGGTTCTGGCTGATCACATGCCGGGCATGAAGGGGGCAGAAGGCAAGGTTGTTGGTGTTTTCAACACCACCACGTACTCCGTGTCCTACACTCCGACCGATGGCAGTGAACCGGTGAAGGATCACCGTTGGGTTGTTCATGAGGAGCTGGAGAGCCCGGGCGAGGCTCCGCTTGCCGACGGCTCCGAGATCACCATCAATGCCGAGCACATGGCGGGCATGAAGGGTGCCAAGGGCACTGTTGATTACTCCACGCAGGAGCCGGTCTACATGGTTGATATCGACGAAGATGGCATGACCATGAAGAACCACAAGTGGGTTACCGAGAGCGAGCTCGCACCGGAGGACTAACTAGTTAGGCTTAGTCCGCCACTTCTAGGTTGGTTGCTTCGGGCCGGTTGCTTCGGCCTAACTCAATCCATTAAAACCGGGTATCACGCAGGAAGTGTGGTGCCCGGTTTTTTATGCTTCGCGCCTATGCTCGTGTCCAAAAGCCTTCGGGTAGCGCGTGGTCCGACTGTGAGGGGCGGAGACGGCGGGGACGGGGCCGGGGCCGGCGAGGGCAGGGGCGGTCGGCCACTTGTCGATGAGCTATTCACCTGTCGATGCGCTATAGCGTGGCCATCAGTGAATAACGCATCGACAAGTGCTCAGGTAGACCCCACAACGTGCGCATAAGTGGCGGAAAACCATCGATAAGACAAGGGAAGTCATCGACAGGTCACGGAAAACCATCGATAAGTCGGCAACACCAGTGCGCCTGCTCAGCCCACTCAGCCCCGAAGCTGGTATTAATTCGCCGCGTACCTGCATTGGCACTTTCTTAATCAGAAGTGCATTCGCGCATCTCTAAGCGCATAACCCCAGTTCAGTCGGGTGTTAAAAAAGCGTTAATAGGTGCCCGCCGCAGTAGGTATGGGTGTTTTATAACTGTCATGTTCGTAGACATTTTGCTTCTTCTACTCACCGTCGCGGCCTTCCTGCTACTGCAGGGCTGCGCAAAGGCGGTGAAGAAACTATGACGTGGGAATTGATCGGCGGCGCCATTTTAGGTTTGGCGGCATTGGGCTATGTCCTGGTCGCCCTGATTGATCCGGAGCGATTCTCGTGAGCAACGTCATTATGGGATTTGTCCCGGTAATCATCGTGATGGCCGCACTGGCCATCCTTTACATCCCGCTCGGCAATTACATGGGGCGGGTATTCACCACTGATAAGCACTTGGGTGTTGAGCGCGGTTTCTACCGCGCCATCGGTGTGCGCCCAGAGGCCAACCAGCACTGGACAAAGTACACCGCCAGTGTGTTGAGCTTCTCCGCTGTCAGCGTCATCTTCGTCTACCTGCTGCAGCGAATGCAGCAGTGGCTACCGCTCAACCACGGCAAGGGCCCAGTCTCCCCGGACCAGGCGTGGAACACCGCGGTGTCGTTTACCACCAACACCAACTGGCAGTCCTACTCCGGTGAAGAAGCCATGACAGTGCTAACCCAGATGGCTGGCCTGGCAGTTCAGAACTTCGTCTCCGCCGCAGTCGGTATTGCAGTGGCGGTGGCGCTGGTTCGAGGCCTGGCCAACCGTCACGGTGACGGCAACATCGGCAACTTCTGGGTAGATCTGACTCGTACCGTCCTGCGAGTGCTGCTGCCCATCGCCGCTATTGGTGCAATTCTGCTGATTTCGCAGGGTGCCATCCAGAATTTCTCGGCCCCACAGACTATCCAGACTGTCACCGGCGGCAGCCAGACTATCCCGGGCGGTGCCGTGGCATCGCAGGAGGTCATCAAGGAATTGGGCACCAACGGCGGTGGCTACTTCAACGCCAACTCCGCGCATCCATTTGAAAACCCGAATGCGTGGACCAACATGCTGGAAATCTTCCTTATCCTGTTGATTCCGGTCTCGTTGACCAGGGCATTCGGTGTCATCATCGGTGACAAGCGTCAGGGCTGGGCAATTCTGTCCACCATGGCGGTGCTCTACTTCATCTCTCTGGCTGTCGTTATGTCCAGCGAGACTGCGCTGCAGACCTTCCAAGGTGGCGGCATGGAGGGCAAGGAAATGCGCTTTGGCGTGCTGCCGAGTTCCTTCTTTGCGGTGACCACCACCATGACGTCGACAGGCGCGGTGGACAGCTTCCACTCCAGCTACTCACCACTGGCAGGCGGCATGCTCATGCTGAACATGCTGCTGGGCGAGATCAGCCCTGGCGGTGTGGGCTCCGGTCTCTACGGCATGCTCATCATCGCCATCCTGACCGTATTCATCGCCGGCCTGATGGTTGGCCGTACGCCGGAATACCTGGGCAAGCGCATTGGTGTTTCGGAAATCACCAAGGTTTGCCTCTACATCCTGGTCATGCCAGTGCTGGTGCTGGCAGGTGTCGGTATCTCCACCATGCTGCCGTCGACGCTGGACTCCGTGTCCGCTGATGGGCCGCACGGTTTCTCCGACCTGATTTACGCCTTCACCAGTGCGTCCAACAACAATGGTTCGGCATTCGCGGGCTTCGGTGCCGATACCCCGTGGTTCAACATGAGCCTCGGTTTCGCCATGCTGTTTGGTCGCTTTCTTCCAATTGTCATGGTGCTGGGTCTGGCTGGTGACTTTGCCAAGCAGCGACCAGCCGCCGAGACCGCTGGCACCCTGCCAACTCACCGACCGCAGTTTGTCGGCCTGACCGTTGCCATCGCAATCATCGTCAGCGCCCTGACCTTCCTACCAACCCTCGTCCTTGGCCCGCTGACGGAGGTCCTGTCATGAGCAAGAATTCCAACGCATCTTCCGCATTTTCTCCCAGCGCACTGAAAGCGGCTCTGCCGCTGGCGCTGAGCAAGATGAACCCGCGCCAGCTCATCGCCACCCCTGTGATGTTCCTGGTCGAAGTCGGTGCCGCATTTACGCTGGTCCTGGCCATTGCGCACCCGTCGCTGTTCAGTATTTCCATCACAGTGTGGCTGTGGTTGACGGTACTTTTTGCAACGCTGGCGGAAGCCGTCGCTGAGGGCCGCGGCAAGGCACAGGCGGAATCGCTGCGCGCTTCGCGCACCACCTCTGATGCCTTCAAGCTCAACAACGGTGCCAACGCCGCTGCAGCACTGGAGAACCCAGCCGCGCAGACCACCAAGGTCGCGGCCACGGATCTGGTTCCGGGCGACATCGTCATCGTCTCCGCCGGCGAGCCGATTCCCGCCGATGGTGACGTGATCGTCGGCGCTGCCAGTGTCGATGAGTCCGCCATTACCGGTGAGTCCGCGCCGGTCATCCGCGAGGCCGGCGGTGATCGCTGCGCGGTCACCGGTGGTACGCGCGTGCTTTCCGACGCCATCGCCATCGAGGTCACCACCATGCCCGGTGAGAGCTTCATGGATCGCATGATTGGTCTGGTCGAAGGCGCACAGCGCAAAAAGACCCCGAACGAGTTGGCACTTGGTTCCCTGCTGCACGTGTTGACCCTGATCTTCCTCATGGTCGTCATTGCACTTGCACCAATGGCTGTCTTCAACGGCGCTGAGCAGGACCCATTGGTCCTGGTCGCACTGCTGATCTGCCTGATTCCGACCACCATCGGCGCGCTGCTGTCCGCTATTGGTATCGCCGGTATGGACCGTTTAGTGCAGCACAATGTGTTGGCCATGTCTGGCCGTGCGGTTGAGGCCGCTGGTGACGTCGCCACGCTGCTGCTAGACAAGACCGGCACCATCACCTTCGGTAACCGTCAGGCTGCGGAGTTCTCCGAGGTCGGCGACACCACGCACGCTGAATTGGTACACGCCTGCCAGCTTTCTTCGCTTGCCGACGAAACCCCCGAGGGCCGCTCCATTGTCGAGCTCGCGGAAACCGAATCGAATGAACGCATCGACGAATCCGTCTATACCAATGCGACCTTCATTCCCTTTACCGCTCAGACTCGTATGAGTGGTATCGAGTTCCCCGCTACCGGCGGCGAGAAGAACCGCAAGGTAGTCAAGGGTGCCGCAACGGAGATTGTGAAGCTGATGAAGTGCATCGGTGCCACCGTGCCGCCCGAAGTCGATGGCATTGTCCAGCGCATTTCAGAAGCGGGCGGTACCGCGCTGGTGGTCGCCGAGGTATTTGGCGGCGACGAAGTAACCAGCGGTGAGTCCGGACGAGTGCTGGGTGTTATTTATCTCAAGGACGTCGTTAAGCCTGGCATGCGTGAGCGTTTTGATCAGCTGCGTGAAATGGGCATTCGTACCGTCATGATCACGGGCGACAATGCGGTGACGGCGCATGCGATTGCGAAGGAGGCCGGTGTCGACGATGTGCTCGCTGAGGCCACCCCGGAGCAGAAGCTAGAGTTGATCCGCAAGGAGCAGTCGAAGGGACGCCTGGTCGCCATGACCGGTGACGGCACCAACGATGCACCGGCATTGGCGCAGGCAGATGTGGGCGTGGCAATGAACACTGGTACGTCGGCGGCGAAGGAAGCGGCCAACATGGTGGACCTGGATTCGGACCCGACCAAGCTCATTGACGTGGTGGGAATTGGCAAGCAGTTGTTGATTACCCGCGGTGCGCTGACCACCTTCTCCATTGCCAATGACGTGGCGAAGTACTTCGCCATCATTCCAGCCATGTTCGTCACGGTGCTGCCTGGCCTGGACAAGCTCAACATCATGAACCTGCACTCGCCGGAAAGCGCCATCCTGTCTGCGGTGATCTTCAACGCGCTCGTGATTGTCGCCTTGATTCCACTGGCTCTCAAGGGCGTGAAGTACCGCGCTGGTTCCGCAGCATCGCTGCTGAGCCGCAATCTGCTCATCTTCGGTGTCGGTGGCATCATCGCACCGTTTATCGGCATCAAAATTATTGACCTCCTGCTCTCTGGAGTGTTCGGGATGTAAGTGCCTTGGCCTCGCGCCGAAAGGCGCAGCCGGCACACAGCACTTGGCATCTCGCAACATGTGAAAAGAATCGAGAAGGACATGAACAAGAACTTTCGGTTGGTATCCACCACAATCAAGGCATACTTGCTGCTCACCGTGGTTATCGGCCTGCTGTACCCAGCCGCAATCTGGGTAGTGGGGCGAATCTGGTCCGATAACGCTGATGGCTCGATGATGTATGACTCCGCAGGCAAGGCCCAGGGTTCGGAGCTCATTGCCCAAGAAGTGACAAAGCCGGGATTTTTCTACCCGCGCCCGTCTGCTGCGGGGGATAATGGCTACGACGCGATGTCGTCTTCGGCATCGAACGTGTCGCCGTATAGCAAGGAGTTCCAGGCTGAAATCGAACAGCGCCGCACCGATGTCGCTGCCCGCGAGGGCATCGACCCGGCCCAGGTACCGGTGGAGGCAGTCACCGCCTCCGGTTCCGGTCTGGATCCGCATATCTCCGAGAAGTACGCACAGCTGCAAGCACCGCGTGTGGCTAAGGAACGCAACCTGCCACAGGCAGAGGTTGAGCGTTTAATCTCGGAAAATAGTGAGAAAGCAATCACGGAACAGGGCTCGCAGGAAGGTGGGCAACTGGTCAACGTCGTAAAGCTCAACGCCGCGCTGGCAAACGGACAGTGAGCGTAATTCGACGCGTCGACAACGTACGGTAGTGAGGTCCTAAGAGATGACCCAGCGAGGAAAACTGAAGGTCTACCTGGGGTTTGCCCCGGGTGTGGGGAAGACGTGCGCCATGCTCAATGAAGGCCACGATCTGTATTCCCGTGGGCACGAGGTGGTCGTTGGCCTGGTGGAACACCATGGGCGTGAGCGCACGAAGAAGCTCATTGAGGGCCTGCCGGTGCTGGATTGTCGTGAGGTGAGCTACCACGGCAATACCTACCGTGAGCTCGACGTGGACGCGATTATCGCGGCGCGCCCTGAGGTCGCTCTTGTCGATGAGCTCGCGCACACCGTCGTCACCGAGGAACCGGGCAACGAGTTCGTTCAGCAACGCAAGCGCTGGCACGATGTCTACCAGCTTCTCGACGAAGGCATCGATGTCATCTCGACGATGAACATCCAGCATTTGGAATCGCTTAACGACGTCGTTGCGGCCGTCACCGGCGTGCGCCAGATGGAGACGGTACCCGACCGTGTCCTGCGCGATGCGGACGAGATTGAGCTCATCGACTTGAGCCCGGACGCCCTGCGCATCCGCCTGTCTCGCGGTGAGATTTACCAAAAGGAGCAGGCGGAGCTGGCGCTGCGCAAGTACTTCCGCCCGGGCAACCTCAGCGCCCTGCGTGAGCTGGCTCTTTTGTGGCTGGCTGACAAGGTCGAGGAGGTCCTGGACGCTTACCGCGAAGACGAGGAGATCGACGACCACTGGACCACGCGTGAGCGCGTCGTGGTGGCCGTGCGCGATGATGAGAACGCGGAGTCCATGATTCGCCGCGGTGCCCGCATGACCGGGCGCGTGGCCGGCCGCGAGATGATTGTCGTGCACATTACCGGCGAGGACGACGGCCTTGACCGCGGATATTTGCGTCGGCTGCGCAAGCTGCAGGATCTCACCGAATCGCTCGGTGGGCAGTGGCGCACCATCGTCGGTGATGACGTGCCGGGAATTCTGCTGGAATTCTCCCGCACTGTCAATGCATCGCAGCTGGTCATCGGCTCGGAGCGAGGACTGCGGCGCTATGTGGGGTTGAGTACTTCGCAGAGGATTATTGACCAGTCCGGGCCGATTGACGTGCACATTATCTCCAGCTCATCGGAGAAAAAGGCTAAGCGCCGCAAGAAACTGCGCTCTCGCTTTTCCAAGGAGCGACGTATCACCGGTTGGCTGCTGGCACTGGTGGGGCCAGTGCTACTGACGTTGCTGCTCTACCAGCTGGACACCGGCCCGGAGTTCCTGGGCGTACTGCTGCTGACCTACCTGATGCCGGTAGTCTTCGCCGCTATGGCGGCAGGATTGGTGCCGGCGCTGGCGGCAGTGGTTGTCTCCTCAATTCTGGCAAACTGGTACTTCACCGCTCCGGTGAACACCCTGACTATCACCGAGCCGGCCAGCTTGGCGCAAATCCTGCTCTTCGGTGTGATTGCGGCGGCTGTGGCGACGGTGGTGGAACGTTCCGAGCGCCGCCGCGAGATGGCGGACAGGAGTCTGCATCAGGCAGTCGTAATGTCCGAGTTGGCACACGGTGTCGTCCACGGTGGCGACAACATGTCCAACCTGGTCCACAGCCTGGCGGATACGTTCTCCATGGAGCGCGTGGACGTGCAGCGCTACTCCTCAGAGCGCAAGAAGTGGCTTCCGATCGTCACCACCGCCGAGCACGGTCTATCCGAGCCCTGGCCCTCCGAGCTACCGATGACTAAGGTCAGCTCCGGCGATGACCTGCGTTTTGTGCTCAGTGGCCGTGAACTCACCGCCGCTGAGACCGCCATGATTGCCGCACACGGCTCGCGCATCCGTGCGCTCATGGACATGGAGGAGATTGCCGCGATGCGCCGCGCCACCGCTGCCCTCGAGGCGGGCAACCGCGTGGGCAGCGCGGTGCTGACCGCCGTTTCACACGACCTGCGCACACCGCTGGCCAGCATCAAGGCTGCGATCTCCAGCATGAACATGGAGGACGTCGAGCTTGACGACGAAACGCGTCTCATCCTCATGGAGACAATCGAGAGTTCCGCTGACCGCCTAGAGGTGGTCATTGGCAACCTACTCGATGCCAGCCGCATTGATTCCAACAGCAAGCGTGTGGATAGTGTGCCGGTTAGCGTCTCCGATGTTGCGGACGCGGTATGTGCGGAGCTGCCGGAAGCCGCAGGTCACATCGACCGCGATATTGACCATGACGCCTGCATGGTGGAAGGCGATCCGGGGCTTATCCAGCGCATTGTTTCCAACATCGTCATCAACGGTCGTCAGTACGCACCGGAGTCGAGCCTGACCATTCGTACGCGGCCCAGCGAGCGCGGTGTGCGCGGTCCCGCCGACATGCCGGTTATGGGCTCGCTGGGTGCTATCGCTGCGAGCGCATGCATAGACATTTTGATCATTGACCACGGTAAGGGCATCCCGGAGGATAAGTTGGAGGAGATTTTTCAACCGTTCCAACGCCTTGGCGACTACTCGGCACAATCTCAGGGCCTTGGTCTGGGACTTGCCGCCGCCTCGCGTTTTGCCGACGCCATGGGAGGCGCCATCCGCGCCGAACAGACACCCGGCGGCGGTGCTACCTTCGTGCTGACGTTGCCGCGTGCAATGGGCGAGAGAAAGTAGGATTCCATGAATCTCAGTTCAGGACAACCCGCTGGTCAGGCTGGCAACAAACCCGGGCGAAAGATACTCATCGTCGAGGATGATGTCGCCATGGCCCGCACTGTGCTTGTCAGTTTAAAAGCCCGCGGTTACGAGCCACGTGTCGCGCAAACGGCGACGCGGGCGTTAGCCGCGGTCAGCGAGTGGAAGCCCGACGCCGTTCTCCTGGATCTGGGCTTGCCCGATGTCAGTGGCCTGGAAGTTCTGCGTTCTTTGCGCAGGTGGAGCGATATTCCAGTGCTGATTGTCTCCGCGCGTCACGACGAGGCGGGGAAAATCAACGCCCTCAATGAAGGGGCCGATGACTACGTCACCAAGCCTTTCTCGATGGGGGAGTTGTTGGCTCGGCTGCGTTCAACCATGCGGCGTGCCAGCAAAGTAGTGGTCGAAGAGGTGCCGAAGGTGACCTCCGCAGATGGTCATCTAATGGTTGACCTGGCCAAACGGCAAGTTCTCGTGGCGGACGAGCTCGTGCATCTGACCCCGCGCGAGTGGGACATCCTGGTCTACCTGGTGCAGCATCGTGGCGAACTGGTGACCAAACTGGAGCTTCTCAAGGCCGTCTGGGGTGACCAGTACGAAAAAGAGACCAATTACCTGCGCGTTTACATCTCCCAGCTGCGCCACAAGATTGAGCCCCAGCAAGCTCACAATAAGTACTTGCGCACTGAGGTGGGGGTCGGTTATCGCATGGTGCTGGACGAGGAGTAGCAGCCGGCTGCTTGCCCGTCCTTGCTTGCCCGCCTGCACGTTCCCGCCCGCACCTTCCCGCCTTCCCGCTCGCCTGTCTGCCTCTCCCTGCGACTTCACGACACCTATGTCACCTCATGCCACCTCCACAGCTGGCACGAGGTGACATAGGTGTCGTGAAGTGCGATTTGCCCCAGCCCAGAGGGTGGAGTGAAGTGCCGTGTGTGTGGGGGGGGGAGTGGGGCGCGGCACCGCCCAGCTACAGATCCAAATCCAGCGAAGCGCCCGGAATAGCGTCCAGCAGCCGCTGGGTGTATTCCTTCTCCGGGTGGTCGAAGAGGTCGTCGGTAGGACGGTGCTCCACCATCTTGCCGTGCTCCATCACGATGACCTCATCAGCCACCTGCCGCACCACAGCGAGGTCATGCGTAATAAAGAGGTAGGCCAAATCCATCTCTTCCTGCAGCTCAGCAAGCAGTTCGAGCACCTGCGCCTGGACCACCACGTCCAGGGCGGACACGGCCTCATCACAGACCACAACTTCAGGGTTTAGCGCCAGTGCACGCGCGACGGCCACGCGCTGTCGCTGGCCACCTGACAGCTCACCGGGGAAGCGGCGACCCATCTCCGCGGGCAGCGCGACGCGGTCGAGAAGCTCGAATACGCGCTGCTCACGCTCCTGTTTGGTGCCAATCTTGTGAATCCGCAGCGGCTCCTCGATGGAGGAATGCACCGTGCGCATCGGGTCCAGCGTCGCATACGGGTTCTGGAAAATCGGCTGAATGCGACGCCGCAGTTCCAGCTCCTCTTTACGATCCCGGCCCTGGACGCGTTTACCGTCGAAAAGCACTTCGCCCTCTGTCGGATCGAGCAGCCCCAGTGCCATGTTGGCGACAGTGGACTTACCCGAACCGGATTCGCCCACGATACCGATGGTGCGACCGCGACGCAGCGTAAAGCTGATGTCATCGACGGCGCGAAAGGAATCCTTGCGCCACGGACGGTCGCCGGGGATGGCAAAGTCGCGCACCAAGTTCTTCGCGACCAGAATCTCCTTCTGATCCGCATCCGATGTCGTCGGCGCCGCCACCACGCGATCACCGCGCCGGGCAGCCAGCGACGGAGCCGCCGCGATCAGCTGCTTGGTGTATGGATGCTGCGGGCGAGTGAGGACTTCCAGGGCAGGGCCGGTCTCCACGACACGTCCTGCTTGCATAACGACGAGTCGGTCAGCGCGCTCGGCAGCCAAACCGAGGTCATGAGTAATAAGCACCACGGACGTGCCGAGTTCGCTAGTGAGCTTGTCGAGGTGGTCGAGGATCTTCTTCGCCACGGTCACGTCGAGCGCGGAAGTGGGCTCATCGGCAATCAGTAGCTTTGGGTGCGCGGCCAAGCCCATCGCGATAAGTGCGCGCTGGCGCATACCACCGGAGAACTCGTGCGGGTATTGGTCGATGCGCTTTTTAGCATTCGGCAGGCCGGCCTGTTCCAGCAGCTCAATCGCCTTTTTGTGGGCTTCAGAGCCAGTGGCGATGTTATTGGCGCGCAGCGCCTCCTTAATCTGGGAACCGATAGTCCACACCGGATTGAGGTTGGTCATCGGATCCTGGGGGACCAGGCCAATGCCGTTGCCGCGGATGCTAACAAACTCGCGGTCTGTCAGGTGCGTGATGTCACGGCCATCGAAGGTGATGGTGCCACCGGTGACTTCACCATCACCGGGCAACAGCCCCAGTGCGGCGTGGACAGTGGTGGACTTACCCGATCCGGACTCGCCGACAATGGCGACTGTCTCACCGGGGAAAACCTCCAGGTCAACGTTGTGCACCACATCGGTCAACGATTTACTGCGGCGGCCGGACGCTGTGGTCGTCGGAAAGCCAATGCAGACATCCTTCAAGGTGAGAATGGGCGCTGCGGAAGTATTGGTGTCGGTGCTCATCGACGACGCTCCTTCGGGTCGAGAGAATCCTTCAAAGCGTCACCCATGAGGATGAAGCCGAGAACGGTAATCGCCAGGGCGAGTGCTGGCCAGAACAGGTTGGACGGGGCCTGGCGGAGCACCTGCTGTGCGACAGAGATGTCGTTGCCCCAGGAAACGGTGGTCGTTGGCAAGCCAATGCCCAAGTAGGACAGCGTGGCTTCGGCGACGATGTAAATACCCAGTGAGGTCGTGGCCATAACGATGACAGGGGCGAGGCAGTTCGGCAGCACATGGCGGAAGAGAATGCCAGTGTTGGACAGACCGAGCGCCTTGGAAGCGGTGACGTATTCCTCGTTCTTCACCGAGATCACTGAGGAGCGTACCACGCGCGCCATCTGCGGCCAGCCGAAAGCAGCGAGCACGAAGACCACGGACCAGATGGTGCGTTCGGTAAACAGCTGCATCAGCACGATGCCGGCCAGAATCAGTGGAATAGCAAAGAACATATCCGTGATGCGGGAGAGCACCGCATCGACCCAACCGCCGAGATAACCGGCAATCGCGCCGAGGATGATGCCCACCACGGTCACAGCCAGGGTGACGCCGATGCCGACGATGACCGAGGCGCGGGCACCGTAGATGACACGGGCGTAGACGTCGTAGCCCTGTTGAGTGAAGCCCATCGGGTGGCCGTCGCGGGCTGGGGCCAGCGAGTCACGCAGGTTTGCCGCCGTCGGGTCCACAGAGGTGAACAGCGACGGGAACGCGGCCACTGCGATGGAGAGCAAAATGATGAATGCGGAAACCCAGAACAGTGGGCGGTAACGCAGGTTCTGCCAGGCCGAACCCCAGAGCCCCAGTGGCGGGGTATCCGGTAACTGCTTGTGGTCGGGGTTCGTCGCCGGATTTGGTGCCTGTGCGGTGCCGGCCTGTGCGGTGCCGGCCTGCGCGGTGTTGGCCTGCTTTTCGGGCTGAGTCGAATCTAACTGCGTCGAATCTGGCTTAGGCATAACGAATCCTCGGATCCAGGACTGCGTAGAGCAAGTCGATGAGCAAGTTGGCGAACATGTAAATAACCACCAGGATGGTCACGATGCTGACCACGGTGGGAGCTTCACCAATCTGGACGGCGTGGAAGATCAGGCCACCGATACCGGGCACGTTGAAGATGCCCTCGGTGACGATTGCGCCACCCATCAGAGCGGCGAGATCAGCGCCGATGAAGGTTACAACGGGAATCAGCGAGTTACGCAAGATGTGGCGGCGGGTGACTTCAGAAGTTGGCAAGCCCTTGGCGCGGGCGGTGCGCACGAAGTCAGCATGGCGTGCCGACGAAACCTCCGAGCGCGTCAGTCGCAGAACATAAGCAACCGAGACGAGACCTAGCACGAATGCCGGAAGTAGTAGGGAGGTAAAGGAGGCATCGCTACCAACGGTGGGGGAGACGATCTCCCAGCGCACACCGAAGAGGTAGCGGGCCACGAAGCCGAGCACGAAGGTCGGAGTTGCGATAACCAGCAGGGACATCACCAGAACGGTGGAGTCGAAGAAGCCGCCCTTGCGCATACCGGCAATAACGCCGAGGCCAATACCGAAAATGGCCTCAATGGCAACGGCCATCAGCGCCAGGCGAATCGTAATAGGGAAAGCCAGCGCGATTTCCTCGCCGACCGAGCGGCCGGAGAAGGTCTCGCCCATATCCAGGGTGAACAGGCCCTTGAGGTACTCCCAGTACTGGACGAGGAAAGGCTCATCCAGGTGGTAGTGGGCGCGTAGCGCTGCGACCTGCTCCGGTGGCAGCTGCTTATCGCCAGCCAGTGCGGCAATGGGGTCGCCTGGCATGGCGAAGACCATTGCATAAATCAGCAGTGTGGCACCGAAGAATACCGGCACCATCTGCAGGAGTCTCTTTCCGATATACCAACCCATGGTGCTAGTCCTTCTCAATCATTGGGTAGTCCAAGATTCCGTCCCACATCACTACGGCATTGCGCAGCTTCGGGTTCCACGCCACTGAAGCATTGGGGTACCACAGCGGAATCGCTGGCAGGTCCTCCATCAGCACAGATTGAGCCTTGACATAAATTGGCTTGGCATCTTCTGCGCTCTTTGCCGAGGCAGCCTCCTGAATCAGCTTGTCGAACTCCGGGTTGGAGTAGTGGTTGTCATTCGAGGAGCCACCAGTGACGAACTGCGGAAGCATATAGTTGGCCACAGATGGGTAGTCAGCTGCCCAACCAGTGCGGTAGCCGCTGGTGATGGTCTCGTTGGAGATTTCATCGCGCAGCTGCTTGAACGTCGGGTAGGCCTTACCGTGGGAATCGATGCCGAGGGTCTCGCCAATCATGTTGGTCACCGCTTCGACCCACTGCTGGTGTCCGCCGTCGGCGTTGTAGGCAATGTCGAACGAGCCAGTAAACGGCGCAATTTTGTTGGCCTCGGCCCACAGTTGGCGAGCCTTCTTCGGGTTGTATTCCAGCACCTCTTGGCCAGGTACGTTCGGGTCAAGGTCGCCGAGCGTCAACGAGCTGAACTCGCGCGCCGGGGTGCGGGTATCGAAGAAAATCTTCTCGGTGATTAGTTTCCGGTCAATCGCCATGGAAATCGCTTGACGACGAAGCTTGCCCTCTTCACCCGAAAAACCTGGCAGATTTCGCGGAATTGCGAAGTACTGCGAAGAGGAGGTCGGGACGTTTGCGCTGGAGTCGGGGAAATCGGTTTCGAAGCTGGCCAGCGCCGTTGGTGGAATTGTGCGTGGCAGCGTGTCCAGGCGGCCTGCCTGGAGGTCTGCGTATGCGGTGTCCACGTCCGAGTAGAATCGGTATACCAGGCCGTTGTTACGGGCCTTGTGCTCACCGGCGAAGTCATCATTGCGGACCACGGTTAGCTGGTTGTTGTGCAGCCAAGCGCGGCCTTCGGCCATCTTGTACGGGCCATTGCCGATTGGGTGTTCACCGAAAGCCTTCTTGTCTTCGAACGCTGCCTTCGGCAGTGGCATAAACGCGACATAGCCGAGGCTGAGCGGGAAGGAGGAATCTGGGGTGGTCAGATCTACGGTGAACTTCAGATCGTCGACCTTTTTCAGACCGGAGAGTGTTTTCTCCGTGGCCTTTTCTCCCGAGACAGCATCAAAGCCCTGCACGTTTGCGAAGAAGGACTGCTGCTTCTGCAGGTTCGGGCCGTAGGCAGCGTAATTCCAGGCATCGATGTAGCTCTGCGCGGTGACGGGTTCGCCGTTGTGGAAGGTCCAGCCCGGTTTCAGCGTGATGTCGAAATGAGTCGAGTCCTCGTTGGGCTTAATTTCTGCCGCATGGTCCAGGATCATCGAGCCGTCGGTGTCGTAGCGCACCAGACCTGAGTAGAGCACGCGGAGGATATCGCCACCACCGGTTTCATTGGTGTCAGTAGTGTACAGCAGCGACTGCGGTTCGGAGTTCTGAACCACAATGAACCCGGCGCCGACCTGTTGCTGGTCAGTGCTGCAGGCAGCAAGTGCAGCGCCCGGTAGGACAATTGCCAGCAAAGCCGCCAGGATTTGGCGGACATGCAGCGTGAACTTTCCTTTTTCGCTGAGCGCTGTTGCGTGCAGTTTTGTGGCACGGAACTTCTCTCGCTGTCGGAGCTTCCGCCGGAGTTTCTGCCGGGTGTGGAAGGGGCCGGAGGCAACGGGTCTATGCATCGCGAGCCTTTCTAGATTCTGCCAGCTAGGCGATATGAATTTGGTGATCGGCTCACTCCAAACGACTCAGCTACCCACCTCCCAGCTGCTTAGCAATGGCGGTGGTGAAACCTTTGGTTGTGACGGACTCTAAGGTTTGGATACGACCGTTCAATACAGTCTCTAACCTTACAAGTCCAAAAAACATATGAGTATTAATCAGGCGAACCATCCCTTATTTGACGGCGTCTTTTACCCTCGATTGGGGAGTTAATCCTGTGCAGCGGTGAAACGTTGTAACATCCTGGCACCCCCGCAGGGGTTGCCCTCTGGCTCTCCGCGACGCTGGCGCTCAGCCAGGCCCCATCCGCGTTTTGGCCACCCGCGTTGGTCCCATCCTCGGGCTCCGTCCGCGGGCTCCGTCCGCGGGCCCCATCCGCGACTTCACGACACCTACGTCACCTCATGCCACCTCCACAGCTGACACGAGGTGACACCCGTGTCGTGAAGTGGGCTTTGGGGCTTGGTGGAGGGGCGCCGGAGCGCCGCCAAGCCAGCGCATTAAGTCCCGCAGTACGAGTGGAAAGCCCCCAACTCCCGCGGTGCCGGCTCAGTGAACCCCGCTGGGACGTCTTGCAACTCAAAGGGGTTGGTTACCGCCTCCAGCAGGTGCCGGTAGGCGGCCAAATCCCCCGTCCCTGCTTCTCCTGTCGCCCCTGCCTTCGCTAACGCTTCCGTGACCAGGTGATTTCGCGGAATATACAGTGGGTTTGTTTCCTCCATAAGTGCCAGGGCCGTCGCCTGGTCGATTCCTAGCTCCTCCCGCGTCCGCTGCCACAACTGCCTCCACTCAGTCGCGGCAGCGGGGAACGCAGGATCATCAGACAGTCTGGTCAGCGCGGTCAGCGCAGTGAAATCCTGCCCATCATCGCTGGCAAGAACCTCAATCAGCGCCCGATGAGCATTCGTGTGGTCGAGCCCAAACTTCGCCAGCAACGCCTGCCACTGCTGTACCAAGGGGATGGCCAGCGGGTCGTCGTAAAGCGAGGGGAGAATCCCCAACTTGGGCAGCCACCTGCGGCTGAGCGCATCGGTGAACTCGTCGGCGAATTCTCCCAGGATGTCGCGGGCGCGTGCGAGGGCATCCTCCGGGGTGCCTGCGAAATGCGGCAGCAAAGTCTCCGCGAGCTTCGACATGTTCCACCCCGCGATTGTTGGCTGCGCGCCGTACGCGTATCGACCGCCGCGATCAATACTGCTAAACACTGCCCGCGGATCGTGCGCATCCAGAAACGCACACGGCCCAAAGTCGATGGTCTCGCCCGCGATGCTGGCATTGTCGGTGTTCATCACACCGTGGACAAAACCGCAGGCCAGCCACGCCGCAACGAGATTGGCTTGCCGCTTGACGACGTCCCGGAGAACCGACTCCGCCGAACCCTCGTAGCCATGCCGCTGCGCGGCGAAGTCGATGAGCCGATCCATAATTCCGGTGTCCGCTCCGGAGCGTGCGACCAGCTCGAACGTGCCGACTCGCAGGTGGCTGGATGCTACGCGCACGACAATGCCGCCCGGTTGAAGTTCGGTGGTGGGGTCGGTGTTGTCGAAAGGGGTTTGTGAGCCGCGGTAGATTTCCTCGCCGGTTTTGATGACCGCCAGCGCGCGGGTGGTGGGAATGCCGAGCGCATACATGGCTTCGCTGATGAGGTACTCCCGCAGGGCGGAGGTCAGCGTAGCTTTGCCATCACCGCCACGGGAGAAGGTCGTGGGGCCGGTGCCTTTCGCCTGAATCTCGTAGGCCTGGGTGTTGTCGCTGTGGGTTGTCTCTTTGGGGTAATCCGGCAGTCCAGTCAGCCCCGGTTCAGCCTCAACTGTGGCAAGCAAGAGCGCGCGACCATCACCGAGTAGGCCTGCGAAGTTACCGAACTGGTGGCCGGCGTAGGCCGTGGCCATCGGGGTTGTGTATGCGCCGGGTGGGGTATCGGTTTCCTTGCCGACTCCGCGGCCAGTGAGGAACTTCAGGCCAGCGTCTGACCGGAGCCACTGTGGGGAAAGGCCGAGCTGGCTCGCGAGTTCGTCGTTAAGCATGACGAGCTGCGGCGATGGGGCGTCAAACCCCTGCTGGTCGATAGCGAGTTCAGGCAGTGCGGAGGGCAGATCAACGACGTTTCTAGCCATGTGCGCAGTTTAACGGGGATGTCCTTACAGGTGTTGCCGCGCTCGTGCGTTCAGCGGTGCTATGCGCCTTGCATGGCCTCGAAGGCAGAAAACCCCGGTTACTGGAACAATTCCAGCAACTGGGGTGGATGCGCGAAGAAACCTACTTCTTCAGGGACTCCGGAGCGTTGAAGCGCTCGCCGTGCTTAGCGGCCAGCTCTTCGGCGCGCTCGACGAAGCCTGCGACACCGCGGCGCTCTGGGTGAGCTGCAGCCGGGTCGACGACAGTGGCGCCGTCGTAGTTCTTGATGAACTGGCGAGTACCACCGGTCCAGGCCGGGTAGCCGATACCGAAGATGGAGCCGATGTTGCCGTCGGCGTCGTGAAGCAGAACGCCCTCGTCGACGCACTTCTGAGTCTCGATGGCCTCGATGAAGAGCATGCGGTCGACCAGCTCCTGCAGGTCGGTGTCTTCCGGAGCGATTGGGGTGATGTTCAGCTCCTCGCGCAGCTCGTTGAACAGGCCCGGCCAGAGACCGGAGCGCTTGCCGTCGACGTACTCGTAGAAGCCCTTGCCCTCGAGCTTGCCCGGGCGTTCGAACTTGTGCAGCATGGCCTCGACCAGAGCCGGCACGCCGCCCTCGTCCAAGGTCTGACCTGCGGCCTCGGCGGCAGCGCGGGTCTCGCCAGCGATCTTCTCCATGAGCTTGAGGTTCAGCTCGTCGGCAAGCTGGAGCTGCGGTGCCGGGTAACCAGCCTGGCGACCAGCGGCCTCGATGATGGCCGGGTCGTAGCCCTCGGCAACCATGCGCAGGGCCTCGTTGATGACGGTGCCGATGACGCGGGAGGTGTAGAAACCGCGGGAGTCGGTAACGACAATCGGAATCTTTCGGATTGCAACAGCGAAGTCCAGCGAAGCGGCGAGGATTGCCGGGTCGGTGTTGTCGCCGGAGATGATCTCAATCAGCTGCATCTTGTCCACCGGGGAGAAGAAGTGCAGACCGATGAAGTCCTTCTCACGCTTGACGTGGGAAGCCAGCTCGGTAATCGGCAGGGTGGAGGTGTTGGAGCCCAGGATGCAGGTCTCCGGAACTGCGGCCTCGATCTCGGCGTGAACCTTGTGCTTGAGGTCGGTGTTCTCGAAGACGGCCTCGATGACCAGGTCGACGTCGGACAGGTCATCGTAGGATTCGGTCGGCTTGATGCGGTTCAGCAGTGCTGCGGACTTCTCCTCAGTGGTGCGACCGCGCTTGAGAGCCTTCGCCTCCAGCCCCTCGGAGTAGGCCTTGCCGCGCTCGGCGTTCTCCAGGGAAATGTCCTTCAGGACAACTTCCATGCCAGCCTTTGCACACACGTATGCAATACCTGCGCCCATCATGCCGGCACCAACGACGGCAACCTTCTTGAACTCGCGCTTCGGGTACGGGGTGCCGTCAGCCTGCAGCGGACGGGAGCCGCCGCCCTGAGCGTGATTGAGGTCGAAGAAGAACGCCTGCATCATGTTCTTCGACTGAGTGCCGGTGACCAGCTCGGTGAAGTAGCGGGACTCGACACGCAGTGCGGTGTCGATGTCGACCTGAGAGCCCTCGATGGCAGCCTGCATCGCAAGGCGCGGAGCCTTCATCGGGGAGCCCTTGAGCTGCTTGGTCAGGTTTGCCGGGAAGGACGGCAGGTTCATTGCGAACTTAGGAGTCTTCGGGTCGCCGCCCGGAATCTTGAAGCCCTTCTCGTCCCACGGCTGTGCGGCCTTGGTATCTTCGCTGGTCAGCCATGCTCGAGCAGTGTCAATGAGCTGCTCCGGAGCAACAACCTCGTCAACGAGACCAGCTGCGAGGGCCTTGCCCGGGTTCATCTGAGCGCCGGTCAGAATGACCTTCATCAGCGCGTCCTGAATACCCAGCATGCGAACGACGCGGGAGACACCGCCGCCACCCGGCAGGAGGCCGAGGGTGACCTCCGGCAGGCCAATCTTGGAACCGCGGGCATCGGCAGCAACGCGGTGGTTAGCAGCCAGTGCGACCTCGAGGCCGCCGCCCAGTGCTGCGCCGTTGATGGCGGCAACAATCGGCACCGGGAGCTTCTCCAGGCGACGCAGGGAGGCCTTCATGTCCTCGACCATGTTGAACATGTCAGCTGCATCGTCCTCAGTGGCCTTGGACATCTGCTTGATGTCGCCGCCTGCGAAGAAGGTCTTCTTCGCAGAGGTGATGATGATGCCCTTGATGGAGGTCTCAGAGCCGTCGCCAATTTCGTTTTCCAGGCGCTCCACGGTGGCGCGGATGTCGTCCTGGAAAGTCTTGTTCATGGTGTTGACCGGTGCGTTCGGGTCATCCATGGTGAGGGTGACGATTCCGGCGTCGTCCTGATCCCACCGGAACATGTTATCTGTGCTCATAAATCAGTCAGTCCTTTGTGGTTATCGCGGTGTGGCCGCGGTAATTGTCGCTGTGAGTTTCGTTCCGGTTTGCTTTAGACGCGCTCGATGATGGTTGCAACACCCATACCGCCAGCCACGCAGAGCGAGATGAGGGCGTAACGGCCACCGGTGCGGTGCAGCTCGTCGATTGCGGCGCCGGTGATCATGGCACCGGTTGCACCCAGCGGGTGACCCATGGCCATTGCGCCACCGTTGATGTTGAGCTTGTCGTAGTCGATGCCCAGGTTCTGCTGAGCATGCTTGACGACGGCGGCAAACGCCTCGTTGATTTCCCACACGTCGATATCGTCGACCGTCAGGTTGGCCTTGGCCAGAGCCTCGCGGACAGCCGGCTCGATACCGGTGAGCATGATGGTCGGCTCGACACCATTGACGGCGGTGGCGACAACGCGTGCGCGCGGGGTCAGACCCATGTCTGCGCCGGCCTTCTCAGAACCAACCAGGGTCAGTGCAGCGCCATCGACGATGCCGGAGGAGTTACCTGCGTGGTGGACATGGTTGATGCGCTCAAGCTGCGGGTACTTCTTCAGTGCAACTGCGTCGAAGCCACCCTGCTCGCCCATCATGGTGAAGGCTGCGCGCAGGCCGGCCAGGGACTCTGCGGAGACACCTTCGCGGATGGTCTCATCGCGGTCGAGGATGGTCAGGCCGTTAGCGTCCTTGACTGGGACGACGGAGCGGTCGAAGCGGCCCTCAGACCAAGCCTTTGCGGCACGGGCGTGGGAGAGTGCTGCCATTTCGTCGAGGGACTCGCGGTCAAAGCCGTCGAGCGATGCAATCAGGTCAGCGGAGATACCCTGCGGGACGAAGTCAGTTGCGAACGAGACCTGTGCATCCATTGCCATTGCGCCGCCGTCGGACATCATTGGCACGCGGGACATGGACTCGACGCCACCGGCGAGGACGAGCTCGTCCATACCGGAGCGGACCTTCTGAGCAGCCAAGTTGATGGCGGAGAGGCCGGAAGCGCAGAAGCGGTTGATCTGGACACCGCCGGTGCGGTACGGCAGGCCTGCGGTGAGTGCTGCGGTGCGGGCAATGTCCGCACCCTGGTCGCCGACCGGGCTGACGCAGCCAACGATGAGGTCGCTGATGCGTTCTTCATCCAGCTCCGGGAAGCGGTTGCGAATTTCGTCGATGAGGCTGACGAGAAGTGATACCGGGCGTACCTCGTGGAGGGAGCCGTCCTTCTTGCCCTTGCCGCGCGGGGTGCGAATTGCCTCGTAGATGAAGGCTTCGCCGCCCGGCTGAATGGTGGCGGAAGTCATGTGTTTTTACCTCACAGATTCGTCGTAAAGTGTCGTGCGTCACTCTATAACGAATGGCGGATTGCCGGGGGTGATTTGAGGGGTGCTGGGGAGAAAGTTGACTCGCCGTAGTCTCTCACCTGGGGGTATGGGAGAAACCGGGGGTAATTACATAAGTAGTTTTAAACACAGCTTCGCGGAAGCGAGGCGGTAACGGTCTGCCATGTGAAGGTCCAATCGTTACGCCTGTCCAGCTGCCACGCCCGCCCCTCCAGGCCCCGCAAAAGCCCGTCCGCAACCATCAAGCCGCCTCTCCATCATCCTGCGCGAACCCCAAGTTCCGATAGCGCTCGACAAAGGCCTGGATGCGCTGCAGCACCCGCGTCTTGACCTTCTCGCGCTCATTACCTGGGGTAAACCGCGACATTGGCGGAAGAACTCGAACAATTCCGGTGCCAAGCGTGCTGACAATGCCGGTGGTCAGCGCCTCTTCAATGAAAGATTGCGCAGTGGGCATCCGCAGCTTTTCTTCAGCGATGATCGCATTGAGTTCTTCCGTGCGTTTGGTCCTGATGAATTCTTCCCACTGCTCATCAACGGGCTGGGTCAGGCTCACGGTGTTGACGAACTCTTCAATCAGGTCGCGCTTGTTCCGCAGCGATGGGCTGGAGTTTGCAGCACGAGAAATCTGGGCACGAATTTCTTCTCTCTCGTTACTGCCGTGGGTTTCGCGGTATTGCTCGACGAGCATGAGAATGTAGTCGACATTGATCTCTACCTGCTTAATCAGCTCCATCTCGAAGACCACATCTTCGTTGATGGACTCCCGTTCCCCGTCGCTTTCAGTACGGAATTCCGCGAACAGGTCGAGGTAGATACTGCGATAGTCCTGCTCCTGGCGAGGCGTCAGCAGCGCGTCATCGGCGAATTGGTCGAAGGAGGTCAGGATGTTTTGGACACGCAGAATCGCGCCGAAAAGCTTGATGAACTCCTTTTTCGCCTTCTCGCCAACAATGACCTTGTTCAGTGGATATTCCTGGAGCAGCTGATTCACCAACTTGGCGTATTCCGCAAAGTAATCCGCGTAGGGCTTGAGCAGCACTACGCTTTGCGCATCGGTGTCGCCGAAGAGCCGCAGCGCCTCATTTGTGGCATCTTCGAGGTCTCGGAAGCAGACAATGTTGCCGTACGTCTTGACTGAGTTGAGGATTCGGTTGGTACGCGAGAATGCCTGAATCAATCCGTGGTACTTCAGGTTCTTGTCCACGAACAGGGTGTTCAAGGTGGTGGCATCGAATCCGGTGAGGAACATGTTGACCACGATGGTCATATCGACTTCCCTGTTTTTCATTCGCAGGGAGAGGTCTTTGTAGTAGTTCTGGAATTTCTCGGCAGTGGTGTCGTAGTTGGTCTTGAAATACCCGTTGTAGTCGGCAATCGCCGCTTCCAGGTAATCGCGCGCAACCTTGGGTAGCTGCTCGGGCTCCATGCCTTCTTCAAGGAGCAAGCCTGTCTCGTCGGCCACGGCAGTAGCTGCCGCAGCGTTTTTCTTTTCGCTTGACGACGGAATCGTCGGTGACTCATCCTTTTCGGCCTCATTTGGCGCGAATGAGTAAATCATGGCGATCTTCAGCCGCTCTGCTTCCGGCAGTGACGCTTGCGCTTCTTTGAAGAGGTTGTAATAGGTGTAGGCAGCCTCAACAGAAGCGGTGGCGAAGATAGCATTGAAGCCACGAACTCGTTGATTTTTCTTTATTTCCTTAATGCGACCGCGGTGTCGGGCCTTTGCTGAGGCGGATACGTTCTCGACAACGCGGTGTTCGTAGAAGGTTTCCCGCTTCGTTTTCTGCGCGAAGTGTTCGAGCGTGTAGTCGACGACGTTTTTTAGGCGTGGCTTGGCCAGGAGTGCGCCTTCAGTATCGATGCCTGTGACTTCCTTGTCCTTAACGTTTCCAACCGAGATGGTGTTGACGTAGTCGATCCGGAAGGGCAGGACATTTTTATCGGTGATGGCGTCAACGATGGTGTAGGCGTGGAGTCGTTTGCCGAAAGCCTGCTCGGTGGTTTTGAGGTTGGCCTTGGTGCCGCTGGTGGAGTTGTCAGCGAAGATGGGTGTCCCGGTGAATCCGAAGAGGTTGTACTTCTTGAATGCCTTAGTAATGGCAGTGTGCATGTCGCCAAATTGGGAGCGGTGGCATTCGTCGAAGATGATGACCACGTGCTTGCCGTAGACATCGTGGTGTTTGTTGCCTGCGATGAAGTTCGACAGCTTCTGAATTGTGGTGATGATGATGGCCGCATCGTCGTCTTCCAACTGCTTCTTCAGCACGGCGGTCGAGGTGTTGGAGTTGGCAGCACCCTTTTGGAAGCGGTCATACTCACGCATGGTTTGGTAGTCGAGGTCCTTGCGGTCGACGACAAAAAGGACCTTATCGACATGCGAGAGTTTACTAGCCAGCTGTGCTGCCTTGAATGAGGTGAGGGTTTTCCCCGAACCGGTCGTGTGCCAGATGTAGCCGCCGGCCTCCGTGGTGCCAAGGCGTTCACGATAGTTATTGGAAATCTCAATTCGTTGCAGAATCTTCTCAGCAGCGACAATCTGGTACGGGCGCATCACCAGTAGTTCTTCCGCGGCGGTGAAGACGCAGAACTTAGTCAGAATATTGAGAAGCGAGTGCTTGGACAGGAATGTCTTAGTGAAGCCAACAAGATCCCGGATGGGTTGGTTGTTTGCGTCAGCCCACCACGATGTGAATTCAAAGCTCTTAGCACCGCGTGCTGGGCGGCCTTTTCCTCCCGTTTCCTTGATGTGCAGTTCACGGGTGGTGTTGGAGTAGTACTTGGTCAGCGTGCCGTTACTGATGACAAACAGCTGCACATAATCGAACAAACCGTCGCCAGACCAGAAAGAGTCACGCTGGTAGCGCCTGATCTGGTTAAAGGCTTCACGCAGCTCTACGCCACGACGCTTGAGTTCGATATGCACCATGGGAAGGCCATTGACCAGGATGGTGACGTCGTAACGATTGGAGTGTTTCGCACCGCTTTCGCCCTTTTCCACCTCGTACTGGTTAATGACCTGCAGCCGGTTGTTATGGATATTTGCTTTATCCAGCAGTCGGATGTTTTTGCTTGTGCCGTCGTCACGCGTAAGAACCTGAATGTGGTCTTCGTGGATGCGACGGGTCTTTTCCTTGATTCCGTCGTTGGCGCTGGTGATGCAGGTGCGATAGAACCGTTCCCATTCCGCGTCGCTGAAGGTGACGTGGTTGAGGGTTTCTAGTTGGCGGCGAAGGTTGGCAACGAGATCTGCTTCGCTGTGGATAGGCAGGTAGTCGTAGGCCTGCGACTGGAGGATGTCGATGAGTTCTTGCTCCAGTTGCGCCTCAGTTTGGTAGTCCTCTGAGGTGCGCTCCTCGGCCTGGTACTCCGCGACGACGGTGCTCTGCTCACCGACAGCGATCGGGTCGTACTTGGTTACTCGTCGCTTGCCGACGCCGTCCTGGTTCATGCTGCCAGCACCTTTTCCATAGTGTTAATTTGAAGCGTTACTTTTATGAGTCTCTATCTTAGAGAGTCCGGGGTAGCACGGGGTGGTGCAGCTAATCCACCAAGGTTCCCCAAAAAACCACAACCGCTGTTAGAATAAGGGGGCTCTAATCTAACAATCCCCAGGTGGTGGTTCGCTGTGGCTCCGACTTTTCCGGGAATGGAAGTTCGCCGGGAGCAGCTGATTGCTCAAGTTGACGCTATTTTGGAGTCGGCAATCGACGATTGTGTGCGTAAAACCAAAGAGACCCAGTCGATTGATTTCAAAGAGGAAGCTGGCCGACGTAGAGGTTCCCAGATCGAACCTGGTAAGTCGGAGAATCCGACAGCTGCCGACAAACTTGCCGACGAAGTGGCCTGCATGGCCAATACTCCTGGTGGCGGTGCCTTGATTGTTGGAATCGAGGATAAAACAGGGCGGATTATCGGTACCGAACTGGACATAGATTGGTTGCGGCAGGCTATCTATAGCCGGATTGATATTGCGCCTGATGTTGTCGAAAAGCGTGTGCAGGGCCAGCGGGTGCTTGTCATCTATGTTGCGGCAGCCTCTGAACCCGTTGAAGATACTGGGAATAGGCTGCGTTGGCGTGTTGGTGATTCGTGCAAGCCGGTGGACCGGTCGGAATGGTGGGAGTATCGGCGTGCGCAGGACGGCTTTGATTCAATGGCGCAGGTTAGTGCCGCAACACTTTCCGATGTCCGTCCCGGTGCCCTGGCGTTGGCCAGGAAATGGGCCCCAGTGTTTGCCGAGCTTACCGACCAAGAAGTGCTGCACGGCATTGGTGCTCTTGATGCCAATGGATTCCTATCAATGGCAGGAAAGCAGCTATTTACTTCGGCAGGGCGTACGGTTATTGAGCTCAGCATTTTTGATGTTCACGGTGGTCAGGTGCTTAACAGAGTGGTGCCGGAACCTGAGAAGTCGTGTCTTGAGCAGCTTGCGTACATAGAGCAGGCTCTGAATGTGGTGAATAAAAACAACACTGTGGTGGAGGGGTTCGTACATAAGCCGGTACCAGAGATTCCACGCGGTGCAGTGCGTGAGGCGATGCTAAATGCCATGATTCACCGCGATTGGAATCGAAGCGAAGCCATTGATGTGCGATGGATTGAGCTCGACAGCACCTTGATTGTGCGAAGCCCCGGTGGTTTTCCAGGAGCAATCACCGAAAACAATGTGTTAAGTAACCGTTCTGCTCGTTACCCCGCTCTGGCTGATGTGTATCGCGCAATTGGGCTCGTAGACAAGCAGGGTGTTGGGGTGGATCGCATGTACCAATCGATGATTGCCCTGGGGCATCGGCCGCCCACCATTGAAGAAGTAGCGGGCCCGTTTGTGGAAACGACTTTGGTGGGTGGCAGTCCCGTGCTGCCCGTTCTTGAGCTGATGTCAAGGATAATCCCGCAAGCACGGCAGGAAGATTACCGCATTGCAATCGTGTTGTATCTACTTTTTCAGCGCCCATTTGTCACGGTTGCGGAAGTAGCGCGTGGGCTGCAAGCCGGGCCTGAATCGGCTCACAATGCCCTGGATGCAGCCCGGCAAACGACGGTACTGGGTGAACCGCTGATTGTCCCCCATGCTGGAGTGCGGGTGCTTGGCGAAACATGCCGAGCAATCTTGCGCAAAGCTGAACCGACGCCATTCTTGCCTGCGCGGTACCTCACCACCGATCAGGATGAACTCCAGAAAGCAGCGATGTTGTGGCTGTGTGAGGTTGGGGATATCGCTACAAGTGACCTCATGGTTCTGTCTGGAAGCTCCCGCGGCACAGTGAAGGCCTGTATCGACGTCATGGTAGAAGCCGGCATTGTCACTGCCATTGGCAACGGCCGATCGCGCAGGTATCGGCTCACTAATCCGTCAAGGTCCCTGTAGAAACCGAAATCATTGTCAGATTAGACACTGCCTAATCTGACAATCTGGAGGTGGGTGATGAATGCGGAAGTATCGCTGACCTGATGGAGCGAGGGAAGTCCGGCGTCCCGCTGGGACTCGCCGACGCCTCCCTGGTTTATGCCGAAAGCTCCTTAAACGTGAGTAGTTGATCCCGGTAGAACTCGTATTGCTTCCGGCGAGCTTCAATTTCGGCAGGTAGGCCAGAGGTGAGGTCGTTCACGAGTGCATCAAACTTGTCGAGAATATTCACGATGCGCTGCTGTTCTTCGAGGGGAGGGATGGGGATTGGGAACTCGACGAGCATCTTCATTCTGACGGAAGTTACCGACGCATGAACTGATTTACGCTCCATATATTCGAGAAATTGCGCATGCATAAAGTAGTAAATAAATTTTGGAATAATAGCATCAGAAGTTGGATGAATTCGATATGCACGTTGATGGAGTGCGTATTTTCCATCCATAAAATGGATGACTTTCCCCACTCCTACACCGTCGCCTGCGGTAATGATTGCAATCTCGTCAAAATCATATTTATCTAAGTATTTAATAGTTTGGCCTCGTGTGTAAAAACAGTATTTCCCGGATTCTTGTGCTTCGTTGCTATTTCTACTTCCAGTCCCAATATCGCTGAGGTTTCCTAATGGTTCGAATCTAGAAAAGTTCTCATTTGAAAAGAATGAGTGAAGATAAGATTCATACTGCTTTTTCCTCGCTTCCAGCTCCGCTTCCAGCTCCGCTTCCAGCGATTGGAAGGTATCGAGAATTTTTACAATTTCTTGTTGTATCTCAATCGGAGGGCATGGTGTCATCACTTTTGACATTGCTGCTGAAGAAATACGACGAACTTTTGTTCCGGTAATCCAGCGTTCGATTGATCGATGGAAAAGTGAACTATTAAAGAAGTATGAAACAAACTTTGGATTCATACTGTGTCGGAAGATATAACCGTCTCCGCTTGTAACAATCTCCTCAGTGCCCAGCCAAGCCGTGGCTTTGCCCAAATCTTCATCGTTTTCAGAAGTGGTAGCGATAAAAACGTCACCAGGCAGCATCTTCCGCTTCTTCGCAGCGAAGTCATCGCTGACAAATGACTTAGTTTCCGTAGCCCAGATTCCGTAGTGGGTATAAATCTGGCCGTAGTGAATACAGCCGACACCGCTTTCGGTGAAGTCTTTCTTCTGGAGTCCGCCACCACGACTGAAAGTGCCAACCTCGCCCAGCGGTTTGTACTCCACACCATTCGGGCAGAGTTCCTCGATGAGCTTTTCAATCTGGTTCACTTCTGCTCCTTCGGTGTTTGCTGAATCTGTTTCTGAACTGCAGTGATTTCCTTGAGGTAGTCCCGCTCCACATCACTGGGTTGGGCATCCATCACAGTTTTGTACTTCTCGTATTCCGCATGGGCCTTCTGTACCGCTTGGCGGTGGGAAACCGTTCCTGCTCCCTCCAAGGATTTACCGCCCATGGCCGCAATCATTGTGGTGAGGTGATCCATCCAGTCCGCCATATACGTCGGCTGGTGCATCTGGGCACGGAACTCTGCCGCATCGAAGTAGGCAGAAACCAAGGTATTCAGGCGTTTTAGCTCGTCCTCGGCAAGGTAGTTTTTGGCAATCTCCACCTCAGCCTTGGTGATGCGCTCGCCCTTCCAATTGGTCAACCCCATGTTTGGCTTTGTGGCATCCGAACGCTCGAAAACCACCTCGGCTGCCGTGTGGCCGTGAGCACCAAAATGAAGTTTATTCTGGACCGTCGCAAAGAACTGCTTACTCACAGCGGCCCGCGGATCGTAATCCACGCTGGTGGCGTACAAATCTAGAACCTGGCGATGAATGACCTTCGCACTAGAGCGAATATCGCGGATGCGCTCCAGCAATTCACGCCAGTATGTTCCGCCACCGCCCTCTTTCAGGCGCTCATCGTCCATGGCGAAGCCCTTAATCAGGTATTCGCGCAAAACGCCTAGCGCCCACTGTCGGAACTGAGTACCCCGCAAGGACCTCACTCGGTAACCCACGGAGATAATCACGTCGAGGTTGTAGTGCTCCCGCTCGCGCGAAACTTCCCTTGAGCCTTCGAGTCGAACTGTTCGGAATTTCCGAACAGTTGCCTCTGACCTGGGCAGCTCGCCTTCCGCAAACACATTCCTAATATGTTCGGAGACATTCGCCTTCGACGACTGAAACAGCTCCACCATTTGGGCCTGGGTGAGCCAGACGGTTTCGTCGACAAGCCGTACCTCAATGCGAGTAGCGCCGTCGTCCGTGCGGAACATCACCAGCTCGCCCGCAGACGCCATGCTCATGTCGCCGTTCGTGTCAGACATCGGTGCGGGTTCCCTCAAGATCTGCCACAATCTCATCGATTGCCTCGCGCAGCTGGCGCTGGCGCTCCACGATGCCAACAATCTGCTTATTCAGCTCTACGATGTCAATGACCTCGCGGGTGTCCTCGGGCTCGACATAGGAGGAAACTGCGATGTTGTAGTCGTTTTCTGCAATCTCCTCAGCGGGCACCAGCTTGGTGAAATACTCCACATCCTCGCGGGCAGTGAAGGCATCCAGAATCTTCTTCTGGTTCTTGTCATTCAGTCGGTTCTTGTTGCCACTGCGCTCAAACTCTGCGGAGGCATCAATGAAGAGAACCGAATTGTCCTTCTTCGACTTCTTCAACACGATGATGCAGGTCGCGATGGTGGTGCCGAAGAAAAGATCCGGCGGCAGCTGAATAACCGTATCCACATAATTGTTATCCACCAGGTACTTGCGGATCTTCTTCTCCGCGCCGCCACGGTAAAGCACACCGGGGAACTCAACAATTGCGGCTGTTCCATTCGTCGCAAGCCACGAGAGAATATGCATCGTGAACGCCAAGTCGGCCTTCGACTTTGGCGCAAGGACGCCTGCCGGTGCGTAGCGCGGATCGTTAATCAGCAGAGGATTATTATCGCCTTCCCACTTTATGGAGTAGGGCGGGTTGGACACAATCGCCTCAAACGGCTGATTGTCCCAGTGCGCAGGTTCAGTGAGCGTATTGCCCAGCGCAATGTCGAAATTGTTGAAGTTCACATCGTGCAAGAACATGTTGATGCGCGCAAGGTTATACGTGGTCAGGTTGATTTCCTGGCCGTAGTAGCCCTCGCGGACGCCGCCTTCGCCAAGCACTTTCTTGAACTTCAACAGCAACGAACCGGAGCCAACAGCCGGGTCGTACACCCTGTTCACGCTATCCTTGCCCACCACAGTAATCCGGGTCAGCAGCTCAGAGACCTCCTGCGGCGTGTAGTACTCGCCACCGGACTTGCCTGCCTGAGAGGCGTACATGCCCATCAAGTATTCGTAGGCATCACCGAATAGGTCGATGGAGTTGTCATCGGCTTTAACCGTGAGAGGCATATTGCCGATATGCTTCATCAGATCGTAGATCTTGTTATTGCGTTCGATGACCGAGTTGCCAAGCTTGTTGCTGTCCAGGTTGATGTCGTCGAAAAGCCCTTGAAGATCGCTTTCGCTAGCGGTGCCTTTTGCAGATGCTTCGATATTTTTGAATACCTGCTGCAGTCGCTCATTGAGGTTCTCGCGGTAGTGTTCGTCAGCTGCCTGTTTGCAGACGTTGGTAAACAACTCAGAGGGCAAAATGAAGTAGCCCTTTTCCTCGACGATACTGGTGCGTCCCCACTCAGCATCCTTGTCAGAAAGGGAAGCGTAATCCGCGTCCTCATTTCCGGCGTCACGTTCGCCGTCATCGATGTACTCGGAGAGCTTCTCTGAGATGAAGCGGTAGAACATCATGCCGAGCACATAAGACTTAAAATCCCAACCGTCCACGCTGCCACGCAAGTCGTTGGCGATGTTCCAAATAGTCCTGTGCAGCTGTGCCCGGTCTGCGTCGCTCATAGTGAAAATCCCCGCTCAATCAGTAAAAATGCTTGAGCTCCCAGTCTAGTGGCAGACGATACGAAGTCAGGGGAGCACGCTCCGAGAGAAACTGGCCCCCTACCGCTTCCGCAGCACCAGCACCAGGTTCGACACCGCGAACTCGCGCAGCCCCGGTACGTGCACCATCCACCAGGCCCACCACGGGTGGTAACGCGGAAACGCGGCCAGCAGTTCGCAGTCGCCGGCCTCCGCCGCAGCGCGCGCCCACTTCAAACCTTCACCGCAACCGACCTTGAACAGAGACTCGCCAAAGTAGTTCTTCGGCCGCTTGCCATGCTTCTTCTCATACATGCGCCGCGCGCGGTCGCCACCCAGGTAATGCGTCATCCCCATCTCGTGGCCGCCGAACGGGCCGTACCAAATGGTGTACGAGTAAACAACCAGTCCGCCCGGCTTGGTTACACGCAGCATTTCCTCGCCCATCGTCCATGGCTCAGGCACGTGCTCGGCAACGTTCGATGAGTATGTCAGGTCAAAAGCATCATCGCGAAACGGCAGTTCCAGCCCCGATCCGCGTACCGACGACTCCAGCTTGATACCCGCCGCCGCCATCTCGCCCACATCTGGTTCACAGGTGTAATATTCCACGCCACGCTGGGCAAATGCTCGGCCAAAGTACCCAGGGCCGCCGCCGACATCAAGGATGCGCTTGCCATGCAGTGCGGTATTCGTCGTAACGCTTGACGACGTGCCCCCTGCGCCCGGCGACTCCGCCGTACCGACGGTGCCCCTCGCATCCACCGCGCCCACTGAACCATCCGCGCCAGCCGCGATGCCTTCTAGGAGGCCGATGGTGTCTTCGGCAAGGTGCCCGTAGAAGATATCGGGATCGGTTTGCTCGTATTTGAAGTCGTTGAGCAGCCCAAATGAGCGCGACAGCGTAGCAAAGCTGCGCAGCTCTTTCAGAGCGGGCGGGACGATAAAAGCGGGAAAGCGAAAGCTGGTCACGTCAAACAATCTAATGGACTGGTTGGGTCTGGGAGTATGGATTTGAGCTAAAGCGGCAACGAAAGCCGTGCCGAGCGTTAGGCTCATATTGTTATGAAAATCTTATTGTTGTGTTGGCGCGACACTGGTCATCCCGAAGGTGGAGGCAGTGAGCGCTATTTGGAACGCGTTGCGGGTTACCTTGCCAGCCAAGGCCACACTGTGGTGTTCCGCACGGCCAGCTACCCAGGCGCACCGGCCCTTTCACGTCGTGACGGCGTGACTTTCTCCCGCGCTGGTGGAAACTTCTCCGTCTACGTGCGTTCCTGGACCGCGATGCTGGGGGCTAGATTTGGCGTGGGGCCACTTGCCAAGGCGCTCGGCGGCAAGCCGGATGTCGTGGTCGATACCCAAAACGGTGTCCCCTTTTTCGCGCGGATTTTCTCCGGCGCACCGACGGTGCTCCTGACACATCACTGCCACCGCGAGCAGTGGCCAGTGGCGGGGCCGATTATTAGCCAGCTGGGGTGGTTCATCGAGTCGCGTCTGTCGCCGATGATTCACCGCCGCAGCCGCTACATCACGGTTTCCGAACCAAGTGCCGCTGAACTGGTAGAACTCGGAGTGTCGCCGGGGCGCATCGCGGTGATTCGCAATGGTGTGGACCCGATTCCGGGGGAGTTGCAGTCGACCGAAATCATGGCAGATCTATCCGAGTGCGACGGTCCGGCAGCGCATCTGGTGACGCTGTCGCGATTGGTCCCGCATAAGCAGATTGAGCACGCCATCGATGTGCTCGCAGATCTTGTGCAGGATCGTCCAGGTGCGATTCTCGATGTTATTGGCTCGGGGTGGTGGCACGACAACCTCGTGGAATATGCCCGTGACAAGGGTGTTTCGGATCACGTGGTCTTCCACGGGCAGGTCACAGAGGCGGATAAACACCGCATCCTCTCCAAGGCGTGTCTGCATCTGATGCCTTCCCGCAAGGAGGGCTGGGGGCTCGCCGTCATCGAATCGGCGCAGCACGGCGTGCCAACGGTCGGTTACCGTTCCTCGGCGGGATTGCGCGACTCGGTCAACGACGGTGAAACTGGCCTGCTGGCCAGCGATGAAGCTGACCTAATTGCCAAGACACGACAGATTCTCGATAACGGCGAACTGCATCGCGCCATGTCCAAGGCATGCGTCGCCCGTGCCGCAGAATTTGGCTGGGACAAAACCGGCGAGGCAGTTCTGAATGTCTTGGAAAACCCAACTCTGGACAATCTGCTACCTGCGGCGGGGCAGTAGCGCTTCCTTTACTCCAGCCAATAGTCCCGCCAGTAGCCCAGCGAGCAGGCAAAGAGTCCAGATTCCAAAGGCTATCCACGCAGCTGCATAGGCCCCCTGGCTTGGTTCTGTGGTCGGATTGATAACGCCGGGAACATGGTATAGCTGCAGGTCAGGTGTTTCATAGACGGGATCTAGCGCTGCCACAATGTCAGCTGAATCGCCGAAGTTGCCGGGCGAATTCTCCACTAGGACCCAGCCAACGCCCTGGTCCCGAAGGCTCTGGAGCGCAGACGCAAGCTCCTCCTGTCTCTTTGCACCGCCGAGCAGCGTACGCTCAACGGTTGTGGCTCCCTCGCCAGACACCGACTGCCCAGACACGATCAATTCGCCGGAGCTCACCACCGGAGCGGGCAAAATCTTCGTAGCCGGGTCGAGGACAGGGCGCCCATTAATGATGCGGTAAGAACCGGCAGGTAGAACCGCAACGCGATCGTCGTCAAGCGCGACGACACCGGAAACCGCCGACCAGCCCTCCCATGACGGAATGGGGCGGAGTGGAGCGACATCGGCGGGTAGCGTGGGGACAGCGGCAATGATGATGAGCGCGCTGACGCCAGTAGCCAACCACTGGCCGATAGTGGCGGTGGCGCTGCGAGCGCGGCGTGCCAGGTACTCCGCACCGCTGGCGGCGAGGATGACATAGGCAGGGACAGCTAGCGCGATCCACTTCTGTGCATCGCGAAGCAGACCCGCCCCCGGGATGTGCTCGAGCGCCCAACCCATCATCAAAATGCCCGGCGTTGTTGCGGCGAGAGCGACGAGCACAATGCTCACGGCGCCGGTGATAATCAGCCCCCGCCAGCGCTCTTGCGAATGCCAGACACGACGGAATCCCAGACCCATGAGTACCAAGAGCACCAGCACCATGATCGCCGAAAAACCAGCCTCGCGAGTTAGCGGCACAGCTTGCTTATTCCAGATACCGCCCAGCCCCAACAGGCTGCCGAGCGTGCCGACGTGTGCCTCTGCTCTGGCCGCAAATGCGGCAGCGCCAGCAACATCGGAGGACCCAGCTGCACTCGGGTTCAGCAAAGATGCCACCAGCCACGGTGAACTGACCGCCACTGTTGTGGCCGCAATCCAAGCGCGGTCGCGGTTATTGCGGGCGGCAGCAATGCCGGTGATACCAGCTAAAAGGGCACCGGTCGGTGTGAGGCCCGCAGCGGCAATGGCGCTGGTGCGCCACAAAGCACTACCCATCTGTGTTGCCAGAACTACTGCCGGAAGTAACAATACGGCGATGACCAGTGACCACTGTCCCTGGAGTAAACGCTCGACCACGAACGGGTTCCAGAGCAGCATCGTCGGTGCGATCAGCTGACTGGCCAAGCTCGGAGTCATGGGGATAAGACCGGCACTGGATGCGTTACTGGCGCCAGAGCCGTGGCGAGTGAACCTGCGGGCGAGCTCAGCAGCTGCAAGACCACCAATCAAACAGGCGCCGACCATGGCGAAGCGCACCCAATGGCTGGCATCCACAAAGTATCCCAGTGCCCACAGTGCGGTGTCCTGAGGAACAGCTCGTGCCGCAGCGGGGCCGAGTCCCAGGGCCGCGTCGGTAAGCGGTGGGTGATTGGGGATGACCATGTCGCGCAGCAGGAATATCGGCGCCCCAAAGCGACCATCAGCCGGGGCCTTGAGGGGCGCAAAGAGAGGCCAGCACACGGCAGCGGTCAGTAAGAGAATCCACGACAACACAAAAACCCAGGCGACTCGCTCCGAATGAGAGCGAGCCGACTGGGTCAGAGTAGTGCGGAAACGTTGTGTCACGTGCCCTATATTAAGTTATTTTTCGCTTTCCTCAGTGAAACTTAGGGTAAGCGAGAGCATGAGGCATCTTAAGGGCCTCGTGGCTTGGTCTCTTAGGCAGACTTGCTGCGAATGCGGAAGCCAATCACGATGAGAACCAGGCCGAGGATACCGAGGATCCACGGTGCGACAGTGCCACCGATAGTCAGCGACTTACGTGCTTCCTTAGCACGGTCCATCTGACGGCCCTTGGTGCCTTCGTCCCACTGAGCGGTGTACTTCATCGCGGTACGGTTCTGCTCCTTGGCTTCCTTCTCACGGCCAGCCTTGGAAGCAATTTCTTCCGCTTCCTTGTCGTCCTTGGCGTAGAACATGAACATCTCTTCAGTACCGTTGACGATCACGCCAGAGGTTGGCTCGACGCGAACAGTACGGACGTTGGTGTAGTAACGATCCAACTCGACGTCGTCGTCACCCTCCAGGCCCCACTTGTGAGCCGGGAAGCTCAAGCGCATGGAAGCCAGCGAGGACTTGTCAGCCTCGGTGAGCTTGCGGCCGTCGCGAGTGAAGTGCTCGGTCAGGGACTCGTAGAGGTTCTGCGGCGGAATGGTCATGGAGTACTTGTAGACCTTGACGCCATCCTGAGTTTCCTCACCGACGAAGTCGATCTCGAAGTTACGCATCGCCTGGACGTCGTAGTACGGGTAGGACTTCTTCTGAGCACCAAACGGGAACTGGTATTGGATACCCGGACGGGTGAACGTCGGCGGCTTGGTGTCCGAACCGCCCTGCGGTGCGTTAATAGCAACGCTGGAGATCGGGTCATCTACCGGGTACGCAGTACTGCGGTCAACAGTGATGCGGTCGAGGGTCGCATTGATGAGGTTCTTCGGCTCTTCGCGGTCATCGCGCAGCAGGGTGGTACCGACCTGGAGAGTTGCGATCTTCTCGTCAGCCGGCTCCTCAATCTCAACGTGGCGCTTCGACTGCATCGGAGTCTTGTCGTTGATGAAGCAGTGGACCGGGAGGTCGCGCTTTTCTTCGTCCGTCTCTGCCTTGCAACGCGGGTCATTCTTGCGGTTTGGCGTTGGCTCATTCTTGCCCAGCTGGCTGGAGTCCAACAGAGTGCCGTCGCGCACCTCCGTGATGGTGTCGCTCACAGTGTCAAGTGGGATGACCCGGAGGCGAGGCACCAGGAAGGTTGGCAGAAGGACGGCAATGACAATCAATGCAGCACCGATGATAATCAGTGCATGTCCGAGAGTTCTCTTCATCAGCGGATAGTCCTTTAACTGTACGTAACTTTCTGCTGCAAAACCTAGCAGGAAGTTAGGAGTTATGTGGTGTGTTTTTAAAAAATAACTTGTCGGGAAAACAAAAGAGTTTTGGAAAAACCGGCCTGAACAGGACTTATTTCATAATAGAATACAAGTGATTTTACTCATTCCGGTATCCGTGTAAGAAAGTACTATGACGTCCAAGGCATTTGCGGCAGCGTCAAACGCTGGGCAAGACACAGTGTCGAGCTCTGTGCCGAACTCCACGCCGAGCACTGCCCCCAGCACTGCATCCAGCGCTGTGCCGAACTCTGCCACCACATTCCGCCCAGGCTTCCTGCCCTCGCTGGAGGGGCTGCGCGCTGTGGCTTCGATGGGCATCATCGGTACGCACGTCGCATTCCAGACCGGGCATGATGTGGGAGCCCTGTGGGAACGCGTCCTCGGCCGCTTCGACTTCTTCGTGGCTGTTTTCTTCGTGCTGTCCGGATTCCTGTTGTGGCGTTCTCACCGCTCGGGTTATGGCGGAATCCCCCGTCGTAAAGCATTGGCCGATGCCGACGGCGGACGGAAGAAGAGCTGGGCGAAGTACTACAAGAAGCGCGTCGCGCGCATTATGCCTGCGTACTGGGTGCTGGTGCTTATTGTGCTCATCGCACTGCCGGTGGGGCGTGGCGCGGATCTCAAGATTTGGCTGACAAACCTGACGCTGACACAGGTGTATTTCTCAGGCTCTCTGCACGGTGGGTTGACGCACCTGTGGTCATTGTCGGTGGAGGTCGCGTTCTACATCGCGCTGCCGCTGTTTGCCATCGGGCTTAGCCGGTTGGACCCACATCGCCAGCAGGGGCGCCGCATAGTGACAATTTCCCTGCTCGCAATCTTGAGCTTCGGCTGGCCCTACCTGCCACTGCCGTACCCAGAAGGCGTTAACCCGCATATTCAGCCGATTGCATACTTTTCCTGGTTCGCAGCTGGCATGATTCTCGCCGAGCTGGAATCGCTCCAGGGCGTCGATACCGATGCTGCCCGCGCGAGGGTGGAAACCATGCAGCGCTGGGCTCGCCGCCGCCCACTGTGGCTGGCGATCGCCGTTGGTGCGTTGGTTCTGGCTTCCTACCTGGGTCCCGAAGGGCTAGTCGAGCTCACCAACTGGGAATTCACCCGCCGCCTGCTGTGTGGGCTGGTCTTCGGTGCCGCCATCATCGGCCCCTGGACGATGGCGCCGGAGTCGCGCTTCCTCGAACACCCCATCATACAGGCGCTGGGGCGCTGGTCGTACGGCATCTTCCTCTGGCACGTGGCGATGCTCTCCATCGCATTCCCGCTGCTTGGTGTGAAGCTATTTACCGGCCATCTGCTCAGTGTCACCATTGTTACGGTCGCACTGTCGATTCCAGTGGCCGCCGCCTCCTACGCGCTCGTCGAGGAACCTGCCCGCCGCTTCTTCGCACGCGTCTGGGTCAACCGCTAACAGCTCTTAATCAGCGGTGTTGTCGGTGTCGTCGACGTCGCTGTCGGTGTCGTTATCAGCACCGCCACCGGAAAGCATCGAGCAGCACGCCACGATCGTCAGCGCCGCCGTCACCAGTAACTGAAGCGGCCAGTCGGCACCGGCGTAGTCATCCTTCGGCCACGGGTTCGCCGCCAGCACCAAGCCCGCAATCAACATCGTCGCAGCAAGTGTCACAATAAGGGCGTTTCGCACGTTCAGCCATAGCTTGACGACGTCCCCACGCTTCCGTGCCCAGAAAACCGCACCAAGGGTAGCGGCAACCACCACGAGGGCAACGACCACGCCAGGCCAGCTGGATACCAGTGTCACTGTCGCGGCAGCCGCAATGCCAATAGCCGTCCGCGGCAAGTCATTGCTCAGCGAAGATGCGGGAATCGGGGAGGTGAGAGCGAAGCGTCGCCAAGCGAAAGCCAGCCCCACAGTGACCAGTGCGTACACGGTTGCGAGTGCGCCGCCTGCCAGGATGCCAGTACGCCAGGTTTGCTGCGGTGGGTAGGTCAGCTCGACCGCACCACCAATACCGGCCGGAATCGTCCAACCCTGCTGCCAACCAGAGACCGTTACCGGCTTCATGGCGGCGCCTCCGACACGGAGCTCATGGCCAGCATTGACAGAGATTGGCAACCACACGATGCGATCGTGGTCGGCAGTGTCAATGGGATTGTTCAGATCGATTGGCGTCACTTTCTGCTGCTCAGCTGACGGCGCGAAGTAGTCAGTCGAGGTGAGCGACACCCAATCGGACTTGGCATCGATGCGCCATGGCCCCGGTGAGAGCTCAATCTCTTCACCGCAGGTCAGCTCGCGGTGATCAGAGCCGTCACCGCGCTGGAGGCTGGCCCACGGGGCTCCGATGCTGCTGCGGCAGGTATCAGCATCGACCTTTACCTTTACCGGCTTTGGAACGGTGAACAGGCGCACCAGCGTGCCCTCGTGAATCTCCTGGCCGAAGACCCAACGCTGAGCCAGCGACGAGGAATTCGGCACCACCGGGACACGAACCGGCGTGAGGTCCTCCGCTATATCCTCGGTGGAAAACTCTGTATCTTCATCGGAATCGGGGCTGCTGGATTCGAATGCGTCGAAGCCAGTGTCTCGCTTTGGAATCACCAGGCCTAGCTCGGAGATAGCAAAGCCTACAGGAGCAATCTTTGCTGTGATGCGCACCGATGTGGTCTTGCCGCCGGGCAGCGGAATACGAGTCGTCTCACCCGGGACCAACTGTACGGAGCTCGAAGCCGTATCAGTCTGGATGCGCAGTTGCACTGGAACGCGAGCACCGGTCAGGCTGAGCACTGCGTTATCGGTCGGTTCCTTCCACGACAGTTTGACCCACTCAGCCTGGCTCTTGCCCGCCAAGGGTTCCCACCAGGTGGAGGTGTCGCCGTCGAGCATTGCGTTGACCGAGTGGTCAGCCGATGCACCACCGACGTTGTATGGCTCAGAGGCCGACGACGAAACCTCAATTGTGGCGCGACCCGTTGCTGTCTGCGTCAGTGGCAGTCCCACGACGGGGTAGTCCGGAACGAGGTTGCGGACATATGAGTCCTCGTCTTCGGCCAGGATTGCTGACTCCGCGCCGACGGCTTCACCATAGTTGCGGCCGCGGCGGGCGGGGGTGTCGGTGACAGTGCCGGCATCCTTGCCAGACAGGATGCGCACCGGAGCATCGGAATCGACTTCGTCAAGCCGCGGGAGCACTTCGGGGCCGCCGGCGACCAGCGGCACCTGGGTAGTGTCCACCAACCGCGGTGAAAGTGCGTGATTGCGCAGCTCCTTCGGGCCCGCACCCCAAATCTGGATAGCGGTATGGCCGTCCTCGTCCGCGAACTCCGCCACCTTTTCCATGGTCGGGGAGTCCTGCAGCGTGGAAGTGATGGCGCGCAGCGAATCGCCCCTCGAGGTAACTCTCAAGTCATGGCGGACCAGCACGTAGCCGATACCGTTGTTGCGCAGGGTGGCATCCAGTGCCGGTACCTCACGGCCCCGAGTCAGTGAATTGCGCAGACCATCGAGGCCGCGAATCGCCTCTGGGGGCACTAGCGGCACCGTATCGCGGACGGCCCAGGGCACGTCGGCAAGCGGCTGGAGCGGTTCGTCGCGAGTATTGCCCCATGTCTGATCAGCAAACGGCGATGACGGCACCACCAGCGTGCGGGTGTCCTCGCCCTGCTTATTCAGCCAGTCGGCCGCTTCGTGCCAGTAGCCCGGAACCTCGGAAAAACCACCTGTCGGAGCGAGGCGTGCGCTCCACGCAGGGGCGGTGGCACTGGCGATAACCACCAGAACCAGCATCGATGCGATAGCGCGCGGGTGCTTCTCCGGGTGTAGCCACTGCTGCCAGCCAGTGGTCGCTGAATCGCTCGCCGTCTCGTTCGTGTGCTCGTTCGCCGGCTCTCGCCACGGCCATGGCAGCTGGGCTGTCGCATGAGCGAAGCCGATAACAAGTGGCAGACGCACAATAGTGTCGAATTTGTGCAGGTTGCGCACTGCTGCGAGCGTGGAATCGAGCACCTCGCGAGCCGATTCCCACGCCAGCCCGAACGGCTCCGTCCAGGCCGCCATGATGACAAGCCCGATGAGCAGCATCATCAGCCACATTCGACGCAGCGGCAGCGAGCGCATGACCAAGCCGAGTAGGCCAATCGCCGCTACAGCCAGGGTGGCGTAAATGAGAATGGGCTCCGCGACCAGCGCATTTCCGCCGACTCGCTCGAAAGAGACAAACGGTGTCCACGAGGTGGAACCGCGGAGCGTCTCGCCGAGACTCAACCAACGAGTGGTCACACCGGAGGACTCGATGTAGTCCGTAAACGGTGGTGAGTACTTGCCCAGCAGGAGTAGCGGCACAATCCACCACATGCTGACCGCTGCACACGCAGCCAGCCAACCGCCGAGCATCGCCCACGCACGCCCGCGGCGAGGCTCCGTAAAAGCGAAGAAGAGCAGCATCAGACCTGCGGGGATGCAAGCCGCCGCTGTACTGACCGCATTGACCGCGCCAGTGCACAGCACCGCTAGGCCGGACAGCAATACGGCACGGGCAGTCGCACGCCAGGGCAGTTCCTCGCGCCGGGCTGCGACCCGCAGGAGCGGAAGCAGAATCCACGGTGCCAGCGCGACGGGCCAGGTCTCGGACGAAATCGCGCCCAACGTCGTAATCACACGCGGCGACAACGCGTACAACAAAGCCGCCAATATGCGAGAGGTATGCGTGCCGACGTTTATAGCTTCGGCCACGCGATATGCGCCGGTAAAAGCCACGCAGAGAGTAAGGCTCCACCACAGCGCCTGAATCAGCCAGCCGGGCGCTAGGACATCGGGCAGCAAACTAAACAGCGCGAAGAACGCGCCCTGTGGAAAGAGATAGCCATATGCCTGGTTTTGGAGCTGTCCCAGCGGCATGGTGTCTGACCACATGTTGAGCGAGGCGGACAAAAACCCGATGGGGTCTTCTGTCAGGTCGTGCTTTGTGTCAGCGACAGTCTTGCCGGGGGACTGGATGAATGCCAGCAGGCACAGCAAAGCCCACCAAGGTACAAGCACGCGCTTACGCGCTCGAACAAAGGTGGGCATAGCTTTAAAGGAGGGTTAGCGTTAAAAACTTAACGCTGACCGTACTCGACACCGCCAAGCAGAGCGTCATCGGTGGAAACAGCCTGTGCTTCCGGAATTCGGTCTTCGGTCAGAGCCTGGCCGATGCCGAAGATAGCGGCACCACCGAGAAGGGCGCCAATGAGCGCCGAGGCCAGGGCAGGGCCAACGCTACGACGCTGCTCGGAATCAGTTTCGTATGCCATGTTGAGGACTCCTCGTGTGCATTAAGTCAATACTGTTTATAAAACTACACTCTGTGACTTCTGTAAACCAGTGGAACAGCTGGGATTCTCTCCCCGCCTTGAATTTTGAGCGGTTTCAGCGGTCATTGAGTTTTCTTAGTTGAGAGATTAACCCATTTTCTATCAGCTAAGTAAGTTTTTAAAAATTTTCTGGAAATTATTCCTTTTCCCCCGGAACGACGAGGACCGGGCGGCCAGCATTCTTCAGCAACGCGTCAGAGGTCGAGGCGGTGAACAGACCACGCAAACCAGTAACACCGCGAGTGCCGGAGATAATTACGCCCGCATCGAGGTCGTGAGCTGCATCGACGATGGCCGACCAGATAGTAGTTTCCGTCTCTACCAAGTAGGGCTCCGCGACGAAGCCAGCCTCAGCGGCAATCTGTACACCCTCACGGCAAATACGGACGGCCTCGTCGTGAGCCGGATCGCCGTCTTCAGTCGTGGCATCCCAGTCGGGCTGCATCATGCCAGAGGCGCCAGCAGTGCGAGCTGCAGCGCGCTGCAGGGGTTCCCAGGCAGTCAGAATGTAGGCCTTCTTAACGCGCAGCAGTTTTCCGGCATAGGCCAGCGCCCGCTTGGCTTCGTCGGAGCCGTCGTAGGCAATGAGCATGGAATCAGAAATCGGTTCAACCATTTATGAGTTCAATCCTTACGTCAGAGATAGCCGAAAGACTGTCAATAGATAAAGAAAAAGAGATGTCGTTGTAGTCCAGGATAGGACAACAGCGACATTCAGCACGCTAGTTTTTAAGCTTCCCCGAACCCAGCCGGCTTGGGTCGGCTAGAGAGTCCTTAGCAGGAAGCGGTAACGTCCATTGTTATGGCGATAGAAGAAAAACCAGGGCAACCACAGCCAAAGGCTGCCGGGTCCTCGAAGAATGCCATCGCGCTCAGCGTTCCCGTTCTTGTTATCGCCGTAATCGTCGCGGCGCTGAATTTGCGCCCGAGTATTGCGTCAATCGGTCCGGTGCTTGATCAGCTCCTATCCGACCTTGGCGCTTCCTCCGCCTTTGGTGGTTTGATTACAGCGATTCCGGGGCTCGCATTTTTCGCGATCGGGTTGTCCGCGGTTTCCGTCGGCAAGCGAATGGGCTTAAGCGGTGCACTCACACTGTCTGCGACGTTGCTATTCGTCGGCCTTGCGGTGCGCCCGTGGGTGAGCAGCATCTGGCTATTCCTTCTGTTTACGGCGTTGTCGGTTGCGGGTATTGCGCTGGGAAATGTACTGCTACCTGCGTGGATCAAGGTGCATGGCGGCCGTCATGCCGTCGTGCTGATGATGTTGTACTCCAGCATGCTCGCCCTCGGGGGCGGACTGGGGCCGGCGACGGCGTTTTTGATTAGCGATTCACCCGAAGCGTCCACAGGCGGCGTCGATATGTGGCGCTGGGCGATTGCCATATGGGCGATAACCGCCTTTGTTCAGCTTGTCGTGTGGTTGCCGCTGCGTGCGCGCATCGGATTCGACTATCCGAAGGCCTCGGTCAACACCTCGGCAAACACGCCAATCTGGAAGTCTCCGACAGCCATTGCGCTGGCAGTTTTCTTCGGCGTGCAGTCGATGAACGCTTACGTGCTGATGGGCTGGATGCCGAAAATGCTTATCGACGCAGGCATCAGCGTCAGCGTAGCTACCGCGGCATCCATGATTGTTCAAGGGCTGGGCATCATCGGCGGTCTGCTGATGCCACCGCTGATTGCACGGCTCCGCACCATGTCCTACGTCGCTTTTGGTCTCGGATGCCTTTTCTTCCTCGGGTACGCGTTGATGATTCTGATCGACCAGCGGGGAGCGGCGGAAACTGGTGTTGGATACGCGATTGGGGCTGCGTTCCTGCTGGGCGTGGGGGGTTTTTGTTTCCCCATGGCTATCGCGCTGATTCCGGGCCGCACGCGCAGCCATGAGCTGACCGCGCGGCTGTCCGGCTTCGTGCAGCCAATCGGCTACATTTTCTCCGCAGTCGGGCCATTCCTGGTAGGTGTGGCCGCTGGAACGACGGAAACGTGGACACCTATTCTGGTCGTACTGCTTGGTACTACGGTCGTGCTTGCAGTGCTTGGGCTGGCTGTCGGTCGGCCAACGTACATTGATGACGAACTGGCCGACCGAGGTATCGGCGAAAAGAAGCCGGGACGTATTCAGCTCGACTGAATTTAGGGGAGTTAGCTCCACTGTATTTGAACCCGGGTCAACTTAGCTTTGAACCCATGACAAAGAAAAAGAATTTAATCGCGCTGGCCTGGAGTTTTACTCTCGGCCTGCTGTTCATTCCGGGTTTGATTGCCTCTGTTGTGCTTCTGCCGTGGATTCCGCTCATCGGCCGAGGTGCCGATTGGCTCTCTCGCTGGGCAGCATCGTGGTCCGGCACCCCGATTGCCAACCGCGTGATCAATCGTTGGTTCGACATCCGCAACTTCGTCAACTTGCTCGTCCAGTTGGCCATTGGCTTTGTCACCTTCACAGCGTGGGTCGGCGGTGGTTTTACTGTCGGAGTGCTCTTCGCTGCACCTTTCCTGGTTGATGAAGTGCAGTTTTTCAGCTGGACTCTGACGGACCCAACACAGAAGATTACTGTTGCCTGGGTTTTCGCCATCCTCTTTTTGGTGCTGACCATCGCCATCAACCTCGGTGCCGGCCTGCTGTCCATTTGGCTCTCTCGCGTCATCCTCGCACCATCCAGCGAAGAAGTTACCCAATCCCGCGACGTGCTCATTGACTCCTTCTCAGGCGAGCGCCGTCGCATTGAGCGCGAGCTTCACGACGGTCCACAGCAACACCTGACCGCCTTGAAACTCAACATTGCCGCTGCTCGCATGGGTAAGACTGAAGAAGATGTAGCCGAGGCACTCTCCGCCGCCGACCGCAATGCAACGCAGGCTCTTGCACAGCTGCGCTCCGTGGTGCTTGGCATTGCCCCGCCGGTACTGTTTGAAAACGGACTGGTCGCTGCCGTGAGGGAGCTGGCAGCGCACTCCGGAATGCAGGTGTCCGTCCGTGAAAATGGTGTTTCCGACTTCGGCCCGATTGACGAAACCTCAGCGTTACTCGCTTACCACAGCGCAGCGGAGGGGCTGACCAACGCCACCAAGAATGGCCATGCCGATCGAGCTGATATCACTCTCGCGGTTCAGACTCCGAAGAGGGCGCTCGTGTCTCATCCGGGTACGCTTACGGTCACTGTGCGCGACAACGGTGAAGGTCTGATGGAACCATCGGGGGCGGGCGCTGTAGACGTCGTAAAGCATGGCACGGGAACCGGCATTGCGGGCCTGCGCGAACGGGCGGCAGCGCTCGGTGGCACCGTGTCGCTCACCAACGCCGACGGTGGTGCCGAATTGCGGTTGGAACTGCCTGTTCGCCAAGGAAGGACGCGATGAAAGTACTGCTGGCCGAGGACTCCGTACTCCTGCGCGAAGGGCTGACCGGCCTGCTGCGGGCGCTGGGACACGAGGTCGTCGCCGTCGGTGATGCGGATCAGCTGCTCGACACTGCCGAAGGCCAGACGTTCGATGTCATCGTCACCGATGTCCGGATGCCACCGAACATGCGTGACGACGGATTGCTCGCTGTCACCAAACTTCGCCAGTGCAACCCTGACCAGCCGGTTGTCGTGCTCAGCCAATACGTGGCGGCCAGTTACTTAGATCGCCTGCTGCAGCATGGTGGCTTTGGGTACTTGTTGAAAGAACGCGTCTCTGATGTCGAGCACTTCGTTGCGGCGCTGGAAGAGGTCCGCAGCGGCGGTACCGTGGTTGACCCTGAAGTGGTTGCGACGCTACTGGCCGCAAAGCAGGACGGCATCGCCGCGCTGACCCCGCGCGAGCGCGAAGTGCTCGACCTGATGGCGCAGGGGCTCAGTAATAAGGAAATGGAAAAGCGCCTGGTACTAACCGCAGGTGCTGTGAGTAAGCATGTGGCGAATGTGTTTTTAAAGCTCGGCTTCCAGCCGGAGGATAGCAACCGTCGTGTCAAAGCAGTGCTGCGGTGGCTGAGATATACCGCGCCGTCGCCATCCTCGTAAACCGCGACCACGTAAAAGCCCCACGCCAACTCCTCCGAAACGGGAGTCGGCGTGGGGATTATGGGTAATTGGTGCTACTCGGATATAAGAAAGGCGAGGGTGGAAGCCTCGTCATCGACGAGACGCAGGCTCCGACCGTGCGGTTGATCTACCAGCTGTTCCTTGATGGGATAGCGATCAGTGAGATTAAAACCGAGCTCGCTGCCCGCAAGATTCTCACCCCGCGCGGGAAAGAAGTGTGGTCAACCTCGACAGTGTGCTCCATCCTGTCCAACGAAAAATACAAGGACGACGCCCTGCTGCAAAAGACGTTCACCACCGATTTCCTTACTAAGAAGATGAAGGTCAACGAAGGCGAAGTACCCCAATACTATGTATCAGGTAATCATGAGCCGATTACCGAACCGCGTATCTGGGATCAGATGCAATACGAACTCGCCACCAGGCATGGCAACATATAGTCAGCGAAAGTCGGGTTGTTCTCCACCCGGCTGGAATGTGCTCGGTGTGGGGCGTGGTATGGGCGTAAAACGTGGGCGTCGAACACGAAATGCAAAGACGCAGTTTGGCAATGCAACCATAAATACACAGACGAACATCCCTGCAGCAGCGCGACGGTGAAAGACGAGCAGATCGAAGCGCTGATTGCGGAAAACCAGCGGTGTGCGCTCGACCAGGACGCCTGCCAATCCGCGTACGCCGAACTCGATACTACCTACCGTAAGACGCTCGCACGTAGAACAAGCCTGGAAAAAGATATCGCAGCGAACACCGCCAAGCACGCCGCCATCACCACAACCCTGAATGATCTGACAGGGGAACCTGTGAGCGAGTTTCACCCCGCACAATGGAGCGCACTTATCGACCACGCCATTGTCACCGAGGACGCGATCCGGTTCGTGTTCCGCACCGGTGAACAGGTGAGGATTGCCCTGAAAGGGTGATGTTCGTATCAGTTGACGTGCACAGTAGACACACCTCCCAGAAATATAGTAAGGTTAGGCATGCCTAATAAGGATGGTGCTTACGTGAACGAAAGTGCAACGGATCAGGTTGTTGAAGGCGAGTATGGGTCGGCGAAGGAAAAATCAGTCGCTGGCCAGAACGCGATCCGTCAGCTATCGCAGCCGGTGAAAGGCAAACTGTTTATCGCGCAGGCCTTAACGTTCGCCTCTGGGGTGTTGGCTATCGCACCCTATGTGGCTTTGGTGGAGCTGGGAGCTGCGCTGATGCAAGACCGGGTGGACCCGGCGCGGGTGAACTGGATCGTGATGCTCCTCGTCAGCGCATACATGGCCCGGTTGACCTTATATTTTGTTGCGTTGGGCGTGACGCATTTTATTGACCTGTCGTTGCGTAATCAAATGCGCCGCCAGATTGCCGCCCGCATGTCGACTGCTCCGCTGTCGTGGTTTACCCGCGAGGGTGAGGGGAAGATCCGCAAGACCATTCAGGATGATACGGCCACGGTGCACACAGTGATCGCGCACGGGCCGATTGAGAAACTGAACGCGATCGTATCCCCGCTCGCCTTGTTGGCCTATGCGTTCGTGGTGGATTGGCGGCTCGCTCTGCTGTCGATCGCGACGATTCCGGTTTATGTGGGCATGTATGGCATGTCGATGCGTGGGATGAATGAGAAGACCGCGGAAATGGACACCAAGCTCGCTCAGGTTTCGGCAACGATGGCCGAGTTCGTTGCCGGTATCTCAGTGGTGAAAGCGTTCGGCAAGGTCGGCCAAGCACATAAAGCCTATTTAGATGCAGCTAACGAGTTTTCTAAGTTCTACCGGGCATGGTGCATGCCGCTGGTGTCGATGTCGGTCGCCTCATTTTCGTGGGTGTCGATCCCGGTGTTGTTGATCGTGAACCTTGGCGGTGGCGCGTTGATGATGAACGCCGGTTGGGTGAGCATCTACGAGGTGATAACGACCACGTTGATCGCCTTGGTGTTGCCGGGAGCGTTGATGGCAGTCGCAACCATCGCCTGGTCGTACCAGCTCGCAGGGTCTGCGGCAGTACGGCTGGTGAACGTCATGGAGCTACCGGCATTGCCTCAGCCAGATATGCCGCAGACGCCAAAGGGTCATGATATCGAGATTCGGGGTGTGTCGTATGCCTATGACGAGACCCAAGCGTTAGACGAAGTGAGCCTGAGCATTCCGGCAGGCACGGTGACCGCGCTGGTTGGCCCGTCGGGCGCGGGAAAGTCGACGTTGGCGAGTTTGATTGCCCGCTTCGATGATCCAGATGCTGGCACGATCACTATTGGCGGGGTTGATCTAAAGAGCATTTCCCAGGATGTGTTGTATTCGACGGTCGCATTTGTCCTGCAAGATGCACAGCTTATTCGCGACACCATTCGAAACAACATCGCTCTTGGCGCGCCAGACGCAACCTTGGATCAGGTGCGGCAGGCGGCGCGGGCGGCGCAGATCGATGAGTTCATCATGAGCCTGCCAGATGGTTACGACACTGTGTTGGGTGAGGATACCCACGTTTCGGGCGGGCAGGCAGCCCGTATCGCGATCGCCCGGGCGCTCATGGTTGATGCCCCAGTGTTGGTGTTGGACGAGGCGACGGCGATGGCGGACCCGGAATCGGAATCGAAAATCCAACAAGCTCTCTCGACTCTTGCCAAAGGCAGAACCGTGATTGTGATCGCCCACCGACTGGCCTCAATCAGAGGGGCAGACCAAATCGTCGTCATGGAACGCGGGCGCATTGCTGTGGTCGGTAAACACGACGAGCTGTTGGGTAATGCGCACTATCAGGCACTTCTTGCCCAAGGTGCATGCGAGGAGATGACACGATGAATCAACTATTGCTGCCACGCTTTAAGCGTTTGATGGAACCCGCCTCGTGGCGAGACCTCTCGGTCGGTCAAGCGTGGGGTGCGGTCTCAGGACTGTGTCACGGCTTTGCCCTGCTGACTTTGCTTCCCGCAGCAAGTGCCCTAGCGACCGGAATGCCGGTGTGGGGGCTGTCGTTTTGGGGCTGGCTCATCGCCTTGGCGGTAATCGCGATGCTGGGCGTGGGCACGGAGTTTTATGGCATGCGCACCGGCTATATCGGCGCGCTCGGGTTCATTCACGACGTACACCAAGCGGTCGGCAACAAGGTAGCCCGCCTACCGTTGGGAGTGTTTGATTCGGGTAGTTCTGGACGGCTGTCGCGCATGGTCACCCAGGAAATGATGAACTTGGGCGAGTCGGCGGCACATTTCATTTTCTCCCTCGTCCAAAAACTCTCAGCCGTGCTGGTGATCACTGTGGGAACCTGGTTCTGGGATTGGCGACTGGGACTGACCTTGACGATCGCCTTCCCGATCATGCTCGCCTTCCTTCATATCTCCCGTGTGCTTCTCGATAAGGGCAAACAGGTTTCCGAACCAGCAGAATCGGAGCTGGCGGCTCGCATGGTCGAATTCTCCACCTGCCAAGGCGCGCTGCGCTCCTGCCATGTCGCCGACGACTACCCGGCCCTTGATCGGGCATTCAAACAGGCTGACCGCAAAAGCCGCAAAGCATTGTGGATCGAAACATTAGCGAACCTGATAAACGGAATGTTCGTCCAAGCCCTTGTCGTGGTAATGATTTGGCTGACCGCCCAACTCGCCCTCGGCGGGCAGATGAATGCGTTGAACGCTGTGGTCACCATCGGCATGTGCCTGCGGTTCACCACCATGCTCCAAGACATCGGTGGCTGCATGACCGGGCTGGAAGAACGCCGCCAGCAGATGAACCACGTCGACAAGGTCATGGACGCTCCCGAACTGTCCGAACCTGTCACCTCCACACCGGTGAGCGCTCCTGGTGATGTTCGCTTCGATGATGTGACCTTCGGCTACGATCCGGACACCCCGGTTCTCCGTGATTTTTCCTTCCATGTCCCGCAAGGCGGCATGTGTGCCCTGGTTGGTCCATCTGGGTGCGGGAAGACGACGATCGCCCGGTTGGTTGCACGTTTCTGGGATGTGCAGTCCGGCAGCGTGCGCGTTGGCGGGGTTGATGTGCGTGAGCAGACCACCGAAGATTTGATGCGCCAGATATCCCTGGTCTTCCAAGACGTCTACTTATTCAATGACACGCTTGAGGCCAACATTCGCCTTGGCAACCCAGAAGCTACCGATGAAGAAATCAGGTGGGCCGCTGACCTGTCGGGCGTGACGGAAATCGTCAACCGCCTCCCAGATGGCTGGAATTCATTGGCGGGCGCTGGCGGGCGTGCACTGTCAGGTGGGGAACGCCAACGAGTGTCCATCGCTCGCGCCTTGGTGAAGAAGGCCCCGATCGTGCTGTTCGATGAGGCCACCAGCGCGTTGGATGCGGAAAATGAAGCCAACATTGTTGCGGCGATGAACGAGCTACGCAAGCACTCCACACTGATCGTGATCGCCCACAAACTTGAAACCATTCGCCAAGCTGACCAAATCATTGTGCTCTCCCACGGTGGGCGTATCGCCCAGCGCGGGCCTCACGACGAGCTGGTCAACCAGCCGGGTCAATACCGCGATTTCTGGCAAGAGCGCATCAACGCAGGCGGATGGCAACTCGTCTAAACACAGCGCATATCAGCACATAAAAGGAAAAACTATGTCCACACGCACATCCTCGCGCCTCAACACGCGCGACTTCATCAACATCGGCGTCTTCACTGCCTTGATGTTCGTCATCGTGTTTGCATTCGGAATGCTCGGGTTCATCCCCGTCGCCATGTATGCCGGCTTCTTGCTTTCTATCCTCGTTAACGGCATCGTCTTTGCGCTGTTCACAGCACGCACTCCGAAGATGGGGGCATTGACCATCATGCTGATCCTCATCGAAATCCTCTTCTTCGTGACCGGCCACTGGGTGGGCGGCATCGCGATCGCCGCTGTATTCGGCCTGCTCGCCGACCTAGTCATCACCAAGGGGCCGAAGAGCGTGAAGGTTCGCGTTCCGCTGGCATACGCACTGTTTATTCTGCCGATCTACGTGTCACCGTGGATGCCGCTATTTATGAACCAAGAGGCATATATGTCGCAGATCGCCGAACAAATGGGCGCCGAGTATGCCGCGAAGATGGCCCAGGTTGTCACTATCCCGATTCTGTTGGGCTTCTTCGTCGTGATGCTCATCGTTGGCTGGCTTGCTGGTCTGTTGGGAACCAGGGTCGCGCGCAAACACTTTGAACGGGCCGGTCTTGTCTAAACTTCCCGACCCGCGCACGATTATCGTAGCGCTCGTCATCGTCTCCACCACGATCTACAGTTCCTACTCGCCGTGGTTCGTGTGTGCTCTGGGCGGATTCGCTGCCGTGATGCTGGCGAGCGCCTCGATCAACCCCAACACGCTCGTGCGCCCGAGCTGGGTGGCCGTCTACCTGGCCACGTTTGCGGTCCTCGGTGGGCTCGTTTATGTGATACCCCTGGTCTGGAAATCAACAGCCAGCGCATTCCTCGTGCTGTTTCTGCAGTGGATGTGGCGATTCAGCGTCAGCGCAGGCATGGGCGCATACGCGATCGGTGTAATCCGACCTGCCACCTTGCAAAAAGCACTAGCCAGCTCACGAATCCCGACTTGTTTGACGATCCCTATCTCAGTCGCGTTACGGGTGCTGCCCGTGATCGGCCACGAGGTTAAAGCGATCTCAGATGCGATGAAGCTTCGCGGGATGTCCGCGCTTTCCCTGCGCGCGGCCCAGTACTTCACGATCCCGCTGCTATCGACCGTGGTGCGAAGCGGGGACGAACTGGCATCTGCTGCCCTTGTACGCGGACTGGGCGGAACCGCAAAGCCTACCTCAGTCACGGTCGTGAAATTCCGGGTGGTCGACGCGGTCATTCTGCTCATCGTTATCGGCTTCGCGATATGGAGAATCACCCTATGACAACAGCCCAAGCCACCGGCGTCACCTTCACCTATCGGGGAGCAGACCACCCCTCAATCACAGACGCAACCATCACCATCACACCTGGAACCGTCACCTTGCTGTGCGGCGCGTCTGGGTCAGGGAAAACTACCGCGCTACGGCTGTTTAACGGGCTGATCCCGCACTTCCACGACGGCGACCTTACCGGAAGCGTCACAGTCGACGACATTGACGTGGCACGAGTAGATCTATCAGAGCTTGCCCACCACTGTTCGACAGTGTTTCAAAACCCGCGCACCCAGTTCTACACCACTCACGTGCGCCAAGAACTCGCCTTCGGCCCAGAAAATCTCGGCCGCGACCCGCAGGAGATTAGTGCCCGCATTGACGAGGTTGCCGCCGAGTTAGGTATCGCCGACCAGTTGGAATCCCGCGTCACACAACTGTCGGGTGGGCAGATGCAACGCGTGGCCTGCGCCGTCGCCATGTGCAACAACACGTCGCTGATCGTCTTTGACGAGCCGACCGCGAACTTGTCCGCTGACGTTATCGACCAACTCGCCACGCTCATCGCCCGGCTCAAAAAAGACGGGCACACCATCATCATCGCTGAACACCGGCTGAGTTTCCTCGCCGGGATTGTCGACCGCGTCTACTGCTTCGACAAAGGCAATATCGCCCTCACCGCAACCGGCGAAGAGTTCTACGCTACCTCGGATGAGGAGCGCAAACAGCTTGGACTGCGATCCCTTGTGCCCGTGCCCATGCCGCAGCTACCGCAACCGGCAGGAGATGGGCTCACGATCGACAACCTCACCTTCGCCTACCGCCACGGAAACACAGTCCTCAACATCGACCATGTGCTCTTCCCGGAAGGGAAAATCACTGCACTGTTGGGCCCGTGCGGGTCGGGCAAATCAACACTGGCACGAATCGTCTGCGGACTTGAAAAGGCCAAGCATACATCCATCACACTCAATGGACAGAAATTCACCAGCCGTGACTCCTACCTTGTGATGCAAGACCCTACCCGACAGTTGTTCTCGGACACAGTCATTGACGAAGTCACGCTCGGCACGACCAAAGCCGAAAAGCAACGCATCGATGCCCACGCGATCCTTGAAGAACTCGACCTTGCCGACCACGAGGCTGATCATCCCCAAGCACTCTCTGGCGGGCAACGCCAACGCCTGGTTATTGCTACAGCGCTTGCTGCGAACAAGAAAGTTTACATCTTCGACGAGCCCACGTCCGGTGTTGGCTACAAGCACCTTGTCGCGATTTCCCGGGTAATGCGTAAACTCGCTGACACTGGTGCCGTCGTCATTGTCATCACCCACGACGCTGAACTCGTTACCGAGGTCGCCGACCATAGCGTCCGCCTCGACCAAATCAACGCCTGCTAACGCAAACGCCTACTTATCATTTTCGACGTCATAGTGGAGCCGATGACGGGAATCGAACCCGCGCCGCCTGCTTGGGAAGCAGGAGTTCTACCATTGAACTACATCGGCACACAGTAGGCGGAATGATTAAAAGCACGCCACGGGATTGGCACAGTAGGTGTGGCATGCAGGAAATCAGTCGCCCTCTGTAACTTCAATGTAGCACTCTCGATTCGCGTCGAAAAAATTGGTTGGCAGCAGCTCCGCTGAATTTATCGCGGGCATATCCTGCAACCCGCGCACGCTGTGCATTACAGAGCGGTTAAGCTGGTCTATGTGTTGCTCTCAGATCGTGATATTCGTGCCGCTATCGATGCCGAAGGCTCCGGCCATCTCGGCATTGATCCTTTTGACCCGAAGATGATTCAGCCTTCGTCCATCGACGTGCGTCTGGACAAGTTCTTCCGAGTTTTTAACAACTCGCAGTACACGCACATCGATCCGAAGTTGCCGCAGGAAGAACTGACGTCCCCGCACGAGGTTCCAGAAGGGCAGCCCTTCATTCTTCACCCGGGCGAGTTCGTCCTGGCATCGACCCTGGAGTACTTCACTATTCCTCCGAACTTGGCAGGCCGCCTGGAAGGTAAGTCTTCGCTGGGGCGTCTGGGCCTGGCAACGCACTCGACCGCCGGCTTTATTGATCCAGGGTTTTCAGGTCACATCACGCTGGAGCTATCCAATGTGGCGAACTTGCCTATCGCACTGTGGCCAAATATGAAGGTCGGCCAGCTGGCACTGTTCAAGATGTCCTCGCCGGCAGAAGTGCCTTACGGTTCCGGCAAGCTCGGTTCGAAGTATCAGGGGCAGCGCGGCCCGACGCCGTCGCGTGCGTACCTGAACTTCCGTGATGAGGAATAAGGCACCTGAAACTCGGGATATGAACTCGGAATATAAATGAATTGTGAATAGCCCCGAGTGAATTCTCGGTGAAGAAATGGAAACAATTGTTCAATAAAGAGTTTCCGCAGGTGAAAAGCCTAAATATGGGCCTTTAGTTCACACCATTTAAGGGTTAAATCGGCTTGAGGGCCTTTTATCTTTCGATAAATAATAGCCCTTATGCGTATTACGGTTATTGGTACGGGTTACCTTGGTGCCACTCACGCCGCAGCAATGGCGGAGTTGGGTCACGAGGTTCTCGGCGTAGATGTAGATCCCGCCAAGATTGAGGCATTGTCCGCAGGTCAAGTTCCTTTCTTCGAGCCTGGTTTGCCTGAACTGCTGAAGAAGCACGTTGAGTCGGGGCGTCTACGTTTCACCACTGACTACGACGAGGCCGTTGAATTTGCGAACGTCCACTTTGTAGGCGTGGGAACTCCGCAGATTAAGGGCTCTTACGCTGCTGACGTTCGCTATGTGGACGCCGCTGTAACCGAATTGGCTAAGCGCGTCGTCGGCAAGCACTTGGTGTTTGGTAAGTCCACCGTGCCCGTCGGTACCGCGCCGCGCCTGCAGGAACTGGCTGCGGAGATAATCAGCGAGCGCGCCGCATCTGGTGATGAGCAGTTGAAGAACACCAGCCTCGAGATCGCCTGGAACCCGGAGTTCCTGCGTGAGGGCTTCGCGGTAAAGGACACCCTGGAGCCGGACCGTGTGGTGCTGGGTGTGCAGAAGCCGGGCATGATCCTCAATGGTGCAGGTCAGGAAGTCGAATCGATCGCTGAGGAAAGTCTGCGCGAGTGCTTCGGCCCTATCTTTGAGCGTGAGACGCCGTTTATCGTCGCGGACACCGCCACCGCAGAGCTGGTGAAGGTGTCGGCGAATGCATTCCTCGCCACCAAGATTTCCTTCATCAACGCGGTCTCTGAAATCTGTGAGGTCACAGGTGCGGATATCACCACGCTTGCCGACGCCATCGGTATGGACGCTCGAATTGGCCGCCGCTTCCTCAATGCGGGGCTGGGCTTCGGCGGCGGTTGCCTGCCGAAGGATATCCGCGCATTCATGGCCCGCGCTGGTGAGCTGGGCGTTGACCAGGCGATGACTTTCCTGCGCGAGGTCGATGCAATCAACATGCGTCGCCGTGAAAAGACCGTTGACCTGGTACGCGGTAGCTTTGGTGGCTCGTTGCTCGGTCACACCGTGACTGTGCTGGGTGCGGCTTTCAAGCCGAACTCTGACGATGTGCGTGACTCCCCGGCGCTGTCGATTGCCGGTTCGCTGTCGTTGGCAGGCGCTTCGGTGAGCGTTTACGACCCACAGGCCATGGAGAACGCCAAGAAGAATTTCCCGACCTTGGAGTACGCACCGAGCATCGAAGCAGCTCTGGAAGGCTCGGAGATGGTTGTCGTCGCCACCGAGTGGCAGCAGTTCCGCGATATCGACCCGGTGGTTGCGAAGAAACTGGTCAAGCGCGCAGCGGTGCTTGACGGCCGCAACTGCCTGCCAACCGATCAGTGGCGTGCCGCAGGCTGGGATGTCACCTGCCTCGGCCGCGGCTAAATACTGGCCGCTCTCGAGCGCTTCGGAAACTTCATACCCTCCGGAGCCACGGTATAGGCGGCGATGAGGGTGGTAATCGGCACCGCGAGTACCAAAGCGACCGCACCGATGGTGGAACGCAGCAGTTCTGTGGCCACTACATCGGAGGTCAACGACTGCATCAGCGGCCGGTCGGAGACGCTTAACAAAATCGATAGCGGCAGTGCGGTGCCGAGGTACGCCAGTACCAGTGTGTAGACCATCGACGCTATGTGGTCGCGACCGACGCGCATTGCCGAGCGGAAGACCTCCATAGGCCGCGACCGTGGAGCTGCTTCGTAGAGCTCCTGGACGGTAGAGGCCTGGGCGATGGTGACGTCGTTAAGCACGCCCAACGCGCCGATGATGAATCCCGCCAGAAGCAGACCTGTGACGGAGACATCAGGCAGGTAAAGCTGAATAAGCAGGTTGTCCTCGTTGCCGAGACCACGTAGCTGCGACGTGGAGATTGCGAGGTTGGCCAGGCCCGCCGCCAGCACCATCGTGGTGAGTGTTCCCGCCAGTGCGGAAGCTGACTTCCAGTTGATGCCATGAACGAGGAAGAGCACAGGGAAGAGAATCGCCGCGCCCGCCGTGATGGCTAAGGCCACAGGATCGCCGCCGCGTAGCAGTGCCGGAACCAGAAATCCCATCACTGCGGCCAGCGTGATGCCAAGACCAATGAGGCTCAAGACCCCGCGAGTCATGCCGACGAGGATGATGAGAAGTACTGCCGCGCCGAGCCACAACCAGATTGTCGTGGTGCGATCCATGTCCAGGAAGGTGTAGGTGTTCCCGATGCTAGCGGTGTCGACAACCTGATGAGGTGCGAGATCGACGACATTGGTGTCGGCCGCGGGAGCCTCGGGGGCAGGTGGTGCGGGTGGAGCAGGAGCTTCTGCGCCGGATTCAGGTGCTGGTTCCTGCTCCGGGGCCGGAGCTGGTGCCGGAGTCGGTGCCGGAGCCTCAGCATCAGGAGCAGGCTCCCCCTCTGCTCCCTCAGGGGCAGGCGCGGGGACAACGCCAGGAGCTGGTGTCATCAACCCCGGATCCGGCACGGCACCATTGTCGACAGCTCCGGTACCGGCCGCGTTTGGGCGGTGAATTGCCAGGACGACCTTGTCGCCCTCCGCCAGCTCAATCTCACCGGGCAGGCCGGATGCCTCCAGAAGAGTCTTCTTGCCCTCGTCTGGGCCCGAGGTCAGTTCAATGACCGAGAGCTGGCACTTCGGCGCCGCGGGGTCGTTGAGCGAAGCCGTCAGCCCTGGCCGCGGCTGGTCGTCGAAGACACGTCCGTTGTCAGGCGAATTGCACGCCCCGACGCTGTGCTTTACGACGGTTCCCTTGACCGTCTCTGCAGCTGATGTCTGTGACTGCAGGAATCCCGGCCCCGGACTCGGAGCTTCACCCGATGGCCAGAGCCCAATCACTGCGAGGAAAGTCGCAATGCCAGCAACTGTAAGAACTGTGGCCAGCAAGCGACGTGCTCTTGTGGGGTTGTGCCGCGGTTTTGTCGGTTTTGGTTTGGCTTGTGCAGGTTCGGTTTGCCGCGCCGGTGCTGTCGGCTGCGCAGTTGCTGTCGACTGCGCTGGTTCTGCTGGCTGCGCTGGTTCTGCATGTCGTGCTGGTTCTGCATGTCGTGCTGCGGCAGCCGAGGTTTCAGAGTTGGGTTGATTCGCGGCGTTGACAGCCCGGAACCGGCCGGTAGGGGAGCCGCTGTTCGAGTTCTTCAGTGCGTCGAGATGCGCACCTATGTCGGAACCCGGAGCAACGCGAAAAGGTTGCTGGCTACTAGAGTTCATTGAATCTTTTGAATGCCTGCCCACCCTTAATAACCTAATCGCTGCACCAGCTCCGGAAGGCGTACCGCCATTCCGGCGCGCCGAGCCGTGGTCATCAACACTGTGCCCACTTTTCGACGCAATACTCACTTATCGATGCGCTCCAGCGTGTCTATAAGTGAATAGCGCATCGATATGTGAGAGGGGTAGAACTCGCAGCAACGCGAAAAGCCTGCTGATTCCCGGAATCCACTGAACCTTTTGAGTGCCTGCCCACCGTTAACAGCCTAATCCCTGCTACTGCTTGTAGCTGACCAGGAAGTTGCCCAGGCGCTCGATGGCTTCCTTCAGGTCGCGCGCCCACGGCAGGGTGACAATTCGGAAGTGATCCGGCGTCGGGTAGTTGAAGCCAGAGCCGCCGACCATCAGGATCTTCTCTTCACGCAAAATGTCGAGCATCAGCCTTTCGTCATCGTGAATTTCGTAGACGTTCGGATCCAGCTTCGGGAATGCGTACATTGCTCCCATCGGCTTCACGCAGCTCACGCCCGGAATTGAGGTCAGTCCCTCGTAGGCGACATTGCGCTGCTCCAGGAGGCGACCGCCTGGCAAGATCAGGTCCTCGATGGACTGGTAACCGCCAAGTGCCACCTGAATGCCGTGTTGAGCAGGGACATTCGGGCACAGACGGGTGCTGGCCAGCAGGTTGATGCCCTCGATAAAGCCCTCTGCGTGGCGCTTCGGGCCAGTCAGTACCATCCAGCCCGCGCGGTAGCCGGCCACGCGGTAGGTTTTGGACAGGCCGTTGAAGGTGATACAGAGCAAATCCGGGGCCAAGGAAGCAGTGGAAATGTGCTCTGCATCGTCGTAGAGGATGCGGTCGTAGATTTCGTCGGAAAGCAGCAGGAGTGAGTGCTCACGAGCGATATCGACGATGGCTTCGAGTGTCTGGCGTGTGTAGACCGCGCCGGTCGGATTGTTCGGGTTGATGATGACAATCGCCTTCGTGCGATCCGTCACCTTCGAGCGAATGTCTTCGACATCCGGAGCCCAGTTATTCTCCTCATCACACGTGTAGTGGACGGCCTTACCGCCGGCGAGGGTGGTTGCTGCCGTCCAGAGCGGGTAATCCGGAGCTGGAATGAGGACCTCATCGCCCTCGTTGAGCAGCGCCTGCGTGGTGATGGAAATCAGCTCGGAGACGCCGTTGCCCAGCCAGACGTCGTTGACGTCGAAACGGGGGAAATCCGGGTCCATCTCATAGCGCGTGACGACGGCACGGCGTGCGGAGTAAATACCCTTGGACTCGGAGTAGCCCTGTGCGTGGGGGAGGGCCCGGACCATGTCCTGCACGATGGTGTCAGGTGCATCAAAGCCGAACTTCGCCGGATTGCCAGTGTTGAGCATCATGATGCGGTGGCCGTCGGCCTCCATCTGCTCGGCGAGAGTAGTCACCGGACCGCGAATGTCGTAGAGGACGTTCTGCAGCTTGGAGGATTGGTCCAGTGTCTTCAGCGGAGTGCGGCGAGGTGCCTTGATGTTTCCACGACGGGCGGCAACGCGGGCGGCGCGGGACTGCTCGGCCTGAGCGGCCTGCGCAGTCTGAGCGTCCTGCGTTGTCTCGTTGGTGGTTTCGGTGCCCTGGGAAGTGTCTTTACTGGAACTCACCTGTCTAAGCATGCCACTTTTTTGCTCCCGCACCATGCTTTTCTCACAGCGGGGGCAGATTAATTGCACATTGATTGCGCAAAAGCGTCCTGCATGAGGATGCAGGACGCTTTTCTGGGGTTCTGGCTGCTGGGTTCCGGCTGCTAGTTACTGCTTGACTGCGGAGCCGTCGATCTGCAGGGAAATCTCATTGCCAAGGAGCAGGCCGCCAGTCTTAATAGGAGCGTTGTAATCGATACCGAAATCGGTGCGGTCAATCTTGGTAGCTGCCTCGAAGCCAACGGGAGTCTGACCCCATGGGTCTTCAGCGGAGCCGAAAATATCGACATCTAGGGTGATCGGCTTGGTAATGCCGTTGATGGTCAGGTCGCCGGTAACGGTGGCCTTTTCTTCGCTCTGGAGCTCGATAGCGGTGGAAACGAACTCGAAGGTCGGGTTTTCGTCGGTGCCGAAGAAGTCCTTCGAGCGCAGGTGGTTGTCGCGCTCTTCATTGTTGGTGTTGATGGAGTTCGCCTGAATGGTCGCCTTTGCCGTGGAATTCTCCGGCTTGTCGGCATCAAAATTAATAACGGACTCAAACTCAGTGAACTGACCGTGGACCTTAGTGATCATTGCGTGACGAACGGTGAATCCAACGGTGGAGTGCTGTGCATCAAGAACGTAGTTACCAGACTGAAGAGCCATGGTGAATCTCCTAAAAGTTAAAAGTATCTCGAATGTTTCGAAGTATTTTTGTCCGCCGGAACCAACTTCCGGTGTTGACGTATCAACTATAAGCCAGGGAGAGATGACGTGTCAACAAAAAGGTCTTAATATGGAGCCATGCAATTCGGAGTTTTTACAATTGGCGACGTCACAAAAGATCCCACGACCGGACAAATCCCTACTGAACATGAGCGAATTAAGGCAACTGTCGCGCTAGCGAAGAAGGCTGAAGAGGTTGGCCTTGATGTATTTGCTACCGGCCAGCACCACAATCCACCGTTTGTGGCCCCGGCGAACCCGCCGATTCTGCTGGCAAACCTCGCAGCGCAGACCGAAAATCTGATTCTGTCGACCTCGACAACGCTGATTACCACCACCGACCCCGTGCGCATCGCCGAGGATTACGTCTACCTCCAGCACCTTTCCGAAGGCCGCATGGATCTCATGATGGGCCGCGGCAACACCGGGCCGGTTTATCCGTGGTTTGGCAAGGATATCCGCAAGGGGATTCCGCTGGCCATTGAGAATTACCACCTATTGCGCACCCTTTGGCGTGAGGAGAGTGTGGATTGGCAAGGTCAATTCCGCACGCCGCTGCAGTCCTTTACGTCCACTCCGCGTCCGCTCGACGGGGTAGCGCCTTTCGTGTGGCATGGCTCAATCCGGTCCACCGAGATTGCTGAGCAGGCCGCCTTCTATGGGGACGGCTTCTTCCATAATCACATTTTCTGGAATATCGAGCACACCACAGCCATGGTCAATCTCTACCGCCAGCGCTTTGAGCACTACGGTCATGGTGCTGCTGATCAGGCAATTGTCGGACTTGGTGGGCAGGTCTTCGCTGCTGAGACGGAGAAGAAAGCCAAGGAAATTTTCCGCCCCTACTTCGACAATGCCCCGGTCTATGGACATGGGCCATCGTTGGAAGAATTCGAGAACATCACTCCACTGACCGTCGGCACGCCTGAGCAAATCATCGAACGTTACCTGGGCTATGCAGATGCCGTTGGTGACTACCAGCGCCAGCTTTTCCTCATCGATCACGCCGGCCTACCGCTGGAGATGGCGCTGGAGCAGGTTGAGATCCTGGGAACCGAAATCGTTCCGGTCCTGCGTGAAGAGTTCGAGCGCCGCCGTCCGGCACACGTGCCCTCCGACCCGCCGACGCACGCCTCGCTCGTCGCCGAAGGCGCAGATTCCCCGCACCTGCTGGTCCGCCCGGCGGAAAGGAATCAGCAGTGAGAAAGCTTGTCGTAGTAAGCGCTGGCGTTTCCGACCCATCGACCACGCGCATCCTCGCGAATCGCATCGCGGAAGCTGTTGACGTGCAGGTCTCCAAGCGCGGCGAAGGTCTCGAGATCGAGTACATTGAGCTGCGCGAACTCGCTGTCAGTCTCGGCACTGTGATGTCCACAGGGCTTTACGACGAAAAATTGCGCACCGCCCTCGATACTGTCAGCGGTGCTGATGGATTGATTGCCGCGACCCCGGTGTTCGCTCGGCCGTAGTCGGTTTTGATCCAGATTTTGGGAACGAAGCTGAAGAAAAGGGTGCAGCACATTCAGCGGACGGGGCCAGTGAGGGCAATCAAGGTGTTGGTGCGCCGAACCATCGGCGCAGTACAAACACGCAGGTGGGCGCTAACGTCACGGATTTTGCCACACTGCTAGAGGGGCTCGACGGCACCGCGAAGTAGCCGCGCTCTCACGTGAAGGGGAGGGATAGGGGAGAGGCCGGCGCTCTATTAGCGGCACCACGGGAGGTTGTAGTAGTCGCAAGAGAAGGTATCGGAAAGAGCGTATTCCTTAACCTGTAGGTCGTCGCTGCTGGTTGTAGCTGTCGGTGCAGCGGTAGCGGCAGTAGCAGCAGGGGCACCGGTCAGCGCGCCCAGGGAAAGTGCTGCGGATGCAATGGTGGTAGCAAGAACAGAAGTGCGTCGAAACATTAGGTAGTACTCCGAAAGATATCTGCCTCGGCAAAGTGTCAGGGCTTTGTGGACTGCCGGACTTCGCCAGTGATTAATAAAGAAATCATAACTATTTAATCAAGAGTGTGAAGCGTGAGGGGCCCTTCGTCTGCCCGCTCCCGGGGGTGGCCAAATGGCTACTCTATGGTGTCTTTATGTAGGTAGGTTAGTGGCCGAAATGTTGATTGTCTATTACCAAGTGGCCGACCGAGGCATTTTTGAATTGGTTCAAAAGGCGTAGTTCTGATGCGATTGAATTGATCGCCGAAATCTTATTGTGGCGCCCATAATCGCTGGTCAAGGTCAATTAGATGTCGTATTTTCGCGTGGCAGAAATCGGTGAGATTCCATTTTTACTATGTGGATAATTGCTGCGGCCGTCGTAAAGCCAGTCGAAAATTTTCCATTACAAAACGCTGAATTTCGACTTACCTTTGCAGGTGTCAGTTCAAGTATTTCCTTACGAGTTGCTCGTCACATCCTGAAAGGATTTCGCCGTGAAGAAGACCCTGCTCTCCGGCTCTATTGCAGCCCTGGTTACCATGTCCTCGCTGGCTGTTGCCCCGATGGCCGAAGCTGCCCCAGCCCCTACCCCGGGCACCGTCGGTGGCACCTGCTCCGTTGAAGGCCAGTCCGGCCAGTCCCTGAAGATCACCGGCTCGAAGTTCGAGGTCGAAGGTACTGCGACTGTCGCTAACTACGGCGACACCGACCTGCCGCTGACCCAGACCCTGAAGGAGGGCAAGACCAAGTCCTGGAACGTCGGCGGTTCGGTCGACTTCGACCTGCTCAAGCTCTTCCATGTCACCTTTAGCGCCGGCTACCAGTCCACTCAGACCTGGGAAGTTGGCCAGACTCTCGGCCCGTACCCAGTCAAGCCTGGCTACACCGGTGTTCTGGAGTATGGCTTCCTGAACCAGTCCTTCGAAGGTACTCACCTGACCTGTAAGGGCGGAAAGTGGATCGACGCAGGTCGTCCGTACTGGGGCACCATCCCGAAGGAGCGCCACATTCGCGTTTCCATGCGCGCCAACGAAGCTGATCGCTCCGTCGACGGTGCTGCTCCGGCACAGGTCAAGGAGTACGCCGTCTAAGACGGGCTGAGCCTTTCTAAGACCTCGAAGCAGAAGGAAGTTTCTCCATGTTGAGCCTGAAAAAGAAGGCCCTGGCCTGCGCGGTGATGGGTGCAAGTCTTCTTGCGCCAGGCATCGTCGGACAGGCCGCGGCGACCCCGCTGACCCAGACCCCGGACCAAGATGAGCACCACACCGGTTTCACCAATACGGATAAATGTGACCCGGTCAAGGATGCCAAGCGTCACCCCTGGGAGCAGTGGATTACCGACGAATGGGACCGCTACAACGGCACTAACTCATTCACCAACCGCACTGACCGCCCGATTCAGTACACCCTCGAGGTGACAGAGGGAGTTAACGAGTCTGTGAAGGCCATGAGCTCCGGAAATATGTGGGACGTGTTCCTCCACGGGGTGAAGAACAAGTACGGCATCGTCGAGGTCAGTCAGTGGTCGGTTGGCGACAAGCTGGGCCCGGTGACTGTCAACCCCGGTGAGACCGTTCGCGCAGACTACGGCGTGCACATGAAGTCCTTCATTGGCCGTGTTCGCACCTGTGACCAGAAGACCGGCCTGTGGCGCGGTGAGCCCTACTTCGGTGAGTACAACGGCAAGGGGCCGTCGACCCGCTTCGTGGTCTGGCACAAGACCACCAAGGAGGGCGAGCACCGTCAGCAGTGGGCGCCTGTCAGCGGTAACTCCGGTGACGGCGGCCCGGCATCCGCCACGATTAACGACTAGGAGCAGTTATGAAAAAGCGTGTTGTCGCCATGTGCTTGACGACGGTCTTTGCGCTCGGACTCGGTGCTCCGACAGCAGTGGCCGCCCCGAATCCAGGAGCCGGTGAACCGTTCGCGCCGGAGGAGTGGGTACCAGTGCCCAAGCCGGCGGCAGTTGACCGCGGTCCGGCACCGGGAACCACTTGTGAAGCTCCGGGTTCGGTGGCTGAGTTCGTGGAAATCACCGGCTCTCGCTACGACGTTGAAGGCGTTGTTTCTACGAAGAATGACATCGGTGATGAGCCGATTCCGCTGACGCAGACCATCAAGGAGTCCAAGACCAAGAAGTGGTGGACCAATATCTCTGTCAGTGTGAAGGTCAGCAAGGAGCTCAACCGCAAGTACTCCTGGGAATACTCCCGAGAGATGGTTTGGAGCCTTGGGCAGAAGATCGGGCCATACGAAGTGCGCAAGGGTGAAACTGGTCGTCTGAGCTGGGGATTCCTGGTTGACGAGTTCGCCGGACAGACAGTTCGCTGCAACGCCAACTCGAAGACGTGGGAGCCAATTGGGCGCAGCTACTTCGGTGTGGCTCCGCGCGAGCGACATGTCGAGGTGACCATCCAGTAGTTACACAGTTCTCTCTCCACACTCAGCACGGGTAAAAGGGGCATATTCGCGAAAGTGAATATGCCCCTTTTTGCTATCTATCTCGGGCCTGCAAAGGCTCAATTCAGAGCCGCTAACCGGCCAAATCTCAGAGCCCCTGGTTATTCTGCGGCAGCGGATGCCGGCGGGTGGAAGCCTGCGTCTATTGCTTTCAGCGCCAGGTCCAGGCGAGAGGTAGCTCCAAACTTATTGAACATGCTGGAGAGGTGCTTCTTGATAGTGCCCGGCGACTTGCCGAGTTCCTTGGCGATGTCGTGGTTTGACTTACCGCGGCAGATTAGGCCGAGAACCTCTCGCTCGGCTTGAGTGATCTTGTACGAGGAAATGTTGCGGGACGGCAGAGTTTTAATCAGCCGAGTCGCAGAAATCGGCGAGATTACGGTGCCACCCTGGAAGACATCTTCAACGGTGCCAATGACAGATTCCGGGCGGGCGGTTTTGAGAATGTAGCCATTTCCGCCGAGACTCAAGATTTTCAGCATTGTTTCATCGGTATCAAATGAGGTGATAGCGATGAATTTTGGTGGATTCTCCACCTTCTTAATGCGCTCGAGCAGCTCAACGCCGTCCATGTTGGGCATATGAATATCGGTCAAAACTACGTCAACGCCACCACGGGCAATAATGTTGAGAGCCTCGTGGCCATCGCTGGCTTCATCGACCACGGTGATATGCGGTGCCTTCTTGAAATAGGTTCGCAGCGTCGAGAGTACGAGTGGGTCGTCGTCGACAATGAGAACCTTAATGTCAGACATCCGCGAACCTTTCATAGAAGTTATAAAACCGAACAATATCTGTCATCGTGTGATATTACTACGCTAACCAGGACTTTTCGAGAGATATCTTCGTCACAGGCGGCTACTGCATCAATCTTACGCTACCGTAACCTACTGGTTGGTAGGTGGCATGCGGAGTTTGCAATTCCACACATTTCCCTCTCGTTCTGACGTGATGGAACCGTCCCACGGTCGCACTCGCCGATGTAGTGAGGAAAGCCCCAAACCGCTCGAGAGCATCGCCCGCGGCAGAAAATGCGGTAGCGCCTTCGATATCTGATTGCTGATGTCGAGCGTGAAGCCATCTTCCTCGTTGCTCAGCGCCAGAATGTGAACGTTCGTTTGCGGTTCGCCGTACTTCTGAATGTTCGTGCAGAACTCCGACAGCGCCGGCGAGATAACCTCTGAAATCTGCGTCAAAGAGGGCTCGGTTTCGATCCTCGTGGCCAGCGAAACGTTAAACCCAGCTTCCTGTAGTTCATCTTTGGCCTGTTGGAGCACCTTGTTCATGCTGGGAACTCGCTCATCCTGGCCGATAGCTGAGGTCAAAGAACTCTCGTCGTCAGCGGATTTCAGCAATGAAAGCAACTGGCGAAGTTGCAGCAGGCCTTCTCGGGAGGTCTCTGCGATGTCTTCCAGGGATTCCTCAAGTTTTTCATCGGTCCCTTCTCGCTCGATGGCGAGCGCCTGCGCCAGCATGGTTACGCGAGTAAAGGACTTGGCAGTGGAGTCGTGCAGTACGGTCGCCAACTCAAGGCGTTGCTCTTCCAGAGCGCGGTTAGATTCAATCGTTGCCTGCCGGCGTTGTTCTTTGTAGCGACTGCGCATCATGCCGATGGCGTAGGCAATTACAAAAAGCAGTGTTGTCACAAAGGTCGCGACATGGTCACGTGCGAAAGTACTTGTGTTGACGTCGTAGTTTGAAATCACCAACAAGAGCAACGCAGTGATTCTCGCCGGCATCTTGTTGTTGTTAGCACGCATCACTTCCACGATGAGAAGCGCACAGAAAATCTGCATTGGAGCTTGCTCTGTTGGGAGGAAGGTCAACGCCAAGAAATTCGCTGGGACAACCACCATGGCAAAGAGCGGCAAATACGTGGCCACTGCAACAAGAATGACCTGAAGGCCACCGATAATGGTCGGCAACAATAGATCAGAGTTGCTCTCGCGGAAAACTAGCGCATCGAGAGCCGTGAGGATCAGCGCAATGACCATCTCCACTGACCCCGGAGTCCTCAGAAAGTCCCTTATCTGTGACAGCGATTTCTTAATCACTACGCCAAGACCTCTTTCCACACCACAACGCGGTCATCTCTAACGGGATGCAGTAATCAATATATTGTCAGTGCGGTTGAGAGTGCCATTTGCATGATTAATGCCGTGGCGCAGGGGTCGTCGTAAAGCACAAAAAATCCGCCCGGGAAGAATAACCTCTCGGGCGGATTTTGGCTTACTTAGCGAGCGTTACTTACGTCGCGCTGATCCTGGCAGCGGAACTCCGTGCTGGTTGCGCGGAAGGTTCTTAGCGCTTGCCGACGGTGCCTGCGTCTCCTCGGCAGGAGCATCAGCAGTCTGCTCGGTGGAGGTGGCTTCTTCCGTCGCCCGCTCTTCGGTAACCTCTGGCTGTTCCGGAGCCTGCTCCGCCTCTGGCTGGGCAGATGCTTCCTGAGCCTCGGTTTCCTCGGCTGTCGGGGCAGGGGCGCTAGCGGCCGGCTTTGCCTTGCGCGCGCCACCTGGAATCGGAGCGCCCTTGCGTGCGCCACCCGGAACCGGGGCACCGGATGCGGTCTTCGGCTGCTCAGCTGCTGGCTGCTCGGACTCGGTGGCCGTAACCTCAGCAGCGGTGTCCTCAGAAGGAGCGGTTTCCTCGGCCTTCGGCTTGGCGGCTGGAGCTGCCTTCTTAGCGCCACCTGGGACAGGTGCGCCCTTGCGTGCGCCACCCGGAATCGGAGCGCCCTTGGTTGCCTTCGGGGTCTCAGCCGGAGCTTCGGTTTCCGCAGCTGCTGGCTCTGCCTGCGCGGCCGGCTTAGCAGCCTTGGCGCTACCCGGAACTGGAGCGCCCTTCTTGGCACCACCTGGAACCGGTGCGCCGGCCTTTGCGCCGCCTGGCTTTGGAGCGCCACCCGGAACTGGTGCGCCGGCCTTAGCCCCGCCTGGTTTCGGTGCGCCACCTGGAGCTGGAGCGCCCTTCTTGGCGCCACCCGGGGTCGGTGCGCCGGCCTTAGCGCCGCCTGGCTTCGGAGCGCCACCTGGCTTTGGAGCACCACCTGGAGCTGGAACGCCCTTCTTGGCACCGCCCGGGGTCGGTGCGCCACCTGGAGCTGGAGCGCCCTTCTTGGCGCCACCCGGGGTCGGTGCGCCGCCCTTGGTGGCAGCGCCTGCAGCAGCACCAGCAGCTGCGGCACCAGCGCCGGCAGCGGCAGCCTTTTCTGCCTTCTTCTTCTCGGCAGCCTCGGCCTTCTTGCGCTTTGCTTCCTCTTCCTCGAGGCGCAGGCGCTCTTCCTCTTCAGCCTTCTTCGGATCGACCCAGCCACGCTCTGGCTGCTCAATCCACTCCGGCTCACGTGCCTGTGGCAGCTCGCCGTCGACCTTCACAGAGTCGCGGAGCATCTGGGCGATGTCCAGGACTTCCGGCTTCTTCTCGTCGTCCTCGATGACGTTGTTGACACCGTCATTCATCATCGTCTTACAGAACGGGCAGCCGATGGCAATTGCCTCAGCGCCAGTGCCGACAGCCTCTTCGGTGCGGTTGACGTTGATGCGCTGGCCGATGGTCTCTTCCATCCACATGCGCGCGCCACCTGCACCACAGCAGAAGCCGGTGTTCTTGTTACGCGGCATCTCGACGAGGTTAGCGCCGGATGCACCAATCAGCTCACGCGGAGCCTCGAAGACCTTGTTGTGGCGACCCAGGAAGCATGGGTCGTGGTAGGTGACCTGGCGGCCTTGGCCGGAAGCAACCGGCTGGAGGCGGTTAGCGCGAACCAGCTTATTTAGCAGCTGGGTGTGGTGGACAACTTCGTACTGTCCGCCCAGCTCTGGGTACTCGTTCTTGAAGGTGTTGAAGCAGTGCGCACAGGTGACGACAATCTTGCGCTGCTTCGGCGGGACACCGTCGAAGACCTCATCGAGCTGTTCGATGTTCTGCTCAGCCAGCATCTGGAAGAGGAACTCGTTACCAGCGCGGCGAGCGGAATCGCCAGTACAACCCTCAGCCTGGGAGAGCACAGCGTACTTCACACCGGCGGTGTAAAGCATTTCTGCAACAGCCTTGGTGGTCTTCTTCGCATTGTCGTCGTACGCACCGGCACAACCGACCCAGAACAGGTACTCGGTGTCGTCGAAGCTCTCGACATCTTCGCCCCAAATCGGGACGACGATGCCTTCCTTGCGGACCTCGTTAATCCAGTCGGCACGAGTGGAAGCGTTCTGGCCCCACGGGTTGCCCTTGGTCTCGAGGTTCTTGAACAGGCCAGCCAGCTCGGTCGGGAAGTCCGACTCAACCAGAACCTGGTAGCGGCGCATATCGACGATGTGGTCGATGTGCTCAATGTCAACCGGGCACTGCTCAACACAGGCACCACAGTTGGTGCAGGACCACAGGACGTCCTGGTCGATGACGCCCTCATCGCCGTCGCCAACCAGCGGCTTGGTCAGGAGTGCTGCGCCAGCGCCTTCGCCCTCGCGAGCGGTTTCGATGGTCTCGCCAGCCAGCAGGTACGGGGCAGAAGCGTAAGCGTGGTCACGCAGCTGGTTAACCAGCAGCTTCGGGGACAGTGGCTTGGAAGTGTTCCATGCCGGGCACTGCTCCTGGCAGCGACCACACTCAGTACAAGAGGTGAAGTCCAGCAGAGCCTTCCAGGAGTGGTCGGTGACCACACCGGTACCCATGGAGTCAACTTCTGGGTCAGCCTCTTCCAGGTTCAAAATCTCGCCGTTAGAGGTCATCGGCTTAGCGCCAGCGAGGGCGTTGTAGCCATCAGCGTTGCGCTTGAGCAGGATGTTGGCGAATGCCAGGAAGCGGTGCCATGCGACACCCCAAGTCAGGTTGCGGCCAACAACGAAGAGCCAGACCATACCGGACAGCAGCTTAATCAGCGCGAAGATGGACACCATGACTTCGGAGGCCGGCAGAATCTGTGCGATACCACCGGTGGCGAAGTTCGCCCAGTTCCAGACCTCGGCGCCAGTGTGACCGTGGTCGCCGTAGGTAGCCAGCTTGGCTGCCTTGACGAACATCATGCCGAGGCCCTCGATGAGGACGACAGCCTCGACGAAATAAGCAGCACCAGCGTTGGAGCCGTAGAAGCGGCTCAGGCGCTCCTTGCCCAGGTTGGTCTGGCGGACGAGGATCAGTGTCAGGATGCCCAGGGTGGTGCCCAGGCCGAGCAGTTCGTCGATGAAGTGCCAGGCGGTCAGATTCCTGAGGATTGGCCAACCACCGGCTGGCCAGAAGGTCTGAATGTACGCCTCGAACCACACCAGGGAGCCGAGGAGGAAGCCCACCATGACGAACCAGTGAGCCACAGCAACGCCGGGTTTCTTGGCCATCTTGGTGTGACCGACGATCTCTCGGATCATGGTCCAAATACGGGTTCCCCATTCACCGGTGTGACCGTATGTCTTTTGGCCCACCATGATGGTCTTCACCATATGGGTGAATCCCTTGATAAAGATGAACCAGCAGGGCAGGGACAACAGGACGCCAATAACGCCGACTGCGACGGTGAATCCGGTAGATTCCGGAATCGCCGTGTCAGCCGTCGCCGCGGCGAGGTTGAGCACGCTCATAATGTTCCTTCTAGGCTGGCTCAGCCAGGGTGATGGCTGAGTGAAAATAGTTCTCTTGTGAGTTCTATCACGAGCCGCGGACGCTTACCTAACTAATGTCCAAAATGGTGCTGAATTCATCGATACACGGTGTAACCAGCGGTTATTTGGCGAATTACGCAAAAAAATCGTTGTTTTATTCGAGAGGGATTCGAGGGGCAACGTCTTCGCTTGACGACGGTGCGAGGCACTTTCGTCGTCACGCTTTTATGGGCGGAAGTGGTGGCGGTGTTGCGTGTGGGCAGTTGTCGAGTGTTGTCGACTCGATGTTCTGCGGACGCATTGCGGGGGTAGCGCCGAAGCGCAGGGGCGGAGCTGTGTTGCGAGGCGGGGAGGGGGTCGGTGGCGTGTTGGTCTTTGAAAACTGATTGAAGCAGACATGTATTCACATGCGTTACATTCTTAACACAAATAACAATAGTTACTTCTGTACCTGTGTTTTGGTGGATAGTTCGCTATTGGGCCCGGGATTTGCTGACAATTAACGAAAAAGTCATTAAATGTAACTGACTTTTATGAATCCCAAGTGGATTTAAAAGCCTCTATGTCCGCAATTTGCCTGGTAATCGGCGTGCCAATTCGGTGGTGAGGAGAGTTGCCTGGCCACCCCCGGCGCAATTCTTATGTAGGCGCCATTCTGTGTATTACCTAGTATTAGCAGCGTGATACTGCGGATTTATCCGTCTGATTCTAAATGGCAGTGGGGTATGGATTTCTCAGTGCCACTTTTTCTTGAGAGGGACTTTAATAGTGCGATCTTTCCGTGCAATCGCTATGGCTGGAGCCGTGCGAGTGCGGTCTTTAGCTCGGGCGCAGTGGCAAACGCCAATCCGGTCAGTGCGGTCGCAGTCAAGGCGTTCAATAGCTCGCTTATGACTCCAGTGGTGGTTTCCCCGGTCGGACGTGCAGCTGCGGAGACTGCGCTACTTGATCCTCAGGTGCCGATTATTGTGCTCGGAGCCCGTCTCAATCCCGACTGCAGTGCTCCTGCTGTCTTGACGTCCCGATTGGAAACTGCACGTTCGCTGGCGCTGCGTCATCCTCTTAATCCGGTCATCGTCACGGGTGGTCGTACTCAGCCGGATTGCCAGACTGAGGCTGAGTACATGCGTGATGCGCTTGCAGCTATGGGGGTATGGAAGCGGCGAATCACGATGGAAACAAACTCAGACTCCACTGTTGAAAATGCGGCTGGCACTGCATACCTTGCGGAATCGGGAACCAGTGGCGTTCGTGCCGCTGTCATTGTGACTTCTCCAACGCACACACCGCGCGCACGCGACACCTATTCTGCTGCCGACGACTCGGCGCTGTGGCTGGCCGTCCCGTCGACTGTGAACTAGCCACTAGCCGTATACGGCCAGCGGCTAGCGGGGCGGTCATAATCGACTGGCCTATTGAGGCAGAAAAGCGAGAGGTTCCCTCGAGAGGATGGGTCTCTCGCTTTTCTTCAGGCGGATAATCGCCTGGAGATCCTAGGAATTAGTGAAGTTTGCCTCACGCTTCTCGGAGAACGCGGCCATGCCTTCCTTCTGGTCATTGGAGGAGAATAGGGAGTGGAAGGTGCGACGCTCAAAGAGCAGTCCCTGCGACAGCGTCATTTCGTAGGCCTGGTTAATCTGTTCCTTAATCTGGGTAGTGGCAACCAGCGACTTCGACGCAATGGTGTCGGCGACCTTCAAGGCCTCGTCGAGAAGCGCCTCCGGCTCGACGACGCGGGCGACCAGACCTGCGCACTCGGCTTCTTCGGCGCCCATCATACGGCCGGTGAGACACATCTCCATTGCCTTAGCCTTGCCAATTGCGCGGGTCAGGCGCTGCGAGCCGCCCATACCCGGAGAGATGCCGAGGTTGACCTCAGGCTGGCCGAACTTGGCTTTAGCGCCAGCGATGATGAAGTCCGCCATCATGGCGACCTCGCAGCCACCGCCCAGTGCGTAGCCGTTGACGGCGGCGATAACTGGAGTGCGGACGGAAGTCAGGACATCCCAACGTGCGAACCAATCGGAGATGTACATCTCGGTTCCGGACTTGTCCGCCATCTCCTTAATGTCTGCACCTGCGGCAAACGCCTTCTCGGAGCCGGTGATGATAATCGCGCCAATGCCTGCATCGTTGTCGAAAGCGGTGGCTGCTGCGCCGATCTCTTCCATGGTCTTGTGATTGAGGGCGTTCAGCGCCTTCGGGCGGTTCAGGGTAATAATGCCGACGCGACCGCGGATTTCGGTGAGGATGTTGGTGTACTCGGACATATTCGTGTCTCCAAAGCGGTAATAGAAATCAGGTTGTAAGCGAGGTTACCCGTGAGGCTGGATTTGGGTGGGGCTTCACGACGATTGCATCGCCGCTTTCCTGGGTGGGAAAGCGGCGGCAGGGTAGGTCAGCGCGGTCGGGAATTTGTTTTGTGGAGACTTGTGGCCGGAGCTGGAGTAACGACGTTATAAGAAAGTGCCGAAAACTTACTTACCTTTTGATGCCAAATGGAAGGTTTCTTCTTATACTTACGACGAAGCTAACAGTCCAATCGCGACAAAAGCTCATCAGATGACCGAAAACCTACGCAAAAGTTTGCATCCGCGGGCATATGTGGGGTCCATCGAGTGAAATGACTAAGCGCCACAGGAGTATTGATATGAATCCGGAAATGGAGACACGCTCGCTTACATCATCGAGTGTCGGTCTGGTTACCGAGGGAAACGGTAAGAGGGGCAAGTCATTCAAGCAACGAGTTTGGGCTTCAACAATTGCGGCTTTGCTGGCAGTGGGGCTGACTGCATGTGATGCAGATTCTTTGAAAAACGCTATGGGGGTCGGAGAAAGCTCTGCAACATCAACTTCGCAGGAAGAAAGTGCAGGGCAATCTCAGGGTGATGACAGCCAATCTTCGACTAGTGCGCCCAGTTCGGGGATGGAAAAACCCGATGATAGTTCCGATAAATCGGACACCGGTTCAGCGGAATCGGGCACCGATGTTGAGGGGATGGGTGATGGTTCGACCAAGCTGAAGCCTAGTAATCCAGAGAATGAGAAAATCTACCGCAATAGTCAAGGATGGGAGTTCCTCGAAAACTCAGCGCTTATTGCGCCGGGAGCTCGTTTTCTTGTGAAGGGTGCTGATGATTCGACTTCATCTTGTTCCTTTGCGTGGTGGGTATACAACAAGGATGAACCTCGGCGGCACTACATTACAAGTGCTGGGCACTGCGGGAACAAGGGAGACAACGTATACGTAGAGGATGAAAAAGGGAAGTTCTATAAAGTCGGACAATTTGTCTGGAGGTCGTATGACCCGGAGGCTAAGAACAACCGGACAGATCATGCATTGATTGAGTTGACTGTTAACCCTAAGAATGTTTACGGCACTCCCATGCTCAAGGGGGCGGAGTTAGCTGGCTGGGCAAGTCCTCAATGGCTCGAGCAAGAACAACCTCGTATTTGCCGTCTTGGGTACCGTAGTGGGCTTTCATGCGGCCCCTACAAAGAGACTGTGGGGAGTTACATGTTCGGCTTCGGAAATATTTCGGACCATGGCGATTCTGGCGGGGCAGTTTGGGCTGTGGATCCAGAAAACCCAAACCGGATTTATGCAGTGGGGATGACAAGTTACGGCTTCCCTCATGACGCAATTTCAAATGGTGCCGCAGCTCTATCTCCGTTGATTAAGCAGTTTAATTTGACCATTCTCCAGTGACTCGCCCGCTAGGTTGAGCTGCTCCTCATGGGTTGGACCGGAGGGCCGGTAGCTTTCTAGCAGAGGGTGTTTGGTCGCGGAATGATGAAAGGGCCTGGTTCCAATTAACTATCGGAAACCAGACCCTTGAATCCTTATTCGCTTAGAAAAACCGTTTCAAAAATTCAATGGTTCGTCCGTGTCGGTGAAAGCAGGAAAGCTCTTCAAGGAACGTCAAAGCGATTTAGCCTCGCTTGCGCAGTGAAACTACCAATGCGGCAATACCGGTGAGCGCGCCCACGAGGCCGAGTCCCAGGCCCCAGCCGCCAAGCGTGCTGCTGGAATCCTCGCTGGTGGCAGCTGCGGAATGCTCGATGTCATCCGAGTGGTTATCGCTGTGCTCTGTCTCGTCGGTGCCGTGATTATTGCCGTGGTCATGACTGTGACTGTGGTCGTGACCGTGGCTATGTTCATCGTCCTCCGACTTCTCAACCAGGTCCACGGTTGGGGCCGGGTAATCGCTATCGTGGTCCTTTTCAGCCCAGTTCATCGACCCTTTTTCACAGGTCTGCAGTGTCGGCACCTTAACCGTCGACGGCTTCGCGTCATCAGCCACCTTCACGCTGAGCGTTAGAGAATCCTTCAGGTCCGATGGCAGTGGCGTCTTTGCGGTGTAGATGACCTTCTGTACCTTTTCATTTTCACCGGAACCAGTCGACTCCTTCGTGACATCCCAGTTCGCGTTCACGTTCGGCGTGACCTTTTCGAACTCCTCCGGGATGGTGAACTCGACCTTCGTCGTTGGCGAACCGTCGCAGCCATGGCCGACCCCGAAAGCTAAATCCGTGTAGCCGCCAATCGGGGCAGACGACGGGGTTGCATGCACGTGTGCGGATGCAATGGCGGGGAAGGTGAGGATCAGCGCGGCGCTTGCCGACGCTACTGCGAGGCTGCAGCAAAAGTGGGAACGGTGGCGCTGTGCGTTCTGAGGCATGAAAAACTCCTAAATAAGTGGGATGAATTCTTGGCTCGATCGCCCCACGAGTGGGGAGAGATTGGACATGCATTGGTGGAGCCGCCAGAGCTGATTCGGTGTCGGGCCATGGGGTTAACAAGGACATGGCCTGTTGATGAGCCGGTGGCTGCAAAACACGTCAGGGGATTAGTCGGTTCGCTTTGCAGGAAAGTTCCCAGGGCTAGTGCTAAGAAGTTTTCCCCTGGAGGCCAGAGGTAGAATTTTGTATAGAAAATTGCGCTGTCGGCTACCGTGAGTGGCTTTAGAATATAGTTTTACAAAAATCTGTTATCGCGATGACCTGCGATGATGGAGATTTTTCTAGAAAAGTTGAGTCGGGTGGGAATAACTTTGCCCCATAGTCCGTTGCATAGCATGACAAACATTGAGTCGGACACGCTCAAGTTTGCTTGACAGATTTTCTACGGCAATGCAGACTTGAGCGCGTAAGACTTAAGGGCAATTCTTTTACTCTTCTAGAAAGGTGTTCATCATGGGACGCGCTGTTGGTATTGACTTGGGTACGACGAACTCCTGTGTCTCCGTCCTCGAAGGCGGCGAGGCTCAGGTGATTGCGAACGCTGAGGGTTCGCGCACCACTCCGTCGGTAGTTGCATTTGCAAAGAATGGTGAGGTCCTGGTTGGCCAGTCCGCTAAGAACCAGGCTGTCACCAACGTTGATCGCACTATTCGTTCGGTCAAGCGCCACATGGGTACTGACTGGAGCATCGAGATCGATGACAAGAAGTACACTCCGCAGGAGATTTCCGCTCGTACGCTGATGAAGCTGAAGCGCGACGCTGAGTCTTACCTGGGCGACGACGTCACTGATGCGGTTATTACCGTTCCGGCTTACTTCAACGACGCCGAGCGTCAGGCAACCAAGGAAGCAGGTCAGATTGCTGGTCTGAACGTCCTGCGCATTGTTAATGAGCCGACTGCTGCTGCACTTGCTTACGGCCTGGAGAAGTCCGACAAGGAGCAGACCATTCTGGTCTTCGACCTCGGTGGCGGTACCTTCGACGTCTCCCTGCTGGAGATTGGCGATGGTGTTGTTGAGGTTCGCGCAACTGCTGGTGACAACAAGCTCGGTGGCGATGACTGGGATCAGCGCATCGTTGACTGGTTGGTTGAGAAATTCCAGTCCAGCAACGGCATTGACCTGACCAAGGACAAGATGGCTCTGCAGCGTCTGCGTGAGGCTGCAGAGAAGGCCAAGATTGAGCTGTCCTCCTCGCAGCAGGCATCTATCAACCTGCCGTACATCACCGTTGATGCTGACAAGAACCCGCTGTTCCTGGACGAGACCCTGTCCCGTACTGAGTTCCAGCGCATCACCTCCGATTTGCTTGATCGCACTCGTAAGCCGTTCCAGCAGGTCATTGCTGACGCTGATGTTCCGGTTTCCGACATTGACCACGTCGTGCTGGTCGGTGGTTCCACCCGTATGCCGGCAGTCTCTGAGCTGGTCAAGGAACTGACCGGTGGTCGTGAGCCGAACAAGGGTGTTAACCCGGACGAGGTTGTCGCAGTTGGTGCTGCTCTGCAGGCCGGCGTTCTGCGCGGTGAGGTCAAGGACGTGCTGCTGCTCGACGTCACCCCGCTGTCGCTGGGTATTGAGACCAAGGGCGGTGTCATGACCAAGCTGATTGAGCGCAACACCACTATCCCGACCAAGCGTTCGGAGACCTTCACCACTGCTGAAGACAACCAACCGAGCGTTCAGATTCAGGTCTTCCAGGGTGAGCGTGAGATGGCTGCTGCCAACAAGCTGCTGGGCTCTTTCGAGCTGGGCGGAATCGCTCCGGCACCGCGTGGTGTCCCGCAGATTGAGGTCACCTTCGACATCGACGCCAACGGCATTGTCCACGTCACCGCTAAGGACAAGGGCACTGGTAAGGAAAACACGATCACCATCCAGGACGGCTCCGGCCTCTCCAAGGAGGAGATCGACCAGATGATTAAGGACGCTGAGAAGCACGCTGACGAGGACAAGAAGCGCCGCGAGGAGCAGGAAGTCCGCAACTCGGCTGAGTCCATGGCTTACCAGACCCGCAAGTTCGCCTCGGAGAACGAGGACAAGGTCTCCCAGGACATCCGCGACCGCGTTGAAGAGGCTGCCAAGGAAGTCGACGAGGCTCTGAAGGGCTCCGACATCGAGGCCATCAAGTCCGCCGTCGAGAAGCTGTCCACCGAGAGCCAGGAGATGGGTAAGGCTATCTACGAGGCTCAGGCAGCTGAGGGTGCAACCGCAGCCGAGGGTGCTGAGGCCGCTGACGCTGACGACAACGTCGTTGACGCTGAGGTCGTCGACGAGGATGAGAAGGACAAGTAAGAATGACTGACCAGGATCAGGGAAACCAGCCCACCCCGGAGGAGCCGGCCAACCTGGCCGATCAGGTCAACGAGGTCTTCGAGCAGGCCAAGCTTGACGACGACGTGGAGCCGGCGACCGAAAATGCCGCCGGCGACACCGCCGCGGAGGAAGCTGCAGACCCAGTTGCAGCCATCCAACGTGAGTTGGATGAGCGTACGGAGGACCTGCAGCGCCTGTCGGCGGAGTTCGCAAACTACCGTCGTCGAGTTGACCGAGACCGTGAGGCCGAGCGCGTACAGGCAAAGGCAAAGCTGGCTGGAGAACTGCTGGTTTTGGCTGATGACCTCGACCGGGCTGAAGAGCACGGCGACTTGGCAGACGGCACCCCGCTGAAGGCTTTCGCGGATAAGTTCCGCGGCGTGCTGACCGCACAGGGTGTTGAGGAGTTTGGTGCTGCAGGAGAGGAATTCGACCCGGACATCCACGAGGCTGTCCAGGATCTCTCCGAAGGGGATGACAAGGTTCTAGCCAATGTGCTGCGCAAGGGCTACCGCATTAATGACCGTGTCATCCGTACGGCGATGGTAATCATCGGCGATCCGCAGTAGCGGAGACACAAGTGACGCAGATTTCTTTGAATTAGTTTTTTGAAAGGAGGAGATGCACCATGACTCAACGGGAATGGGCAGATAAGGACTATTACGCTGACTTGGGCGTCTCTAAGTCTGCGTCACTCGACGAGATTAAAAAGGCCTACCGCAAGTTAGCCCGGGAGAACCACCCGGATAAGAACCCGGGCAACAAGGTTGCTGAAGATAAGTTCAAGCGAATCTCCGAGGCATACTCGGTGGTCGGTGACGAGGACAAGCGCCGCGAATACGATGAGCTGCGTGCAGCGCTCGCAGGTGGTTTCCGATTCCCCGGTGCCGCAGGTGCTGGCGGAGCCGGTGCTGCCGGTGGACGTGGATTCGACTTCGACGTGTCGGATCTCTTCGGCGGAGGTGCCGGATTCGGTGGCAATGCTGGTGGTGCAGGTGGCCTAGGTGATTTCCTGGGCGGCTTCGTAAACCGCAATGGTGGCGCTGGTGCTGCCGGGCGGCAGAAGGCCCGCCGTGGTGCGGATGTGGAGACAGAGATTACGCTCGATTTCCGCGAGGCCGCCCAAGGTGTCACTATCCCGCTGCAGCTCACCAACCCGTCGCCATGCACGAACTGCAATGGTTCGGGTGCAGCGCCGGGAACCTCGCCGGTGACGTGTACCACCTGTCACGGTTCGGGGTATGTCAAGGAGCAAAAGGGGGCCTTCGGCTTCTCCAGTCCGTGTGCGGATTGTGGTGGCCAGGGCACTCGCATTGAGAATCCCTGCTCGCAGTGTAACGGCACCGGTGTGACCACCCGCCGTCGTACCATCACCGTTCGCGTCCCCGCAGGTGTGGTGGACGGCCAGAAGGTTCGTCTTGCTGGCCAAGGTGAAGCGGGACTGCGGGGGCGTCCGGCCGGTGACCTCTTTGTCACCGTTCATGTTCGCCCGGATGAAGTCTTCACCCGCAGCGGCAATGACCTTGAGGTCACGGTGCCGGTGAGCTTCGGCGAACTCGCACTCGGCGGCACCATTACTGTGCCGACGTTGGGTGACAAGATTCGTGTGCGTGTGCCGGCTGGCACAGCCGATGGCCGAACACTGCGTGTGCGCGGTCGGGGTATCCCAAAGCGCAATGGCACTCCGGGGGATTTGCTAGTGACCGTGCGCGTGAAGGTACCGACCAATTTGGATGACAATGCCACTTCGGCATTGCGCTCCTACGTCGAAGCGGAGCGTGCTAGCGGGTTCAATCCTCGTGAGGGTTGGGCAGGTGCGAAATAATGTCCGACAACACTGAGGTCTATGTCATATCCGTAGCCGCGAATCTCGCCGGCATGCATGCGCAGACGCTGCGTAATTATGACCGACTCGGGTTAGTAACTCCACAGCGCACTTCCGGCGGAGGTCGGCGCTACACCAAACGCGATGTTGCGCTGCTGCGTGAGATTCAGCGTCTGAGTCAGGAAGACGGCGTCAACTTGGCCGGTATTAAGGCCATCATCGATCTGACTGAGCGGGTGGATTCGCTTGAACAGGAAAATGCAGAACTGAGAGAGCAGCTCTACCAGGCAAAGGCACAGGCTCGCCGCTCGCGTGGCGAACTGGTTCACGTCCCACGCTCTACGGCCGTGGTGATGTGGGAGCCGCGCACGCGGCGCGGGCGCAGAGGTGATCGTGTTGGGGAGGATAACCCACACGGGTGATTGAACGGACTAAGCAGCGTCGGCTGCTTAGTCCGTTTTCTCTTGGCTTGTTAATTTGGGCCGCGGATAAGCAACTGTTGATCTGAGACGCCGGTCAGCTATCAGTTAGCCACCGGTTGGTCTCGCGAGTGAAAACTTCATCGTCAAAGTAGTGTTCGATGTGTGGGTTGCCCTGAACGTGCCGATACTTTTGAGGAATATCCTGCACGGGAGTGACCATGAATTGGGCCAAGTCTCGCATGGACAGGCCACGCTCACTCAGGTTGAGTGCGTACGCGCCGAAGTCTTTATCCGCCGGGTTTTTCCCATGAATCCCCAGTTCGGCAGGAATCCGAATGGGGTCCATCGGGGACGTCGCCACCGCCACACGGTGGCTATTTTCATATTCGGGTCGGGCTGTACCGTCCGGCTTGAGCAGTTTCATGTCGTTTGCACGCTCCAGTCCAGGGCCAACACCTGGCGGAGCTATGAGCAGCACCCTATCCGCGTAGAGGCCACTACCAAGGGAGGCCTGCGAGACCACCGTCGCCCCATAGCTATAGCCGGCGACAACGTGCCGCTGAGTAGGAGACTGGGCATGGGCGGTAGCGCCACCGGCAACTGCAGTGTCACCGCTATCGACACCACCGGAACGCTCAATCAAACCGGCTTGCAAGTGCTGCAGCCGCTCTGCAGCAAAATTGTGATACTCGGTGCGTATGGCCTCACGGAGGTTGGGTGGCGCGTCATAGGAAAACAACACCACCGCCACATCCTCCGGATCTCCACCGGCGGCGTGGAAGGTCGCGGCTACACGCTCGAACTGCCTGCTAGCGTCCTCCGCGCTAGAGCTGGTACCGGGGACGAGAGTGATCACAGTCGATGCTCGCTCAACGTCACCGAACGCAATCGCAGAATGTCCAGGCGAGGACTCCAATAGTTGTCCAGGAGGCAGCCCCAAAGCCCTGGCGCGAGCGGACATGGCGGCATCTATCTCTGATAGCGGGCTACTCGAATACGCCCCAGCCAATCCGCTCCCAACTTCCAAGTCCCAACCACCGTCAATCTCTTTGTCGCTAGTGGTGCCAGTACTACGACCAGCCTGCGATGGCTGCAATCTACCCGAGCCACTAGCTCCGCTTGCCACCAGTGGTGAAAGAGCTGAGATTGCGCCCGCCGCCTTCTCATCGAGTCGGTTGAGTTCAGCCAAGGCCGACTGAATCCGAAGCTGCGAGGTTGCACGCCATTCGGCCATGGTGAAAGGCCCGGAAGGAATTTTGGGATGAACGAGGCTGCGCGCAATCGTAGACAGCATGCCCTCCGGTGGAGTCACCGCACCAGAAACCAGATTCACCTGAAACCCCAGGTTGGTTGCCTGGTTTACCGCGTCGGTAAGTTCGCGGATGACGTCGTTAAGCATGGCGGCGGTATCGCTGCAGCAGGCGGCGAGACGTTCGAGCGCTACGCTGCTCCGGCGCAGACGCGTGGAGCTGTGGGTGACAGAAGCCTCGGCGGCGCTGCGGTTGTCGCCGGCGAAGTCATCCTCTGAAAGCGCCTTGAGTGCGGCCTGGGAACTGTCGGCGGAATCGGCGAGGGCGCGCGCCCCGGAACGCAGTGCCCGGGCAAGCGTCTCCAGCGAATCCACACGCCACAGCAGCGCTTCGCCTACCGTGACCATGACAGCTTTTCCAAGGCGGCGGACTGGTCATGCTCGTGCGCGAGAGCGCTGACAGCGAGGGCATCGGCAGCCTGCGCAATAACGTCGATGTTTGTGCACGCGGCAAGCAATGATTCCGACCACTTCCCACAAGTAGTGGAGACAGCGGGGACAATCCGTGAACCGGGCAGGGCAGAGGTGAGCTCGGCGCTTCCCGGGGCAGCTGCGACGATGGTGGAAAGACCATCAATACGAGTGGAGATCTGCTGGTAAGAGCGGCTTAAGGCGGATAGTTGAGCTGGATTGACTGTGATGTGTTCGGCCATGTTTTTGATTCTGCTGGGTGGCGAAAGGCAGCGGAAGAGCATCTTCAGCGAACTGTGGATAACTCTGAGCGATAGCAACGCACGGCGACGTCCTGTGGATAACTTCAGGACAGTCAATCCGGGGGAGCCGGTAACATTTAGGCATGCGTATTGCACTGGCTCAGTTGGAATTGTCAGCATCGGTTGAAGAGAATCTGGACGCGGTAAAGGTGACTATCGCGCGAGCAGCACAGGACAACGCCGATTTGGTGGTCTTCCCCGAGGCCACGATGAAGGCGTTCAATTCCGGTCGCCTGGATGTCGTGGCGGAGTCCAGCAGCGATAGGTTCGTAGCGGAGGTCTCGCAGGCCGCTCACGATGCCGGAATCAGCGTGGTAGTCGGCATGTTCCGCCCGGCAGATGAAGTGGAGCGCGACGGTAAGACGATGCACCGCGTCTTCAATTCGCTGCTCCTGGCTTGGCGTGATGAGGACGGCCCCGGTGTCGAGTTCTACGACAAGCTCCACCTCTTCGACGCTTTCGGGTTTCGCGAATCCGATACCGTCGCGCCGGGCAACGCGCACGTGGTGTGTGATGTCCCGCTTGCCGACGGATCGTCGGTCGCCCTCGGCCTTGCGACATGCTTTGACATCAGGTTTCCGGAGCAATTCATTCAACTGGCCAACCTGGGCGCGGAGGTCATCGCGCTGCCCGCTTCGTGGAATGACGGACCGGGCAAGGTGACGCAATGGCAGACCCTGGTTTCGGCACGTGCCTTGGACAGCACTTGCGTGATCGCGGCCGTTGATGCGGCGCGGCCTGGTGGGGCTAAGGCCGCGGGTAAGGATGAGGGGCCTACCGGTGCGGGGCACTCTATGTTGGTCAATGCGGACGGTGGGGTTATTGCTTCGGCGGGCTACGGTCCGCAGCTACTCGTGGCTGATGCGGATGTGGCGGAGGTGGAACGGATTCGCCGCTCGATTCCGGTGCTGGAAATTCGCGACCAAGGCTAGCTGGGAAGCAATGAAGAGGGCCGAGCCGAGCTGAAAGCAGAAGTGGGGGAGCGAAGACAGCGGGTATTTAGCCGACAGTTCTACCGATTCGGCCGAAGTCCTTTATATTTCTAATCATGCTGCTCCACATCCTCTGGGTCATTGGAATTACGGCCGAAGGCGTCACCGGCGCACTAGCGGCCGGTCGAATGCGCATGGATCTCTTTGGGGTTTCAACAATTGCGTGCATGACTGCTATCGGCGGTGGTACCCTGCGCGATGTCATTCTCGGCCACTATCCGTTGGTGTGGGTTGCAAGCCCACAATATTTGCTGGTTATCGTCGGTGCGGCACTGATCACGGTGCTGTTGGCCGACTTCCTGATGAAGCACTTCCGAGTCGTGTTCTTGGTCGCTGACGCGATCGGTTTGTCGGCGTTTTCCATCATCGGTGCCCGCGTGGCCATGGAGATGGGGCACGGTGTCATCATCGCTATTGTCGGCGCCGTTCTTACCGGTGCGTTTGGAGGTGTGCTCCGCGACCTGATGTGTGACCGCGTCCCGCTGGTGTTCCAAAAGGAGCTCTATGCCTCCATCGCAGTCGTCGCGGCGACGCTTTACTACGTGCTCGACATGGTTGGCCTGCACGAGAGCATCAACATTATCTGCGCTGTACTGTCGGCGCTGTTCATTCGACTAGCGGCGCTGTGGCGTGGCTGGTCGCTGCCGGTGTTTGACTACCAGGGGCGCGATTAAAAAAGCTCCCGCACCAAGAAAACCTGGTGCGGGAGTTTTTAGTTGCGCTAGCGGCTACCTAGAGGTGCGCACAAGCGCAAATGCACAGCGGACGATTAGGAAATCGAAGCCTCGTAGATGCCCTTGACGGACTCAGCCATGGTTGCGTTGAAGTCTTCGTCGGACTGCTGAGCAGACAGGCCCTCAGACAGTGCACGGGAGAAGGAAGCAATCATGCCGTGGTTGCGGGACAGGCGCTCGTTGGCGTCCTCGCGCTCGTAGCCACCGGACAGGGCGACGACGCGCATGACCTTCGGGTGCTCAATCAGCGGCTTGTACAGGTCATCCTTGGTCGGGATGGAAACCTTGATCATGACCTTCTGGTCATCGGCCAGGTCATCCAGGCCGGCGAGCAGCTCGCGCAGGACAATGTCCTCAGCCTCTGCCTTGTCGGCAGCGTTGATGTCGACCTCCGGCTCCAGAATCGGAACCAGACCGTGGGACAGAACCTGCTTGCCGAACTCGAACTGCTGAGCAATGTTGGCCTTGATGCCCTCTTCGTTTGCCTCAGCAATGAAGGAACGCATCTTGGTGCCGAAAATGCCCTTAGCGACACCGCGCTCCAGCAGCTCATCCAGGCCCGGGCACGGCTTCATAAGCTGAACGCCGTTTTCCTTGTCTGCCAGGCCCTTGTCGGTCTTCAGGAACGGGACGATGCCCTTCTTTTCCCACAGGTACTGAGCGGTCGGGATTCCCTCAATGTCGCGATCCATGGTCTGCTCGAAGAGAATCGCGCCAATAATCTGCTCAGAGTTGAAGGACGGGGAAGTGATGATGCGGGTACGCATCTCGTGAACCAGGTCGAACATTTCATCTTCGTTCGAGTACTGATCCTCGTTGATGCCGTACAGGCGCAGAGCCTTCGGGGTGGATCCACCGGACTGGTCGAGAGCGGCGATGAAGCCCTTGCCCTCAGTCATCTGACGTGCCTGCTCGATGTTCATTCGAGTCCTTTCGTGAGAATGAAGGAATGTCATCTACCAGGGTAACCAAAACAGTATGAGTGCGCTGCCCGCCCATCACTCACATGGGGGAAGTCGAAGCAGGCGGGAGTGCGCTGGTGAGGGCGTCGGACGGTGTATTGGAGTGCGTCCGCGCGTGGTTTCTGGAGCTCTCCAATGTTTTCTAGTGCTTTCCGGTGCGCTACTGCGCTTAACGACACTGCCGAGCGCAATCCTTTTCGCTGTGGATGTGGCGTGAATCACAGTATGAAATTGTAAAATTTGAAGTTGAGTGGAACAGACTCAAGGCTGAATACGTTATGGGTAGTGAATGACAAAGTTGAGTCAAAGGGGCGCAAGTTATGAGTTTTACACCAACAACTAAGACTGGAGAAGTTCTCCAGGAAGCTATGAAGGCCGCGACCAGCGCGGGTAACCCGGATATTCGGCCTGGGCACATTCTGGTAGCGCTGCTGGAGCAAAAGGAGGGTATTGCGGCTCCGCTGCTTGAGGCAGCGGGTGTTAATCCTTCCGGGGTTTTGACCCGCGCTAAGGAGCTGGTCGCTGGGTACCCGTCGGCAAGCGGGGCGAATATGGCGAACCCGCAGTTTAATAGGGACGCCGTTAATGCACTGAACGCTGCCGAGGAGCTGGCGGGCGAGCTTGGAGACGAGTATGTCTCCACGGAAATCCTGCTTATCGGTGTAGCAACTGGCCAGTCGGAGGCGGCAACTGTACTGCAATCGGCGGGCGCTACTGCCGAGGCATTAAAGGGTGCGCTGACTAGCGTGCGTGGATCGAGGAAGGTAACAACGGAGAATCCGGAAGAGCAGTATCAGGCTCTGGAAAAATATGCGACGGATTTAACCGCGCGGGCACGTGAGGGCAAGATTGACCCAGTTATTGGCCGCGATGCAGAGATTCGTCGCGTGGTACAGGTCTTGAGTCGTCGTACCAAGAACAATCCTGTGCTCATTGGTGAGCCGGGCGTTGGTAAGACGGCAATTGTCGAGGGGCTCGCACGACGCATTGTTGCAGGTGATGTGCCGGAATCTCTGAAGGGCAAGACGCTGATGAGCCTGGATCTAGGCTCCATGGTCGCCGGTGCGAAGTACCGCGGTGAGTTCGAGGAGCGCCTGAAGGCGGTTCTGGACGAGATTAAGGAATCCGACGGTCAGATTATTACCTTCATCGATGAGATTCACACCATCGTTGGCGCTGGCGCCACGGGTGATGGCTCGATGGATGCGGGCAACATGATTAAGCCGATGCTGGCTCGTGGTGAGCTCCGCCTGGTCGGTGCGACGACCTTGGATGAGTACCGCAAGTACATCGAGAAGGATGCTGCGCTGGAGCGTCGTTTCCAGCAGGTCTTTGTCGGTGAGCCGAGCGTTGAGGACGCCATCGGTATTCTGCGTGGCCTGAAGGAACGCTACGAGGTCCACCACGGTGTCCGTATTCAGGACTCCGCGCTAGTGGCTGCGGCAACGCTGTCGGATCGCTACATCACATCCCGCTTCCTGCCGGATAAGGCCATTGACCTGGTGGATGAGGCCGCATCGCGTTTGCGTATGGAGATTGACTCCTCGCCGGAGGAAATCGACTCCGCGGAACGTATTGTGCGCCGCCTCGAAATCGAGGAAATGGCCCTGGAGAAGGAAACTGACATCGCGTCGAAGGAGCGTCTGGACAAGCTTCGTGAGGAACTTGCAGATGAGCGCGAGAAGCTCAACGCTCTGAAGACTCGCTGGCAGAACGAGAAGTCCTCGATTGATGATGTTCGCTCCGTTCGCGAAGAGCTCGATGCCCTGCGCACTGAGTCCGAAAAGGCTGAGCGCGAAGGTGACTACGGGCGCGTCGCAGAGCTGCGTTACGGGCGCATTCCTGAGTTGGAGAAGAAGCTGGAGGCCGCCGAGGAATCGGTCGCTGACGCAGAGGAAAACTCCATGCTCAAGGAGGAGGTTACGCCTCAGGAAGTCGCTGAGGTTGTCTCCGCCTGGACGGGTATCCCGGCTGGCAAGATGATGCAGGGCGAAACCGAGAAGCTACTGGAAATGGAGCTCAACCTCGGCCGTCGCGTCGTTGGTCAGAATACCGCTGTGGAGGCTGTCTCCGATGCTGTCCGCCGTTCGCGTGCGGGTGTTGCCGATCCGAACCGTCCGACTGGTTCCTTCCTGTTCCTCGGTCCAACTGGCGTTGGTAAGACGGAGCTGGCCAAGGCGCTGGCGGAGTTCCTCTTCGACGATGAGCGTGCGATGGTTCGCATCGATATGTCCGAGTACGGCGAGAAGCACTCTGTCGCTCGTCTGATTGGTGCCCCTCCCGGATACGTCGGCTACGACGCTGGCGGTCAGCTCACCGAGGCTGTTCGTCGCCGTCCGTACACCGTCGTGCTTTTCGACGAGGTTGAGAAGGCTCACCCGGACGTGTTCGATGTGCTCCTGCAGGTGCTCGATGAGGGGCGCCTGACTGATGGTCAGGGTCGAACCGTGGACTTCCGAAACACGATTCTGATTCTGACCTCCAACCTCGGTGCTGGTGGTACGCATGAACAGATCATGGACGCGGTCAAGATGGCCTTCAAGCCGGAGTTCATCAATCGTCTCGACGATGTAGTGATCTTCGATCCGCTGACCTCCGAGCAGCTGCGCGGCATTGTGGACATTCAGGTTCGCAACCTGGCGGAGCGTCTGGCTGCACGTCGTCTGGTGCTGGATGTCTCCGATGGGGCACTGGATTGGCTGTCGGAGCGCGGCTACGACCCGGCCTATGGTGCCCGTCCGCTGCGTCGCCTGGTGCAGAAGGCAATCGGCGATGAGCTGGCACGTCGACTGCTCGCGGGCGATGTTCGCGATGGTGACCGAGTAGAGGTTACGGTTGCTGACGATGGCGAGTCGCTGAAGGTTGTCGGCTATGGCGAGGACGGCGTAGCCCGGGTCTAGGGCGCCCAATCCTCAGGGCGATACCTGTTCAGCAGGCTGTCCGTTTGTTGGGGCGGTTTGGGAGATTTTTCTCCTGAACTGCCCCTTTTTTGTGCTTTTGTTGTCCGGGCTTATGTCCCTTGCGGCCGATCGCGTGGGCTTGTTGCATTCCGGTCGGCCTGGGGTGCGCCGGTATAGTGCGCAAATATGACTAACTTTCAGTGGCGACCAGCGACAGACTCCGACCGCCCCTTCATTGCCTGGATGGACGAACTAACGGAAACGTTCGGAGATGAAAGTCAGCCACTGCCGGAAGACTATGTAGTGACGAGGCGTCAATACGTCGACCAGTGGGACGCGAGTCAGGGCGGGGTTATCCTTTTCGCCACTTCGCTTGACGACGCTGACCTCGAGTCGCTCAGTGGCGACATGACCCGCACTGACCCATTTGAACCGAGGGTTTCTCGCGAGGCTACTTACAGTGCGGCCGCCATTAAGGCGGAATGGTTGGAGCGCGGGGATTCGTCGTCAAGCGAAGAATGCGAGGGCTATGAAGTGCCGGTGGGGGCGGCCTGGCTGCGTACGTTTACGAAGGACGATCCGGGGTACGGTTTTGTGGGAAATGGGATTCCTGAGGTAGCGATTGCGCTGCGTCCGGGTGTAGTCGGACGCAGGCTGTCGCAGCCGATGATTGCGGGGCTTCTTGAGTATGCGCGTGAGCTGGGGTACCCGGGGGTTAGTCTGGCTGTCCATGATGCCAACCCGCGGGCGGCGAAAGCTTATGTGAAGGCGGGGTTTGAGCTAGTGGGGCGCTCGAGCTTCCCGGACCACGATGTGATGGTGGTGCGGTTTTAGGCTTTCGGCGTGCAGTTTTTTTTGGGGGGGGGCTGCGCGGGTTGGTCGGGTTTTTAGGGCGGATGGTGGGGTATTCGAGCTCTGGAAGCACGGCAGTGTTTCGGAAAAAGATTCGAAAAAGTTGACTTAGGGGGTTGTGGGGTGTCGAATGGGTGTGCGATAATATGGGGAGGGAAATTAGTTAGTCCATTTGGGGATTCGGATTGCTAGCGTTTTAAAAGGGGGTGGGGGAAATGGCTACACCATCGGCGCCAAACGGCAGTGGACCGCTTTCGACATCTCAGGTTTTAGATGCGGTTGCGCAGTTTGAAGCTCTGTCGACAGTCATCGTAGAGAACTTCGAAGTACTTGCGCCGGATCATGCGCACGATGCATATAAGTCGATTGAGAAAGCACGAAAACGACTCGCAGTAATTGATGCGGCTTATGTGGAGACCATGAAGGGGCGGATGCCCAGCGCGGAGCATCGAAAGATTGCGTGGCTAGCGCAGGAGATGCGAATCTCGCGAGCAGAAGCGAGGCAGCGTATCAACGTCGTCGGGCGCCTGAGTAGGAATGTTGATCCGTTTGCTCCGGCGAATGAGGATGTGCGAATGCCGAACCTTCGTCAGAAAGTTGAGGAAGGTGTTGTCGGTGCGGATGCTGTTTCGAAGATTGACAAAGCCGTTCGTGAGCTGCCGGCAACGGAGCATGCACAGCTGTCTAGGCTGCTGGACAAGCACATTGCAGATTTAGTGGACAAAATCCGTGTTGATGATCTCAATAAATTGCCGAACCGCCTGCGGGCGATGTTGGGGGTTGATGACCCGTATACGGATGAGGACCGCGCTCGGAAACGAAGCCTAAAAATCGGTGCTCAGGGGCCGGACGGCATGAGCCGGTTGAGCGGTGTGGTTACGCCTTCGTTTGCAGCGGTGCTCAAAAGGCTGCAGGCGGATCATGCGCGCCCTGGCGGGTTGCTCGAAGAAGGTGCCGATGACCAGCGGAATCCGGAGCAGCGTTTTCATGATGCCGTGGAAGCGGCGGTGAATGGGGGCTTTCAACCAGGCGGTGACCTTCAGCCGGCGCGGGGGACGACATCGGTGGTCACCGTCGCGCATATCGCAGATGTGGCAGCGCTAGCTGGAGTCTCCTTGCCTGATGGGAAAGATTTTGTACTTCCTGGATCGGGCAAAGCGGTCTCTGATGCGGGAGTGCGAATTTCCATTAGTCAGGCCGTGCAACAGATGGTTGATAGAAATTCGTTCCTCCAAGTCTTGGGGAATGAGGGGCAGACCATGTACTTTGGTCGGTCCCGCAGGCTGGGGACTTTGCCGCAGTATCTGGCCCTTCTTGGAGAGGAAGGAGGTTCCTCCGCGCCGGGCATGGGCACTCCGGGAGCTATGTGTGATGTTCACCATGTGCAGTCGTGGTCTTCCGGTGGTGGCACTGATCTGGATAATCTCACGTTGGTTGATCCGGGTACGCATCGAAAGATCGATGATGCTCGATGTGATGAAAATGCTTGGTGGACGCTTCGGCCGGATGAGGTGCCGGGGATTCTAGGAACTGACGAAGGGGGCGGGGTTAGTGGGGAGTGCGAGCCGGCTTCTACCGATCGTGTGGTCTGGGTGGCCCCGAAAGGCAAGGAAGGAAACCGAAAAGCGGAATCCAATGAGGACCCCGATACGTTCGATAGCCCGGGGCGCTGGTTGCGTCGTAAAGCGCGAGAGAAACGGGCGGGGGACACAGCGGATGGCAATGGTGAGACGGGACAGGATCCCGGTGGGTAGTCGGGTAGGGAGCGGGGTCCTGGCTTAGAGGCTGATCTTCCGTTTCGTAGTCAGCTTTGCGTTAATGAAGCGGTTGAGGAAAGGGGCACCGACGCTGGCGGCATAGTGCAGCAATTTTGTCGGCAGGCTGACGGGGAAGTCAGCCTTAGTAATCGTGCCCTGTTTCTGGTCGATGCAGTCGACGATTGCGTTGGCGAAGTCAGCTGGTGTGATGCGAATACCCATGCGCTTGGTGCCGTCAGTGCTGACATTTTCGAGCAGAGACGTCAACAACTCCGACGGTTTAGCCGCGGGAAAGCAGTTTTTCTGCGGTGGCACGGCCGATTCCATGGCCTGCGTTTGAGATGAAAACGGCCAGGTGGGCAGCATCTTCAGAGATCTTCCCAAGCTCCTAGTTTTAATAACGTACATATCGCGCTACCAAGTCAATCGATTTAGAATCCGGGATTATGACAACATCCATCTCGGTACAAGAGCTTCGTGACAAGATTGCCGGCGGCGGTCGCATCGTCGTCGTTGACGCACGCTGGTCGCGCGCTAAAAAACCATATGACTCCTACGCTACGGCTCACATCCCTCTGGCCGTGTTTTGTGATCCCGAGTTGGATCTAGCGGGTGTTCCCAGCCGAGAAGCTGGTCGCAACCCGCTGCCGGATATCGAGCGTGTGCGCGATGCCGTCCGTCGTTGGGGAGTCCGCTCGGAGCATCTGGTGATCGTCTACGACGCGGGCGATGGGCTGTTCGCGTCACGTGCTTGGTGGATTCTGCGCTGGGCGGGTCTGGAGAATGTGCGTGTCCTCACCGGCGGGTTAGCTGCTTGGGAAGCAGATGGAAACGAGACTGCCTTCGGTCCCGGCAATCTGCCGCAGCCTGGAACGATTGCGGTGAGCGAGGGCAATATGCCTGTTGCCAGCCTCGACGACGTACGCACCTGGTCTGAACGTGGAATTTTGGTGGATGCGCGTGAGCCCAGCCGCTTTGAAGGCCGCAGTGAGCGCGTCGATCTGCAGGCAGGTCACATCCCGGGTGCCGTGAACCTGGCGGCTCGCAGTCTGCAAAATGCCGACGGCTCCTTCCTGCCTGTTGAGCAGCTCCGTGAGCGCTTTGCCTCCGTAGGTATCGAAGCCGGTCGTAATGTAGCGGTCTACTCCGGTTCCGGTCTTCATTCCTCACTGTTCATACAGGCCATGGAAGAAGCGGGCATTACTGACGCCTCGCTGTATGTCGGAGGCTGGTCCCAGTGGGCTGGCAATCCGAGCCTGCCTATCGTCCGTTTCTAAGCGGCGCCGGACTCGCATGTGTCCGGGGCAGGGCGACCGCCCCCAGGGAACCCCTGATGCGTCGTCCATGTGGATATTTCCCCTCGCCCTTACGGTTCTAGAGAGTCCTGTACGCTCTCGCCTCGGGCATTGGCATTGCGCCAGACGGGGGACGGCATATTGTCGCTGACCAAATAGAACGGCTTCTGGCTTAAGCTAGGAGATTAATGATTCCCCTAGTATTCACCCTCGCAGCGATCCTCATCATCGCCGCAGTCGCGCTGTTCGTTGTCGACCGCCGCCGTCGCAGCACAAGTGAGACTGCTGTGGCGTCTCCTTCGTCGCCATCGCTTTACGACGAGCCCTCGGACTCCACCGGCGAAGTAACCGGTGTGGCGGCAGAAGATGTTGTGCCTGAACAGCCGGATTCTTCAGAGCAGGGCAGCTCTGAGACAGCTTCTGTGGTGAGACCGAATGTCGCAGCTGGCGCTGACTCTGAGGTTGTCGCTGAGACTGATGGTGCCGCTGAAGTTGACCCTGAAACTGAGTTTTCGACGACAGAACTGGGTACTTCAGCTGGGCAAATGATGCCGGCGGAGCCTGAATCTGTCGCGGGAATCGAACCGGCGGCCCCTGCTGAAATGTCCGAAGCAACAGAAAACACGGGAGCTTCCGAAACATCGGGACCAGCAGCTGACCTGAATGCGGGAACGGACGGGACTCTCCGAAGTAACGCGGAGTCCGGCGCGGAGTTTGGCACAGGGGCTGGCGCGGAGCCAGCCGGGTCAGTGACTGCTGAAGATACTGATACCGTGGATGAGCCCGAGACAGGTTTAGTGGGCGACACCAGTGCCACAGAGGCCAACAGCGCCACCGCCGCTGACGCTCGCACTGGAACTGTTGACGGTACAGAATTCCAGGCTGCGTCGGTCGAAAATACCGAGACCGGCGAAGTGCCGCAATCATCCGATTTTGCGGCGCACGCCCAGGCCACTCAGGTCACCCAACCCGCCCAGCCCGCGCAACCGCAGCGCGCCCAGCAGAAGTCAGTGGCTCCTGTCCGTCGACGTATCAGCGGTCGCCGGGTGCGTCACTTGCGGAAGGCCTGGGCGCAGGAACGTAATTCTGTCTACAACCGTGTGGACCATGAGCTGCCGTCGTACTGGCAGCGCACGCCGGACGGCGATGCCAAGGCCGTGGTCTCCGGTTTCGCCTTTGGCCGGGAAATGCACCTCGCCGATGTCGGTGGCATCACCACCATCGCTATCCGCCGCTCTGTATCCAGCTATGAGGTTTTCGAGCTGCGCCGCAGCGGCGGCACGACGCTGCCTCACGTAGCCACCGAAGCCGGCCTGGTAGTCGCAGCTACCGACCCAGAGCTCATTCATCGCATCTTCGACGACCGTGCAACTCGCATGCTTGCCGACGTGCACCCGGCCATTACCCGCATGTGGTCCGAAAACTCCTGGTCCTTGGCTCAGCTGATTGATAATTCAGTGCCAGAGGACTGGGACGGTGCACTGGCATCGCTGTCGGACTTCTCCGACATTGCGCGCAGGTTGCCACCGGCGGAAGGCGAAACCGTCGCTCCGGACACAAATCAGTGGGATCCCACTCGTTTGCAGCTCACCGAGCAGTCCGTTGACTCTGGATTCTTGATTTCGGATGGAACTGGGCGTGGGCACTTGCACGCGGTACCAGACCAGCGTCGCAACGGTTCTGCTAACCATGAATCGCAGGATCACAGCTCACAGAACGGGCATGCCCAGAGTCACAGCGCGCAGAATAGCAAGGGCGAAGAGCCGCTGGACGTTGAGGAAATTGTTTACGCAGATTCTCCTTCGTCCTCGTCCGCTGCCACCGTGGATGCAACCACGGATGATTCGCAGTGGTCGTCGCAAAGCAATGCACAACCCACGGTGGTGCAGGCGATTGACGGCTCGTCGTGGCGCCCTACGCGGGATATACCGCTTGATCCGACGGCGCTGCCTTCGCGGTCAACGGCACGAAAGATGGGTGCAAACGTTGGTGAGTCGGAGGACATTGGGGATTCTGGCCAGCAGATTCCTGCGCTTGGCGAGGATCCCGAACATAGCCGGATGCGCTCGAGCCGGGGACGTGTAGTGCGATCAAATGTGAAGCCCGCCAGTATTTTTACCGACGCCGCCCCAGACCTCGACAGCAGCGACGACCCCACCGAATCTGTATCCGAGGACAAAGGCGCAACCCCTGATTCCGCGGACGAGTAGAACCAGACATATCCTTGAGCACACAGTCGTTTATTTAGGAGACAACCTCAGATGAGCACCCACACGAGCAATGTCAATCAGGAGAAGCTGCAGCGTTTGGCCGAGCTGGTCAAGGAGCTGGCGGTTGTCCATGGCAAGGTCACGCTGTCGTCTGGACGTGAGGCTGACTACTACGTTGACCTGCGCCGCGCCACCCTACATCATGAGGCCTCGCGCCTGATTGGTTCCCTGCTACGAGAGCTCACTGCCGACTGGGACTACGCGCACGTCGGTGGTCTGACGCTTGGCGCGGACCCGGTGGCCACCTCTGTCATGCACGCCGAAGGACGTCCGATTGATGCCTTCGTAGTACGCAAGGAAGCCAAGAAGCACGGCATGCAGCGCCGCATTGAAGGGCCGGACATTGTGGGCAAGAAGGTCCTGGTTGTTGAGGACACCACCACGACGGGCAACTCACCGCTGACCGCCGTAGCTGCCCTACGCGAGGCCGGTGCCGAGGTTGTCGGTGTAGCCACTGTGGTTGACCGCGCGACGGGCGCCGACGAGGTCATCAAGGGTGAAGGCCTGGAGTACCGTTACCTGCTCGGTTTGGATGACTTGGGCCTGGCCTAAGAATCTGAGCGCTAGAGCTTTTACCGAGCCTCACTCAACTCACTGAGCCTCGCCGAGCCTCACCCAGCTCACCCGCCCCCCAACGCAGTCCCACGAAAGAGGAACATCCCCATGACTACCAAGCGTGCAGGACTCTTGTCCAAGCTCACTACGACCAAACTTCCCGGCACCAAGGAAACCGTCGCTGACATGTTTGTGCGTCGCACGGGCGAGGGCCTCGGCGCACTCGTCGGTATCGCCAGCGCGAGCTCCGACACCCGCCGTGCCCCGGAACGCGCCGGCTACATTGCCGCCAGTGCGGTCAACGTTGTCTCCAGCGCCTTCGGCTGGGAGACTCCACGTCGAGTTTCCAAGACTGTCCTCATGCCACTGTTGGCGGCCAATGTTTGGCGCCGTCGCCACGAGACGTCTCGCTTTACGACGACCACCCTGCTCATCGGCCTCGCCGGCGGTTGGTTGGGCGACTTGATTCTCATGCCGAACAAGCCGAACCTGAACCGCGGTTCTGTGCCGTTCGCAGTTAACCAGGTTGCCTACCACGTGCTGCTGTGGCGTGCCGGAGCTCGTATTAGCGCGCTGCGTGCTGCCATTCGCTTCCCACTGTGGGCTGGTTCGGTACCGCTGGTCGGTGCTGTAAAGCCAGAGGCGCTGCCCGCTGCAGTTGGCTACGGTCCGCTGCTGGCCGTGACTTCTGCACTGGCCGATGACCCGGTACTGCTGGAGGGGGCCGGTGCTGTCGGAACTGATGAGCAGACCGGCCTGCCGATTGCCGATGCCACCTACGGCCTCGGTCACGGTGGCAACCTGTTCCTCATCTCCGACACTCTACTGATGGCTCGAAAGATGTTTGCGGAGGAGGGCGTCGTCGGCAAGCTTCTGAATGCGGCAGTGATGGACACCTACACCGTGGCGCAGTTGTTCCTGGTCGAGGGGCTGTTGGCTCTTGACCGCGCCTGAGCCCGGGAAGGGGCCGACGGAGTGGTTTGAGGCTCGTGTCGGGGTGGGACCGTGGGATCAGGAGCACCCGAACGAACCTCGGCCGACCGGCCCAGAATACGATGAGCAGCTTTTGGATGAGGGCGACCGACGCAACGTCGTCGATGCTTACCGCTACTGGACGATGGAGGCTATCGTCGCGGAGCTGGATAAGCGTCGTCATCCGTTGCACATCGCCATCGAGAATTTTGAGAATGACTCCAACATCGGCACCGTGGTACGCACCGCAAATGCCTTCCTGGTAGAGGCCGTGCACATCGTGGGGCGCAAGCGTTGGAATCGTCGCGGCGCGATGGTGACTGACCGCTACCAGCACTTGCTGCACCATGAGACGGTGTCGGAGGTCATTAGCTGGGCGCGCGAGCATGACCTGGCTGTGGTGGCCGTGGACAACGTGCCGGGCTCCGTACCCATCGAAACCGTTGAGTTGCCCGAGCGTTGTCTTTTGCTCTTCGGCCAGGAGGGGCCGGGAGTGACTGAAGAGGCACAGCAGGCGGCGGATCTGACGGTGTCGATCGCCCAATTTGGATCGACGCGTTCGATAAATGCGGGGGTAGCGGCGGGTATTGCCATGCACTCTTGGATTCGTACTCATGCAGATATCACCGCGGCCTGGTAATTGTCTGCTTAGGTGTTTTATTTCGAAAGGCTGTTTTAGAGCTGTTTCACAGCCGTTTTAAGGAGAGCCAGTGGTTCTAAAAATGTCGCGTCCGGAGGCCGAAACGTGGGCCTATCGCGCGGACGTGGCTGAGCAGGCGATTCGCAACCGTCATGCGGCGAAGCTGTGGGGTCTTCCGGGCACGAATCTGGCAATGGCTTCCTGGCCCGCGCCGCTGCGACACAAGGTCTTCATCAACTGGCATTACTGGTGGCAGGCGCAGTATCTCGACTGTCTGGTAGACGCAGCCAAGCGCGTGCCCTCTAAGGAGAAGTACCGCGCTATCCGCCAGACCACTCGGGGTATCCGCATTCGCAACCTCACGCTGCTGACCAAGAACAAGTACTACGACGATCGCGCGTGGATGGCACTGGCGCTCGGGCGTGCCGACGCTGTCCTCGGCGCATCGGTGCCCAAGAAGACGACAGCGCGGCTGATTTCATGCTTGGGCGATGGTCGGCAGGAGTCCACGGGTGTGCTGCCGTGGCGTGAGCAGGACCTCTTTTTCAACGTCCCCTCGAACGGTCCTGCAGCCATCGCTCTGGCCCGGGCTGGTCGCATCAAGGAGGCAGAGGAACTTATCGACTGGGTTTACGCCAACCTTTTGGCGGACTCAGGTCTGCTCTACGACGGCATTCGCTTGTCCATGGCAGGTGCCGTGGTGCAGAAGGGCATGTTTACGTACAACCAGGGTGTCATGATTGGCGCTTGCCTCGAAGTGGGACTTGCGCTTCGGGCGCACGGCCAGCGGGAACAGGCGACGAAGTATTTCACGCGCGTGCAAAACCTCATCCACGCGGTGGCAAAGGATTTGGCGACCACCGACAATGTCATCGCCGGGGCCGGTGGCGGCGATGGTGGTCTGTTCAACGGCATCCTCGTGCGATACCTCGCCGATGCGGCGGTGCGTTTGCCTGGAGACAATCGCATGAATCGCGCGGCGGCCCGCATTGCTCGCCGATTGGTTCTGGCGTCGGGGGAGAAGTGCTGGTACCACCGCCTCGAGGTCGATGGCCTGCCGCTTTTCCCCGCAGATTGGAACGACAATGCTCAGTTCCCACAGGGCGGCTCGGTTGCGCAATCAGTCGGTGGCGCGGTTCGCGGTTCGGCGATTAAGGAGCGTGACCTCTCTGTCCAGCTGTCGGGTTGGATGCTGATGGAAGCGTGTGCCCGAGTGGCCGATTTTGTTGCGACCAAGCTGGAAAACGGTCAGTCGCTGGAATCGCCAAAGCCGAGCTGCCCTGAGTAGCCGCGAGACCGTAGTTGGTCGCCATCTGGTGCTTGCCGACGCCCGCGCCACCGAGCTGTGGCCAGTCTCGCCAACAGAGAGTCGCATGCCTCGACCCTGCCATCGGCACGTCATGCCTGGCACAATAGGACGCATGAAACTCAATGACATGATGGCTCCTGCTCCCGTGAAGCTCCCCGTTCTTGACGAGGCCGTTGCTGCCCGCAACGGTGGCGCAAGCCCGGAGGCCGTGGTTCGCGCATGCCCGCGCGATTCCCAGGCGTGGGCAGACTTGGCTGAAAGTGCCTTGTCCGAAGGTCAGGAGATTCAGGCCTATGCCTTCGCCCGCACTGGTTACCACCGTGGTCTGGACCTGCTGCGCGGAAACGGCTGGAAGGGGTTCGGAGCGATTCCATGGGAGCACGAGCCCAATCGTGGTGTGCTCCGCGCCTTCGCGGCGTTGGCTAAGGCTGCTAAGGCTATCGGCGAGGATGATGAATTCGGTCGCATGATGGCGTTGCTGCGTGACAGTGATGAATCCGCGCTGCCAGAGTTGGGTCTTTAATCGTGCACAGAGATTCAGCGAGCGCATAAAAGTGCACAACAGCACATCGGGTACATAAAAAGTGCACAGTTTTTCACATGAGGATGGTGACTTCGGCATGGCTGGCATCGCTGGTGGGGAGGATAAGGATGCCGCAGCTGCCAGGGATCTTGAGGACATTGCTCCCGCGCATGTCGGCGACCTCGTCGAAGCTAAGGAAACGCAATTCGTCGAGGATAATCCGCGCCCGGATTTCCAAGATTTTCGCAATACGTACCTACATCCGGCCTCCCGCGCAGCAAACAAGCTGCGTCAGAAAGTGAGGCCCCGCACGCGTTTCCTCCATGCGATTGACCGTGTGCGCTCCCGTTGGATGCTCATTGTCCAAGCCACGTTAGCCGCTGGGTTGGCCTACTGGTTCGCACTTGAGGTACTGGGGCACCCCAACCCGTTCTTCGCGCCGATGGCCGCTTTCATCAGCCTCAACGTGATGACCGCAGGTCCTCGCTTAAAGCACTCTGTGGAGTTGGTGCTCGGTGCCTCGTTGGGAGTCGGCATTGGTGATGTGATTATCTCCATCCTCGGCTCGGGTATCTGGCAGCTGACCGTCGGTGTGTTTGTCGCCATGGTCATCGGTGTGTTTGTCGGTCGAGGACCGCTTGTGGTGAACCAAGCGGCATCTTCAGCCGTGCTCATCGCCACCATTATTCCGCCGGGCACCGCTGGTTCTTATTACCGAATGATTGATGCTCTCGTCGGTGGTGTGGTGGGCATTATTGTGCTCATGATATTGCCGCGAAGCCCGCTGGCGGGTGCTCGCCGCAAGGTGGCCAAGGTCCTCGACATGGGTGCAGATGTACTTTATGACATCGGCATCGGCATGAAAGAGGGCGACACCGATCGCATCCGCACCGCACTGAGCGTGGTGCGCTCCATGCAGGCGCAAGTCTCGCTGATGGACCGCACTGTCGCCGACGCGGGCGAGCAGGTCCGTATCTCGCCGTTGCTCTGGCGCTCTCGGGATAGAATCCACTCGCTGTCGCGCATGGTACATCCCGTCGACAACGCCATGCGCAACATCCGTGTGCTCGCGCGTCGCGCTATCACCGCACGTGAGGATCACATCGACTTCTCGTCCGAACTGTGCGCACTTGTTCTAGGCGTGTCTGAAGGTACGCGCCTGGTCAGTCATGTGCTTGACGACGAAGCCGCCGTGCGCCGAATCCCAGAGTGGGGCGAGTTGCCTTTCGAATCCGGCGACATCGCTATCGCCCAGCTTTCCGAGGGATCCGGAGAGGTCAAGCTTGAAGACGTGGTTCGGTACTTGCGTCGTCTAGCAGCGAAAATGCACCCGCGCGTCATCGAGGACGCAACGCTATCGGAGCAGGTCGTGTTTGCGCAGTCCCGCTCATTGGTGGTGGACCTGTTGCAGGTGTGTGGCCTGTCCAGACGTTCAGCTGTGGCAACGCTGCCGCCGACGACGCCGTTCCCAGCAATGCCGCCGGAGGTATGGGACGAGTAGCCGGTGAGGAGTGGGCGAGTAGCGGCTCGCTAGGCGTCAGTCGGTTACTGCGGTACGCTCTACTGCCCCGTGCTACTGCAACCTGCTCTACTGCGGTACGCGCTTGACCTCGACGCCGCCGAAAGCGACAAAGCCGCGCACAATAATCTTCGGAGCCTGTCCGGCGCCAGGAGCGGGTAGGTTGCGTCCCGGTTTTCCAGTAACATCCGTGCCACCAAAGATGGGGAGCACGTCGACATCAACCTGGTAGTGGTCGGGGACGATGACGTCGACTCCACCGAAGGCGCAGCCAATGTTGACGACAGTGGTTTCCGCGGTCAGGATGGCCTCGCGGAAATCCAAGCCAGTCCCGCCGAAGGCCGCCACCGTGGTGTGCGTGGGAGCGCACGTCCACGGGCCTCTCTTGTCGGTGCCGCCGAAGATGCCGATGGAGAGCTTCGAACCAGTTGCCGCGGCGGAGCTATCAATCCGAGCTGGTTGATGATTGTTGGCTGCATTCGGTGCCACCGAATGGTGCTCGTCCGGGACGCTGTGTAGGTTCGGGCGCAGGTTAGGGTTTGGGTGCGCATGTGGAGTCGGCTCGGCCAGGTTCGCGGGCAGCGACAAGTCCTGTGTCAATGCGGGCAACTCATCGATGTACGTCGCCTTTTGGGCTTTCTCGGTGCGCTCCTGCAATTCCGCAAAGTCAATCTGGCCATCGCGGAATGCCCATTCCAAGCGTTCCAGCGCAGTGTGGCGGGCTTGGTCGCCAGCGCGTAGCCGTGGGGTGTTGTCAGTCATGATGCTGTCCTATCGAGGCAGTGGCGGGCAGTGGCTTTAACACCCAAATGTTATCTGTACTCGAACTTTCGCGCAGGTCACTTTCATGCACGCCACTTTCGCACAGGCAGACCGTGGCTATTGCCCGCCGCAGTTAGTGCACAATCTGCAAGTCGCGAAGGTGTCGGTACAGAGTTGTCTTCTCTCTCGGCTTTCGTGACTCCACGCCATCGCGCACATATCGGAAGCCCAGGCCACCAACTTGAACTGCCCGACCCGTCATCGGACGGTGTAGCTCGCGGGCCGGGGCTTCTTTCGCTTTACGACGGCCACCGCGCCCCAATCCGAGTCGGCTCAGCAGGCCTTTGCCGCTCTCACCCTCGTTACCGTTTTCCGCATCCGGCGCCGGAACTTCGGCCGCAACGATGCCCGGGGCATCGGGGGTAGGGCGAATCTGCAGGCCGGTGGATGTGCCGGAGAACATCTGATGCTCGTCGACATAGACCTCGCCAGTAAACCCGTTTGCCGAGGACACTCCGGTAATTCCCGGCTCTGTCAGTAGGGCGTAACCAACAATTGCGTGGCCGGTGTCGTCGCGAATCAGCGGCACTGGCGTCGTCGGGCGTGTGAGCGCGGCCGCCGCATCGAGCCCTTCTCCTCCTTCGATGCCCCAGTTTTTGGCCGCGGTCGAGGGCGCGGTGGGGACATGTGCCACTTCAATCCACAGGAGGTTCTTGCGCATCAGGTAGGTTGCCACGGTAGCCAGTGCCGCGTCGGTGCCAACGACCACAATTCGTAACGGCTCGCTCGGCTTTTGCGGAGCGGGTTGCGGAGCGCCTAAGTGGTCGACTTTCTTCTGCTTGGAGATTTCCTCCGGCGTCGGAGCTGTATCGACAGGCAGTACGTCCTTGGCCAGGTCGTCGATGAAAGCCAGCTCCTTGCGGGTGGGGATCATCGCGACGTCGTGAAGCGCATAGGCGGGTGGTGCCGGAGTAGCTGGTGCTGATGGTGTGGACGGTGCTGATGTAGACCATGATTGGCGGAGCAATTGGGAAAACGCGGGTACATCGGGGCCACACTGCAGCACAACAATACGCATAGGACTACACTCTAATGCGTCGTCTGCAATCCCAGGAGTTGAAGTAGGACTATGGCCGCAATCATTATCGTCGGTGCCCAGTGGGGCGACGAGGGCAAGGGCAAAGCAACCGATATTCTCGGTGGCCGCGTCGACTACGTCGTCAAGCCCAACGGTGGCAATAACGCCGGCCACACCGTTGTCGTTGGCGGTGAGAAGTACGAGCTGAAGCTGCTTCCGGCGGGTGTACTGTCGGAAAACGCTGTGCCGATTATCGGTAACGGCTGTGTGGTCAACCTCGAGGCGCTTTTCGACGAGATTGATGGCCTCGAAGCTCGCGGTGCAAAGGCCTCCCGCCTGCGCGTTTCCGGCAATGCCCACATGGTTGCTCCGTACCACCAGACGCTGGACCGCGTGACCGAGCGCTTCCTGGGTAAGCGCGCTATCGGCACCACTGGCCGCGGTATCGGCCCGACGTATGCCGACAAGGTCGGCCGTACGGGCTTGCGTGTCCAGGACATTCTGGATGAGTCGATTCTGCGCCAGAAGATTGAGTCTTCGCTGGCTCAGAAGAACCAGATTCTGGTCAAGCTGTACAACCGCCGCGCCATCGACCCGGATGAGGTCTTCGATTACTTCATGGGCTTCGCCGATCGTCTGCGTCCGATGATTATCGACTCGGAGTTTGAGCTCAATCGGGCTTTGGATGCCGGCAAGCACGTCCTCATGGAGGGCGGCCAGGCCACTATGCTGGATGTCGACCACGGCACCTACCCGTTCGTGACTTCCTCGAACCCAACCGCTGGTGGTGCCTGCGTGGGTACCGGTATCGGCCCGACGAAGATCACTTCGGTGCTGGGCATCATGAAGGCCTACACCACCCGCGTCGGTGCTGGCCCGTTCCCGACGGAGCTGTTCGACAAGTGGGGCGAGTACCTCCAGACCACCGGCGGTGAGGTCGGAGTCAACACCGGCCGTAAGCGCCGCTGTGGTTGGTACGATTCGGTGCTGGCTCGCTACGCCGCGCGCGTCAACGGTTTCACGGATTTGTTCATCACCAAGCTGGACGTCCTGACCGGTATCGGCGAGATTCCGATTTGTGTCGCTTACGACGTTGATGGCGTGCGTCACGACGAAATGCCACTCACCCAGTCGGAGTTCCACCACGCTGTCCCGATTTACGAGACCATGCCTGCGTGGGACGAAGACATCACTGGCTGCCGCGCCTTCGATGAGCTGCCGGACAAGGCCAAGGATTACCTGAACCGACTGGAGGAGCTCTCCGGCGCTCGCATTTCTTACATCGGTGTTGGTCCGGGTCGTGACCAGACCATCGTTGTTCACGACGTGCTGGATAACTAGCGCTGGACACTTAACCTGGAGGCAGTGGCGAACTAACCGGAAAACAGTCCGGCTTTCGACCCGGCTTTATCGAACTGTTAGATAAAAAATCTTCGGTGCCGAAACTGCTGGCTGCTGCAAAAAAGAACATTTGCTAACCACGCGAAGGCTCTGGGAATTGTCAGTTGCCCCTGGCATCCCAGAGTCATTTTTGTATCGTAGGCCTCACCGCGTAGTCCAACGACAGAAGTCCAAACGACAGAAGGCGTGTGGTTTTCATGCAAAACACAGGACACCGAGTACAACGACTGGCAAGTTCCGCCGTGCTTTCCGGCGCGATGGTTTTCTCCGCAGTAGGTGGAGCAATTGCAGCTCCTGCGGCTCCGGCACCAGCACCGGCTCCAGCTCCGGCGCAGGCGGATAGCTGTACCCCGAACCCGGCTGCACCTGAAATCCAGGCGGCCCTGGATAAGGTCAACAGGGAGCGTCCGAACAACCATGATGGGTGGAAGTACACTGGCACCTCCAACTTCAGCCCGTGTAGCGATTTGAGCTTTGCTCTCGCAGATCAGGCCAAGCAGGGCAACGCTCAGTCCTCCACTGTGTTGTTGATGTTCCACAAGGGTGAGTTCATTGGTACGGACTCTGACCGGCCTCAGCACATCAACAAGGTGACGCCGACCCCTGATGGTAAGAACATTTCGGTTATCTACCACGACTGGGAGGCCCAGGAGGCCGCAGGTGCGCCGAACGCTGATGCAGCCAAGTTCACCTCTAATGTTCACTTCTTCTGGAACGGCGATCACGTCGTTCACGAGGGGAAGATTCCCGGCGGCGCGAAGCCCGCTTCCTAACGGCTCCCGAGAACTCTCGAGAGCTTTCGAGAATTCTTGGGCACTCGCGGGGACTCTTGATTTTTTCCAAGTAAACTCAATTCAGAGTCGGACATGAGAAAGTAATGCTCCGCCGTCGCTAAGTGCTTGAGAAAACTTGAGAGAACAGAAGAGGTTCCAGCCATGAGTGGTCGTTCAGTTCGTCGCGGGTCGATGCTGGTTAGCGCGGCGGTCGCAGGTGTAGTGGCTTTGTCCGGTTGCTCCACTGATGAGGCTGCAGCACCGACCTCTGCTCCTCAGGTAGATGAAGAAACGACCACCATCACTACGACCACCACTGTCGAGGATGACAGTGAAAGTGCAGATACCCCCAATCCGGATGTCGATGATAATGACACCGATGGGGGTTCTTCTGCGCCACCCCAGGAAGAGGCTTTCGAAGAAGCGGTTGCCGACCTGAACTCAATGGAAGGTGGCAATGGCAGCGGTTGGACAGTCACGGACAATACGAACTGGGATACCACCAGCGAGTTGACCTTTGCCTCAGCAGTACAGAATGAAATTACCCACTCAACTACCTCTGGTGCAGTGCTGCTGTTTCATAAGGGCGAGTACGTGGGTACCGCCGGTGGTCCGCAGACAATCAACTCGGTCGAAGGCGATGGCAAAACTGTGACCGTCAATTTCTTCGATGTCAATAAAATGATTGAAGACGGCGGTGCCTTCGCCTTTAAAGACCAGTACAACGCTCCCGTTACGTACTCCTGGGATGGGGCAGAAGTTGCTCAAGAAGGTGAGATTCCAAAGGCAGAGGGAAATTAATCTCTAACCCGTGCTCTCTCCAGATGCGAGTGCTGGCAAGCCGTTTTAAAGTAGTGGCGCAACACACAGATTTCACGTAAATTTCTGTGTTCCGTAAAATTTCCGACGGTAGTTTGTCGACACTTTGTTGTCGGTACCTTGCCGTCGCTATGAAGTCGCTAACACTACGCCCAAAGAGGAAAATCACCGGCCATGTCTTCTCGCAACTCATCTGACTCCATGTTTGACGAACGGACCAAGCAGAGCGAGCAGCCTCAGAATTCACGCGTCCACGGCACGCGCCGCGCAATCGCGGCCATCGCTATGGGCGCGTTTGCTATTTCTCCTATTGCAGCCTGCAGCAATGATGCAGACAACGACGCGGCATCGTCGTCAAGCAGTGCAAGCGCGGTCAGCACTACGTCGAGCGAAGAGAAGACCTTTGAAAAGCAGCAGGTTGCTGAGCTGAATGCGGCCGCGAATGTGCGGCCGGCTGCGATGGCTAAGCTGCCGGAGGGTTTTGATCTGCAGTCGCACCGTGGTGGTCGCGGTGAGTGGACGGAGGAGTCCAAGCAGGCGATGATCAACTCGTTGGAGCTGGGCGTTACGACGTTGGAGCTGGACATCGTCCTGACGAAGGATGGCGTGCCTATGGTCTGGCACGATCCGGAGATCCAAGACGATAAGTGCTCGGACACCGAGCCAGTGACGGAGGGGGATCCGCAGTACCCGTACGTCGGCAAGCTCGTGCATGATCTCACCTATGAGCAGGTACAAACCCTGGTCTGTGACAAGAAGCTCGAGGACTTCCCGGATGCGGAGCCAATCAAGGGCAATAGGATGATGACCCTGCCGGAGCTGTTCGAGCTGACTAAGGACAACCAGGACATCCACTTCAACATTGAGACCAAGATTGAGGGCGAAAAGCGCGCTGACTCGGCAGAACCGCAGGAGTTCGTCGATGTGATTCTCGACGAGATTGACCGCGCGGGTGTGGCTAATCGTGTGATGATTCAGTCCTTCGATTGGCGCTCGCTGCCGCTGGTCGCGGAACGGAACCCGGAGATTCCGCTGGTCATGCTGTGGGACGAGACCACCTGGAAGAAGGATTCTCCTTGGATTGGCGATGTCAATTACGACGAGGTCGATGGCGACATCATCGAGGCCGCCAAGCAGCTCGGCGTGCAGGTGCTCTCACCGACGCACAGCATTCCTTACGGCAAGACACCGTCGGATTCTGACTACCACCCGGTCGCCACGCCGGAGCTGATTTCCCGCGCGCACGAGGCTGGCATGAAGGTGGTGCCGTGGACGGTGAATGAAAAGGAGACCATGCGCGAGCAGATTGCCGCTGGTGTCGATGGCATCATCACCGACTATCCGACGCGTCTGCGCGAGGTCTTGACCGAGCTGGCTATGCCGTTGCCGGAGCCCGCTCCGGTGGGTGATGCAGCGATGGCGACGAACTAGTAAATCCGGCTAGCACCAGCGAAAACTCGTCTGTATTCCTGTTTTGCCCGTGTTTAGCTCTGCGAGCCGAGCGTGTTTCGTGTCACACTTGACCTTATGACGCGTTTGAAAGTGCTTGCCGACGTTGACACGGGTATCGATGACAGTCTTGCTCTCGTCTATCTCGCGGGGTTGCATACCGCAGGCGAGATTGAGCTAGTGGGTGTGACCTGCGCAGGTGGTAACACCACTGCGGCATGGTCCGCTCGCAACACCAAGTACATGTTGAATCTCTGCGGTTGCCCGGAGGTCCCGGTTGTCAGCGGTTTCGAGGGGCCCGCTGACCGTGAGCTGACTACCACGCCTGAGACTCATGGTCCGTACGGGCTGGGCTACAACCTGGCGCCACCGGCCGTCATCTACGAGCCGGGGCGCGGAGGGGCGGCGGATCCGCTGGCGCTGTGGCGCCAGGTCATCGAGCGGGCGCGGTCGACGGGGGAGAAGGTGCACCTGCTGGTCACTGGCCCTATGACTACCTACGTGGCCGCTTTGAAGAAGTACCCAGAACTCATGCGGGAGCTCGACGGTGTGACCATTATGGGCGGTGCTGTGGAGTACCACGGTAACGTTACCGAGTTTGCGGAATGGAACTTCTGGGTCGACCCCACTGCGGTCACCGAGGTCTTCGGCACCGCGGGCGCTGTGGCAGTCGAGCGCCCGGAGGATGCCGTGCGCAGTATCGCCACCGCCGCAGGTGCGCCGGTGCCGACGTTGGTTCCACTCAATGTCACCGAGACCATCACTATCAGCGATGTTGAAATTGAGTCCTGGCGCGATGCCGGTATGAACCCGGAGCTGCTGCGTGTTCTGCGCCGTTCGCTGAAGTTCTACTTTGAGTTCCACCAGGGTGTGGGGGTCGGTTACAAGGCGCAGGTCCATGACCTCTTTGCTGCGATAGTGGCCGTCGGTGCGGTGACAGGGGAAGTGGAGAAGATGCGTCTCGTGGGCGTCGATAAGCGAACCTTTGCAGATGAGCCAGCTCGCCGAGGTCAAGTGGTGGCAGACCCTGCCGGTGCTGAGGCGAACGTTGTCTTGGCCGCTGACCGGAGTGCGGCGTTGGCTGAGTTTCAGCGGGTGTTCCCGCGCTAGGTTCCCGCCCGTGCCCGCCGCGGTGAATCCGCTCGCTGTCGTATGCTGGAGACAATCAATTTAACAGCTGCTGGTTGCGCAGCGTACGTGCCGTAGACGAAAGCGAGTTTATCTCGATGTTCACCCCTGAAGTCACCGGAACCCCGTACCAGCCGGAAGCAACGCGAGTTCTGCTGCTCGGCTCTGGCGAGCTCGGCAAGGAGGTGACCATTGCTTTCCAACGTCTTGGCGTTGAGGTGCACGCTGCCGATCGCTACGAGCATGCACCGGCACACCAGGTCGCTCACCACGCCTACGTCTTGAATATGTCGGATTCCAGTGCACTGCGGGATCTGATTCTCCAGGTCAAGCCCCACTTCATCGTCCCCGAGATCGAGGCCCTGGCAACCGAGGTGCTGGAAGAGGTTGAGGAAGACGAGACGCTGGACGTCACCGTTATTCCAACCGCACGGGCGACTCAGCTGACCATGAACCGAGAGGGTATTCGCCGTCTGGCTGCGGAAGAGGTTGGGCTGCCGACTTCCCGCTATCACTTCGCCTCCAGCTTTGATGAGTTCACCGCAGCTGTCGATGAGATTGGCTTCCCGTGTGTGGTCAAGCCGGTCATGAGTTCCTCGGGCAAGGGGCAGTCCACGCTGCGTTCGCCGGAGGATGTCCAGGCCGCGTGGGATTATGCCATGAGTGGCGGCCGCGTCGAGTCCGGTCGCGTCATCGTGGAGGGCTTCGTCGATTTCGACTACGAGATCACGCTGCTGACCGTGCGCTCCGTTGATCCGGAGACCGGCGAGGGGGCAACGTGGTTCTGTGAGCCCATTGGGCACCGTCAGCAGGACGGCGACTACGTTGAGTCATGGCAGCCGGCTGCCATGAGTGAAAATGCCCTGGACAATGCGCGCTCTGTCGCAGCACGCATCACCAACGCGCTGGGCGGTCGCGGTATCTTCGGCGTCGAGCTGTTTGTTCGCGGCGATGAGGTGTGGTTCTCCGAGGTCAGCCCGCGTCCGCACGACACCGGCATGGTCACCATGGGCACCCAGCGTTTCTCTGAGTTCGAGCTGCACGCGCGTGCAGTGTTGGGTCTGCCTATCGACGTCACGCTGGTGTCCCCGGGAGCCTCCGCTGTGGTCTACGGCGGTGCTGACATCGAGCAGCCGGGCTACACCGGGCTGACGGAGGCCATGGCTATTCCGGAGACTGATATTCGTATCTTTGGTAAGCCGGTCGCTGGCCCGCGTCGCCGCATGGGCGTTGCTGTTTCAACCGCGGATTCTGTCGATGCTGCTCGTGAGCGTGCATCGGAGGCGGCATCAAAGATTAAGGTCGTCGAACTGGGCTAGTTCGACGACCTAGTGTGCGCTGCGGTACGGCCATAACCGGCCCCGCAGCGCACTTTTTTGTTTGCCCGCTATGGTGCGTAAGCTACTTGATCTACTTGGACTTCTGTACCGGTGGCTCGGCCGACCAGGGGAAGACGATCCAGTCATCGGTGTGCTTCCAGACATAGTCCGGTGCAATCTCCGAGCGGGACTTGCCGTAGAGCACAGCGGAGCGTACTTCCGCACCGTGGGTCTTAAGCAGATCGAGCACCAGGTGCAGCGTGCGACCGGAGTCTGCGACATCGTCAACGACCAGCAGACGGCGGTCGGAAATCGACTCGATGTCCAGCAGCGGTTCCAACAAAACCGGATCCGGTAGGGTCTCCGCCACGTCGGTGTAGAACTCGACGTTAATGGCGTCAGAGAGCTTGACGCCCATGGTGTAGCTGAGTGCACCTGCAGGTAGAAGACCACCGCGGGCCACGGCGATAATGATCTCCGGCTCGTAGCCCGAATCGACAATCTGCTGTGCCAGTTCACGGGAGGCGACGCCGAAGCCTTCCCAGGTCAGAACTTCCTTGACGTCCAGGTTGGATGAGTCTGCATGATAAGCCATGTATTAACTCTAATCCGAAGACCGACTGACGTGCACAATCAACTGCCCGGTTAGACCCGATGCGCTAGCTGGCGACAGTCTCCACAACCGCTTCGTGTACAGCTTCGGCCACGTCATCGGCATCTGGCTGCTTTGCGACGACCGTGGAGGCCGCAACCATGTCGGCCCACTCGACCAGCTTCTTGCGCTCGCGGCCTTCGGCTTCGCCCGCTGCACGTTCGGCGGCGTCGAGTGCGTGCCAGCCCTCCCAGGTGGTGACCTGGAGGCCCTTGTTGGCCAGGAACTCGTCGACGTCGTTATGCGTGGGCTTTGCAGGTGCGACCAGACGGCCTGCCTCCCAGTCGGCGATGAGGTTGCCGACAGTTTCGTTGGCGTCGCCCTTGGTGTTACCGATTAGGCCGACCGGGCCACGGCGAATCCAGCCGGTGGTGTACAGACCCTGGATGTGGTTGCCGTCGACGTCGTCAAGCACGCGTCCGCCGGCATCTGGGATGGTGTGGGTGCCGGTGTCGAACGGTACGCCGGTGACTGCGTCGGAGCGGTAGCCGACTGCACGGTAGACCGCACCGACCGGCCATTCGGTGAACGTGCCAGTGCCACGGACGCCACCCTCGCCGTCGAGTTCAGTGCGTTCGGTGCGGATAGCGCTGACGTGCTGTACTCCATCCTCGCCGGTCTCGCCGATGATTTCGACCGGGGACTCGAAGAAGTGGATGAAGAGCTTGTGCGGGGCGCCCTTTGGCTCGCGGATGGCGTAGTTTTCCAGAATCGTACAGACCTGATCGGTGATCTTGGACTCACGACGAGACGTTTCGGAGGCGGCATCGTACTGGATGTCCTCCGGATTCACGACAACCTCAATGGTGTCGGAGTGGTCCAATTCCTTCAGCTCCAGTGGAGTGAACTTTGCCTGGGCCGGGCCGCGGCGGCCGAAGACGTGAATTTCGCGGGCGGCATTCTTTGCCAGGCCAGCGTAGACGTTGTCGGCGATTTCGGTGACGTGCAGCTCATCGGCAGTCTTGGCGAGAATGCGGGCGACGTCGAGGCCCACGTTGCCGACACCGACCACGGCCACGGACTCAGCGGAGAGTTCCCAATCGCGGGCGAACTCCGGGTGGGAGTCGTAGAAACCTACGAACTCACCCGCGCCGTAGTGCTCCGGAAGGTCGGCGCCCGGGATATTCAGATCGCGGTCGCCGGTCGCGCCAGTGGCGAAGATGATGGCGTCGTAGAACTGGCGCAGTTCATCGACGCTGACCTGCTTACCGACGTCCACGTTGCCCAGAAGTCGGACCTGCGGCTTGTCCAGCACTCGGTGGAGGGACTTAATGATGCCCTTGATTCGCGGGTGGTCTGGCGCAACGCCGTAGCGGATGAGACCGAACGGCACTGGAAGGCGCTCGTAGAGGTCGATGGCGACGTCGCGGCCGGACTTCATCAGCGCGTCGGAGGCGTAGATACCGGCCGGGCCCGAGCCGACCACGGCTACACGCAGTGGGGTGGTGGAGTTGGCGAGATCGGGCAGTGAGGAAGCGGCCGCGTTCTGGGCTGCAGTCTGGTCGTTGGTCATTGGGTGGAGTCCTTTTTCTACGTTTTCTTTGTCGCGATTGCTTATCGTAGACCAATCGGTCTATGCTTGCTGAAACAGAATATAGACAAACTGGTCTACAAAAAGCAAACACAAAACACCGCAAGAATCACTGCTTTGGCTTGAGAGGGTTTTGCTGCGTATTGCTTCTGCTGAACGAGGTCTAAAAGAGCTTGTCGTGCGGACGTCGTGGCAACGGCAGGCTCTGGTTGGGTAAGCGGGGAAGGGCTTGTCATGGAAAATCTCATAGTCTTCGTGCTAATCGGCCTTGGCGCGCAATTAGTCGATGGCACTCTGGGTATGGCATTCGGTGTCACTGCCACTTCACTTTTTATTGTTGCTGGTAGTAGTGCTGCCACTGCGTCGGCAGTAGTTCACGTAGCGGAGGTGGGCACGACGCTAGCCTCTGGTATTTCGCACTGGCGATTCGGCAATGTCGACTGGCGGCGCGCACTGAGCCTTGGTGTGCCGGGCGCTATCGGTGCCTTTGTTGGTGCGACCTTTTTGTCCAATCTGGATGGTGATGCCGCGACGCCTGTGACCTCGACAATCTTGCTTTTTCTCGGCCTGTGGGTGATTGTTCGCTTCGCCTTCCTGGCTAATGTTAAGCGCAAGAAAAAGACCTGGGGAGCGAAGAAGCTCGCTCCGCTGGGGCTCTTTGGTGGTCTGCTCGATTCCACTGGTGGCGGCGGTTGGGGGCCTGTTACGACCTCTACGTTGCTCGGTGCTGAAGCTGATCAGCCGCGGAAGATTATCGGCACTGTCTCTGCGGCGGAATTTCTTGTCGCTTCAGCTGCTGTGCTGGGCTTTTTGCCCAAGCTGCGGGAGGAATTCACTCAGCATGCCGCACCGGTAATTGGTTTGCTGTGCGGCGGTGTAGTTGCCGCGCCTTTGGCTGCGTACCTGGTGGGGCGCATTAATCCGCGCCTGCTTGGAATTGTGATCGGCGGCGTGTTGGTGGGGCTGAATATTCGAACACTGTTTGCACCGTTGGCTTCTGGCGGCGTGTTGGCAACAGTGCTGCTTGTCTGGGCTTTTGGCGTTGTCACACTGGTGCTGTGGGCGCGGTCACATGACACTCTTCCGCGTCTGCGTCAGCGGGTCCAACTTGAGTCGACTTCTCAGTCTTCCTCGGCTGATGTGTCTAGTTCGGGATCTCCATCACCGGCTTCGGTTGATGTCGGGGCTGGGGATGCTTCTGGAGGCGTCAAAGTGGGCGCAGAAAACGGTGTCCACATGGGCGAAGCGGGGGTTCGCTAAGTATCCGAGCATGCCCCGGCTTGCACTAGCCAGACTGGTCGGTCTAATGTTGCCTGCAATACTGCATAGACCGTCCGGTCTATAAAAATTAGCAACTAATTCGTTCAGGGCTGATCCAAACAACTCTGATTCGGTCAACGAGAACAAAAACGAAAGTGATTCGGTAGATTCCCCATGAGCTCTCCTACGAAAACCGCCGAGCGTCCGGCTTCCGCAGCGGCTACCCGACGTAAGAAGCGTGCACCGAAGCCACAGGGACAGTGGCTTATCGACGGCCGCGAGCCACTTAACGACGACGAGCGCATCAAGAAAGAAGATGCTGGCTTTGCCGTTAAGCAGCGTGTTATCGACATCTACTCCAAGCAGGGGTTTGACTCTATCCCTGCGGAAGACCTAGCTCCGCGCTTTAAGTGGATTGGCCTCTACACCCAGCGCAAGCAGGGGCTTAGCGGTGAGCACACCGGTGTGAAGACTAACGCCGAGTTGCAGGACAAGTACTTTATGCTCCGCGTTCGTCTCGATGGTGGCCAGACCACCACCGAGGGTATTCGCACCATCGGCGAGATTTCCCGCGACTTTGCTCGTGACACCGCGGACTTCTCCGACCGTCAGAACGTCCAGCTGCACTGGATCCGCGTCGAGGACATGCCGGAGATTTGGGACCGCCTTGAGCAGGTTGGTCTCGACACCAACTTTGGCTGCGGCGACGTTCCCCGCGTTATCCTAGGCAGTCCGGTTGCCGGCGTTGCTGCCGATGAAATCGTCGACGGCACCAATGCTATTCGCCGCATCAAGGAGGAGTACCTCTCCGGCGACGAGTTCTCCAACCTACCGCGCAAGTTTAAGTCCGCAGTTTCCGGTTCCCCGCGTCTCGATGTCACCCACGAGGTCCAGGACGTCGCCTTTGTCGGTGTCAATCACCCAGAGCACGGCCCCGGTTTCGACGTTTGGGTCGGTGGCGGTCTCTCCACCAACCCAATGCTCGCGCAGCGTCTCGGCGCCTGGATCCCAGAGGACGAGGTTCCCGAGGTATGGGCGGGCGTGTGCCGCATCTTCCGTGACTACGGCTACCGTCGCCTGCGCAATCGCGCGCGTCTGAAGTTCCTCGTTGCCGAGTGGGGTGCGGAGAAGTTCCGCCAGGTACTCGAAGACGACTACCTCAACCGCAAGCTTATCGACGGCCCCGCGCCCGAGCCTTTCGAGGGCGACCGTGACCACATCGGCGTGCATAAGCAGGCCGACGGTCTCAACTACGTCGGTGTGAAGCCCGCTGTTGGCCGTGTTCCGGGCTCTGACCTGGTCAAGCTCGCAGACATCGCCGAGCGCCACGGTGTTTCTCGCGTCCGTACCACTGTCATGAAGGAGCTCATTCTCCTCGACGTCGCCGACGACCAGGTCGACTCCCTGCTCGCTGAGCTCGACGAAATTGGCCTGTCTGCCAAGCCTTCCGCATTCCGGCGGGGCATCCTGGCCTGCACCGGCCTGGAGTTCTGCAAACTCGCACTTGTCACCACGCGCCAGCGCGCAATCGATCTGGTGGGCGACTTGGAGGAACGTCTCGGCGACCTCGATGTCCCAATCACCATTGCGCTCAACGGCTGCCCGAATGCCTGTGCCCGCACACAGATTGCCGATATTGGACTCAAGGGTCAGATTGTCACCGACGATGAGGGCAACCGTGTCGAGGGTTTCCAGGTTCACCTCGGTGGTTCGCTGGGGCTCGATGCCAACTTCGGCCGCAAGGTTCGCGGACACAAGGTCACCTCGGCAGAACTGGGTGACTACATCGAGCGCGTCGTCAATCATTTCAAGGAGCAGCGCCACGAGGGTGAACAGTTCCGCGAGTGGATTGTCCGCGCTGATGAGGAGGACCTGAAGTGAGTGAATCTCCCAACGAGGTTCGGTCGCAGGGGCCGTCGGCAAGCGAAAAAGACGAGGTGCCAGCGCGACTGGGGATCGGTGGCCGAAGCGCACACCCCAATCCGAACCGGGGTGCGGTGATGCATTGCCCTTACTGCGGCGGTGATGATCTGTGGCCCGATGTGGAAACCGATTACGCCTGGCAATGCCGCGAATGCTGCCGGGTATTCACAGTGAAACTGCATGGTCATATTGATAGGAAGGTGGCGTCATGAGCACGGGACTGAAAACCGCTGAAGTCATTAAGACTCAGGAGGCACTCGCGCGTGAGGATGTGCTGGACAACCCGGAAACTGCTCGCCGTCTGATTGAGCTTGCACTGGAGTGGGGCTCCAAGCTGGAGACTGCCACTGCCGGGGATGTACTGGAATGGGGTGCGGAGCACCTGCACACGCCACTGGCTGTGACCCTGTCGATGCAGGACACGGTATTGGCGGAGCTGGCTGCTCGGCACGCGCCGGAAGCCGACCTGGTTTTCCTGGATACGGGTTACCACTTCCCGGAGACCCTCGACGTGGCAGAACAGGTCGCACAGCGCTACGACAACCGACTGCTGTCGATTGAGCCGAAGCGTACCCGCGCCGAGCAGGATGCCGAAGAGGGCGTAGATCTGTACAAGACCGACCCGACGCGATGCTGCGCACTGCGGAAGGTCGAGCCGCTGTCAGCTGTGAAGCGCCCCTACGAGGGCTGGGTCACAGGTCTGAAGCGCGTCGACGCGCCGACCCGCGCACACACGCCGGTACTGGAAATCGATAAGACCGGTCGCATCAAGCTCAACCCGCTGGCCACCTGGACGGATGAGGACGTTGCCCAGTACATCGAGGACAACGACCTCATTGTGCATCCGCTGACACAACAGGGGTTCCCGTCGATTGGCTGCGCGACATGCACCGCGCGAGTGGCAGAGGGGGCGGATCCGCGCTCGGGCCGCTGGGCGGGCAGCGAGAAGACAGAGTGCGGATTGCACCTCTAGTTTGAGTGGCTGGCGGCTAGACGATACCGACAGCCACTAGTCACTAGCCAATTGCCGCTCATGGCTAGCTGCGACCTGCAGCTTATACAGACAGTTTTTTTAAAACAGCCGAAAAGCTAACACAGCTAACACAGCCACAATAGAAAGAACCCCATGACAAGCTCAACCACCGTTTCCGTACAAAACCGCCTCGACCCGCGGCTTGCTGAACTGGAAGCCGAGGCCATCGACATTATCCGCCAAACCGCCGGCCAGTTTGACCGTCCGGCACTGCTTTTCTCCGGCGGAAAGGACTCCGTCGTCGTGCTCGAGCTGGCCAAGCGCGCCTTCGCACCGGCGGGTATCCCGCTAGAGCTGCTCCACGTCGACACCGGCCACAACTTCCCCGAAGTTATTGAATTCCGCGACAAGATTGCCGCTCAGCCGGGCATTAAGCTGCACGTAGCCAAGGTCCAAGACTGGATTGACAGCGGTGTGCTCACCGAGCGTGCTGACGGCACCCGCAACCCCTTGCAGACCGTGCCACTGGTGGAGACCATTGCCAACCGTGGTTACGATGCCGTCCTCGGTGGCGCCCGCCGCGATGAGGAGAAGGCCCGCGCCAAGGAGCGCGTGTTCTCCGTCCGCGACTCCTTCGGCGGTTGGGATCCACGCCGTCAGCGGCCGGAGCTGTGGGGGCTCTACAACGGTCGCCACGCCGCTGGAGAGAACGTTCGCGTTTTCCCAATCTCGAACTGGACCGAGGCCGACGTCTGGGCCTACATCGAAGCCCGTGACATCGAGCTGCCACCCATCTACTTTGCCCATGAGCGTGAGGTGTTCAACCGCGGCGGCATGTGGTTGGCACCGGGCGAGTGGGGTGGACCCCGCGACGGTGAGACCCTAGAGGTTCGCACTGTCCGCTACCGCACTGTCGGTGACATGAGCTGTACCGGCGCTGTCGAATCGACTGCCACCACTATTGCGGAGGTCATGGAGGAACTTCGCACATCCAAGCTCACCGAGCGTGGCGCTACCCGCGCAGATGACAAGTTGTCCGAATCCTCCATGGAAGACCGCAAGAAGGAAGGTTACTTCTGATGAGCCAGCCAAATTCCCCAACTACCCTGATTACCGCCGACCGCGCCACTCGCGCTCGTCGCACTCTTCGCCTGTGCACCGCTGGCTCCGTCGACGACGGTAAGTCGACCTTTGTCGGGCGCTTGCTGCACGACACGAAGAACATCCTCGCTGACCAGTACGAGGCCGTCGTCGCCTCCTCGCAGGCGCGCGGTCAGGAAAATCCTGACCTCTCGTTGCTGGTTGATGGTCTGCGGGCCGAGCGTGAGCAGGGCATCACGATCGACGTTGCCTACCGCTACTTCGCCACCGACGTCCGCTCGTTCATCTTGGCCGACTGCCCTGGTCACGAGCAGTACACCCGAAACACCATCACTGGTATGTCCACCGCTGAGGCCGTCGTTTTGCTTATCGACGCACGCAACGGCGTCGTGACGCAGACCAAGCGACACGCAACGGTGGCCGGTCTGCTGGGTGTTCGCCACGTAATCTTTGCCGTCAACAAGATCGACCTGCTGGACTACAGCGAAGAAGCCTTCCGCAAGATTGAGTCGGATGTAGCAGTGCTGGCAGAGCGCTTGGGTCTGCAGAACACCTTCGTTGTTCCAGTGTCGGCTTTGGTCGGCGACAACATTGTCGATCCTTCTGAGCACACCCCGTGGTACGAGGGCCCGACTGTGTTGGAACTGCTGGAAAACCTCAACATCGGTGCCGACCTGGAAACCGATGCCGAGGCCGACCTACGCCTGCCCATCGACTACGTCATTCGTGATCACGCCACTGAATACCGCGGTTACGCTGGCCGTATCGCCGCAGGCAGTGTGCGTGTGGGTGACACTGTCTCCGTAGACGCCAACCGTCAGGCTACGGTCACGAAGATCACCGTGGCAGCCGAGGATGTCACTGAGGCCGTGGCCGGTCAGTCGGTTGCCATCAGCTTGGATGCCGAGTTCGACCTCGCCCGTGGCGATCTCATCAGTGGCACCCGTCCGGAGGACGTCCGCCGCTTCTCCGCCGTGGCTGTCCACCTTGCGGACAAGCCGCTGGCAGTCGGCCGTGTCGTTGAGGTGCGCTACGGTGCCGCGCTGGTGCGTGGGCGTATCGCTTCCGTCGATGCCCTTATCGACATCGAGACCGGCGAGCCCACCGGCGTTGCCGACCAGCTCGCGGTCAATGATGTCGCTGAGGTGACCATCGAGGTCGCGCAGCCGCTCCCGGTCGATGCCTACCGCGTCGGTGGTCGTGTCGGTGCCTTCCTGCTTATTGAGCCGGGCACCGGTGACAGCCTCACCGCTGGCCTCGTGCGTGGCGCAGCTCAGTAGAGCTGCCAGATAGAGAAACCAGAAAGCACAGCTAGCGAGCCTGAGGAGACCATCGATGACCGCACTGATTCTGCTTGCGCACGGTTCCCGGCACCCAGAGACCAAACCGGTGCTCGAAGAGGTGGTCGCACTCGTGCGCGAGAAGATGCCGCTCACCCGTCTGGATGCGCCCTCTCAGATTCGCCTCGCCTGGCTGGACCTCGACGAGCCTTCGCTGGACGCCGTCTGTGCCGACCTCGCCGCCGCCGGCGAGACTCGCGCACTGGCCGTACCGCTGCTGTTCACTGATGCGTTCCACTCGCGAGTCGACGTGCCCGAGCAGGTTCGACTCTGCGATCGGCATGGTGTTGACATCACAGTGGCTGAAGGACTCGGGCTTGGCGACGGCACGAAGCGCGCCGTCGTGAAGCGAATCATTGAAGCGGCGGAGAATGCGTCTTTTTCCTGGCCGGTCGATGCGCTGGTGATGGGGGTCGGCTCCTCTGATGAGGAGGCCAATGCGGCGGTGCACCAATTTGCGGCAAATCTTGGCGGGATGCTGCCGGGACATGTGAGTGCAGCATTCGTGGTCGGTCCTGAGAAGATCAAGGGATCCGATGCCGTGGCCGTGGCACAGGAGCGCGCGGCCAAGCGCGGTCGCGGACTCGTAGTGGTGCCGCTGTTTACCGCGCCGGGGCTGCTGTGGGATCGAGTCCTCGATGCGGGCGCTGCCGCCGGTGCTGGCCAGGTGGCTTTTGGTGAGCCATTGGCCGAGCTGTTGGCGCCGATTGTGTGCTGCCGCTGGGACTCGCGCGCTGCGTACACGGATGTGCAGGTAGTGGCGTAGCCGGCGCTTTCTATCCGCCCTCGTTACTCGCCGTTACTCGCCCTTGGAGTGGGTGACCATCTCATCCCATTCGACATACTTCTTGCGTTCGCGGCCCTCGGCCTCGCCGGCGGTGCGTTCGGCAGCATCGAGCTTGTGCCAGCCCTCCCAGTCCAGGTAGTCGATGCCCTTTGACGCCAGCAGCTCGTTGACAGCGGACAACTCCGGCTTCGACGGGGTGAATTTCTTGCCCTCTGCGGCATCGGCCAGCAGATTGGCCACAGCCTCGTTGGCATCGCCCTTGGTATTACCAATCAAGCCGACCGGCCCGCGGCGAACCCAACCGGTGGTGTAGAGGCCAGTGATGGCCTCGGCTGCTTCATCCTCGGTGTTGTCGGATTCGATGACTCGACCACCGACGTTGGAAATGACATTCTTTACGTTGTCGAACGGGATACCCGGCAGTGCATCAGAGCGGTAGCCCACGGCGGAGTAAACAGCGCCGACCTTCCAGTCGGTAGTCTCGCCGGTCGGCCGCAGTCCGCCAGCACCGTCGTATTCCATGCGCTGAGTGCGCAAGCCGACCACATGCTGCTGGCCGTCGGCACCCTCCTCGCTGAGGATTTCCACTGGCGACTCGAAGAAGTGAATGTAGAGCTTGTGAGGTGCGTTCTTCGGTTCACGGATGGCGTAGTTCTCCAAGATGGTGCAGACCTGGTCAGTAATCTTGGAGTTGCGACGCATAATCTCGGATGCGGAGTCGTAGTCAATGTCGCGCGGATCGACAACGACCTCGACGTTTGGTGAGTAGTCGAGTTCCTTGAGCTCCAGCGGAGTGAACTTTGCCTGTGCCGGGCCACGTCGACCGAAGACGTGGACTTCCTTGGCCTTATTGGTCTTCAGAACCTCGTAGACATTGTCCGGAATCTCCGTGACGTGCAGTTCCTCGCCGGTCTTCGCCAGGATTCGGGAGACGTCCAGCGCGACGTTACCGACACCGACGACGGCCACGGACTCCGCCGAGAGGTCCCAGGTGCGCTCAAAGAGCGGATTGCCGTCGTAGAAGCCCACGAATTCACCAGCACCAAAGTGCTCCGGCAGATCCGCACCCGGCGTTGGCAGCGCGCGGTCGCCGACGGCACCGGTGGCGAAGATGACGGCGTCGTAATGCTCCTTTAATTCGTCGAGCGTGATGTCCTTGCCGAACTCAACGTTGGAAAACAGGCGCAGCTCCGGCTTTTCCATCACACGGTGTAAGGCCATAATGATGCCCTTGATACGTGGGTGGTCAGGGGCGACGCCGTAGCGGATTAGACCGAATGGAGCCGGCATCTTTTCAAACAGATCGACTTCCACGTCAGTACTGGATTTCATCAGTGCATCGGAAGCATAAACACCGGCCGGGCCAGAGCCAATTACGGCAACGCGGAGCGGGCGATTCATGAAGCGTGTCCTTCTTTCTCTAATGCTTTACGACGGCCACGAGACCGCGGCGTAAGTAGCTGCCAGCGGTGACCTCGTGGGGAAAGGAGTTATTGGTGAGCTATCGGTTTATTCGACATTCCCAATGGTAGCGCCCCCAATCGTAGCGATAACTTACGAAAAATCGAGAGGCGAGCATCACATCATCGGTGAGATGCTTTTGAAGGCGTACAAAACTAAATGTGACCTTAGTCACGTCCAATGTGGGAATTTGGGATAGTTCACTAGAAAAACCGCATAAAAGGCGCGATTGTGCGGGAAAATTGTTGGAATCTGTGGGGAAAAGTGTGGCTACCAGGGGTAACCAAAGAGGTTTGAGTCCGTCGTGAGATGTAAGGTGACTCACAATAAGATGAAAATAATGATTTGGGACTCAGCAGGATTAGACCCAGCGGGATTGGAAGCTCAGCATGATCTTGAGCCTCCGGCAGTCCAATGGCTCGAGCCAAGTCAACGTTCAAATAAGTCAACGATTAAGCGCAGTGCGAGAAAGGAACGTCGGTGAGCGATAAGAACGCCCAAGCGTCCACCAACAACTCCGCAGTCCTGATTACTTCAGTGGACCGCGCAGACGATCTACAGGATGTCATTACGGCATTGTCTGAGGCACTGGGTGGGGCACGTTGCCTCCACACTGTCGGTGGGGCTCACGGCGCCACTGTGGATCAGGTTGTTGTGGATCCGGAATCCGCGCTTGACACCATCGTCAGTGCTGTTGAGGACGACCGCGCTGCTAACGAGGGGGCGGCTGTTCTGACCGGCTCCGGCAACCTCGATTTTGACTTCCGCATCGCCACCGTCGCCGGTGCCGGTGTCATCGTTGTCGCTGGTGGTGAGGGCTGCCACACAGAGGCCGCAAAGGCTCGCGTTCGTTTGGCGCTCAGCAGTGCAGCTCAGCGTCACAGCGAGGTACTCGCTGTTGTTCTCACAGGGGAGGAAGCAGTCGAGGCTGCTAAGACTCTCGATCTCGACGTTCCCGTTGTTGCCGTTGACGATGCTGAGGGGCTTCGCAAGGTCGTAAGCCGCGAGGTCACCGCAGTGATGACTCCACAGCGTTTCCAGTGGTGGCTGTTGCAGCGCGCCAAGACTGATAAGCGCCACATTGTGCTGCCAGAGGGGGATGATGACCGCATTCTTGAGGCCGCTGATTACCTCCTGCGCGAGGACATCTGTGAGCTCACTATCCTCGGTGACCCGGATGCTATGAAGGCGCGCGCCGCCGAACTTGGTTTTGACATCGACGCCGCCCATCTCTGGAACCCACAGACCTCCGAATATGTTGAGCAGTTCGCGGAACAGTTCGCAGAGATGCGCAAGGCCAAGGGGGTCACGCTGGAGCAGGCCCGTGAGACGATGCAGGACATCTCCTACTTTGCGACGATGATGATTCACAACGGGCTTGTCGACGGCATGGTGTCCGGTGCAGCCCACACAACTGCGCACACCATTCGTCCGTCCTTGCAAATCATTAAGACCAAGCCGTCGGCTTCCACGGTGTCGTCGCTGTTCCTCATGGTTATGGACAACTCGCTGTGGGGTTTTGCGGACTGTGCGGTGCTGCCGAAGCCGGCTCCGGAACAGCTGGGTGAAATCGCGGTAGTATCCGCCGAGACTGCAGCTTCCTTCGGTATCGACGCCCGCGTCGCCATGCTGAGCTACTCCACTGGAGCATCCGGCACAGGTGAGGATGTTGACCGTGTGAAGGCGGGTTTGGCCAAGGCCAAGGAGCTGGCCCCGGACCTCGCTGTCGATGGTCCGCTGCAGTTCGATGCCGCTATTGACCCGTCTGTGGCTGCGAAGAAGATGCCGGATTCCTCCGTTGCGGGTAAGGCAACTGTTTTCGTGTTCCCGGATCTGGACGCCGGTAACATCGGTTACAAGATTGCCCAGCGCTGTGGTGGTGCATTGGCAATCGGCCCGATTCTGCAGGGCTTGAACAAGCCGGTCAACGACCTCTCTCGTGGCGCCACGGTGCCGGACATCATCAACACGGTTGCAATTACCGCTATTCAGGCTGGAGGAAACTAATTATTATGTCCCGTCACGTACTTGTTTTGAACTCCGGTTCCTCCTCTATCAAGTTTCAGCTGGTAGATCCAGAGAAGGACTCAACGCAGCCGCCGTATGTCTCCGGTCTGGTGGAGCGCATTGGTGAAGAAGACGGCATTATTAATCTGAAGTTCTCCGGACAGAAGATTGAAATCACTGAGCCTATCGCTGACCATGCCAGTGGCCTTGACCGCGCGTTCGAGCTGATGGATGAGCACGGTGTTGGTCCGGAGTCGGTGGATATTGCCGCCGTCGGTCACCGCGTCGTTCACGGTGGTCGCCTGTTCTCTGGACCGGAGCTGATTACCGACGAGATCGTCGGCATGATCCGCGACCTTATTCCGCTGGCGCCGCTGCACAACCCGGCCAATATCGTAGGCATCGAAGAGTCTCGCAAGCTGCTTCCCGACGTGCCGCACGTCGCCGTCTTCGACACTGGTTTCTTCCACACCATGCCGCCAGCTGCTGCTCTGTACCCGCTAAATGCAGAGGTCGCATCGAAGTTTGATATCCGTCGTTACGGCTTCCACGGCACCTCGCATGAGTTTGTTTCCAAGCAGGTGCCGGACCTTCTGAATAAGCCGGCAGAGGAAATCAACCAGATTACGCTGCACCTGGGTAACGGTGCGTCGTGTGCGGCTATCCGAGGTGGCCAGGCGGTGGATACCTCGATGGGGCTGACTCCGCTGGCTGGTCTGATGATGGGCACTCGTACCGGTGACATTGACCCGGGCGTCATCTTCCACCTCTACCGCAACGGCATGAGCATCGATGAGATCGACAATTTGTGCAACCGCCAGTCTGGTTTGAAGGGTGTCTCTGGTGTCAATGACTTCCGAGTCCTGCAGGAGCGCATGGATGACCACGACCCGGATGCTTGGGCTGCATACCAGATGTATGTTCACCAGCTGCGCCGCTACATCGGCTCGTACATGCTGATTCTCGGTCGTCTCGATGCCATCACCTTCACCGCCGGTGTCGGTGAGAACCACGTCGGTATCCGCCGTGATTCGATGGCTGAGCTTGAGAACTTCGGTATCAAAATTGATGACGAGCTCAACTCCCAGCCGAATGACGGCCCACGTCTGATTTCGGCGGATGACTCGAAGGTCAAGGTCTTCGTGGTACCGACCAATGAGGAACTGGCCATTGCCCGCTACGCAATGAGCTTCGTGGACTAGTTCTTTGGACCGGAACCCTGACGAGTAGGCAGGGTTCCGGTAACCCGTAATCGACGGCTGCCGTGTACCTCACCTGTTGAATCCGCGACTGTAACTCAACAAAAAATGAGCTCGCCTCCACTGCCTTCCAAACTGGAAGAATCTAGTGGGGCGAGCTCATTTTTCACCGCCAGGGAAACTGCGCCTATGCCTCAATAGGCTCAGTCACCTGTTCATTATTTCAACGCATCAGCGCGGGTAACTACCAGATGTAGACGCCGTCGCCGACCTGCAGAGTGTTGAAGTACATCACGGCATCATCGTGATTCAGATGAATGCAGCCGTGGGACATCTGATTGACCGAACCCTCGTGGAAAGCCTCACCGTCGTTGGTGAAGTACACAGAGAACGGCATCGGGCCGTTGTAAGGAACCGACCACTCATCGCGGACCTTGCGGGTAACGCTCAAGTGGCCACGGGTGGTTTCGTAACCTGGCATACCGGAGGACATTGGCACCGGGCCGTAGGTGATGTTGCCGTTTTCCTGCAGCCAGGTCTTCTGGTTAGCCAGGTCAACGCATGCGCGGGCGCTCGGCGGGCACGGGTTGTTTGGCTCGGGGCGTGGTTCAGGGCGTGGCTTCTGCTCTGGCTGTGGAGCGGGGGCAGGCGCCGGCTCAGGCTGCGCCGGCTTGTCTTGGCCCTCCAGCAAACCGAAAATCTCGTTGACGACGCGGGTGGCTTCGGCCTTCTGCGCAGCTGGCAGCGGCAGGCTGTCGATGGCGTTCAGCAGCTGAGTTTTGACCTTGTCCGCCATCTGCTTGTTATTTTCAGCGAACTTGAAGTTTTCATCGATTAGGGCGACGACCGAATCCGGCAGCTTCACCGAAGAGGAATCCAGAACCTCAGAGAGCTCAGGAGCAAGGTCGCCCGGGTTCAGAGTCGAGATCTCCGGCAGCTTGAGGTCCCGAACACTCTGGCTGAGCGACTGCAGGTCCGGGGAAACCGGCAGGGCAACGGCAGTGCCGGCCCCAATACCAAAGGCGGTGGTGAGAGCTGCAGCGCTGATAATGACACGCTTAGCGCTGCGGAGAGAGGATTTCGAAGAGGCAAACATAGAGGATATCTTAAACCACGAACGGCAATTCTCTCTTTATTCACCAATTCTGGGGTGGCGCTCACGCCCACAACCGCATGTTTGACCAGGTTCAGTAAAGAGCTGGTACAGAGCTAACGCCAAGTTCGTGGCCGAATGAGATTTGCGATATCCACCAAGTTGTAGCGGTGTCGCGGAAACTGTGAAGAGCGCGCCAGCATCCGTAAGTCTTTTTCCAGTCCTTCACGCAGGCCAGCCACGGTAAAGGGCGCATCGAAAAGACCATTGGAGCTAGCTGCATGGTCGAGGTTCGAGCTGCGCAACCAGTTCAGCGCGGACGCCATCACGGCGATGCGCAGCTGCGGCATGCGCGGTTCATTTGTTGGTAGCTCCACCAGGCGACGCGCAGCACGGCGAATTCTCGATTCGGTCAACTCGGAGGGCATCCCGGAGGTGAGCATCAGAATCGTCGTCAAACGTGCCATGCGATGGTGGCGGGAGTTACCGGGAACGCGGTCAAGCTGGGAGATAGCCATTTCGTGTTGGCGCTCAGAGGCCAGCTGACGAGCTAGCCCGAAGGCGGAGGATACCGTCGTCGGGTTGGCCGCCCACACGACGGCGTAGAGACGCAGGGTGTTGAAACGAATCGTCTGAGGCGACAGGGACTCGCTGGCCCAGGCGGGGGAGAAGATTTCGGGCGTATCGGCAGCGACATTATCCAGCGCGCTGCTCAAGTTCGCGGCGGCGCGGGCGACAGAGGGCTCGAGGAGAGATGCGTTGGCGATGCCCAAGCGCTGTTGAATCAACTCGAGAGTCGCTGCCAGCGCCAACTTCGGGGCGGGCTCGCCGGGAAGCATTGTCAGCACGTGGTGGAACGAGGTGAGGGCATCGTTGAATTGGTCGAGAAGCAAATAAGTCACGCCCTCGTACCAGTGGTAACGCCAATCGCGCTGCAAGCGTTCAGAGACATCGCAGAGGCTGTCGCGGGCCTCATCAATTAATCCGAGGTCCAGTTTCGCACGCACGATGCCCAGCGGAATTTCCACCGAAGAACCATACTCGGGTTCGGACAGCGCGTTGGTCAGTGTTTCGATTAGTTCGTTGGGTTCCGTAAACGACGAGGCACTCAGGATGCGCGCACCCGGATCTGTCGGGTTAATCAGTGGCACAGGCAGCGCGAAGGTCACTTCTTGCGGAGTGATTTCCACGCCGCGGGTGATGCCGTCGACAAGCTGGTCGGTGCGGAACACCAGGTGCTTGGTGCCGTACGTGGAACGCTGCGGCGAGAAATTCGACACCGCCTGTGGGAATTGCACGCCGTCGCGCACCGCCAGAATCTCGCGCAATACGCCGATGAGCTGCACACTCATTTCTTCGGCAGAACCGAAGCGAGCCTCCGGATCTTCGTGGCAAGCGCGCAGTAGAAAGCGGTAGAGCGAGTAAAAACGGCGGAACAGAGGCTCTTCGACAGGTGAGGGCAGTCCCGGATCGTAGACGCCGTTGGTCGCCGGCAACTTCAGAATCAGCGAGGCCAGCGTGCGGCCGACAGTGTAGATATCACTGGCAATCGTCGGTCCCGTCGTAGCAATCTCCGGCGCCTGGAATCCGGGCGTGCCGTAGATATGGCCGTAGGCGCCGATGCCGGTGACCGCGCCAACGTCGATAAGCGTGACGTGGTCTTCGCTGAGCAGCACGTTGTCCGGCTTCAAATCGTTATAGACAACGCCACGCGAGTGCAGGTAATCCAGCGCGGGTAGTAGCTCCAGGATGTAGCCAATCGCCAGGTCACAGGGCATGACGCCGTCAGGGTAGCTCCGTCGCTGTTTGCGTAACGACGGGCCGCCGACGTACTCCATCACAATGAAGCCGGTGGCGCTGTTGGCGTCCGTCTCATCGATGAAGTTGATGATCTTCACAATTCCCGGATGCGAGATTTCCGCGAGGAACTCGCGTTCTGCCTGGACTACGGCGAAATCCTTCTCGTTTTTCGCTGCCATCATGCCCTTGAGCACGACCCAGCGATCCGAGACATTGTGGTCAATCGCCAGATAAATCCAGCCGAGACCGCCGTGGGCAATCGGGCCCACAATTTCGTACTGATCCGCCACGATATCGCCGGCTTTCAGGCTCGGCGCCGGCTTATTCGTCGCGCGAATCTTCTCATCACTCATTACTGCATCGCGCGGATCCTGCGTTGTGATGTACGGCAGGTGCACCATGCCGTCGGCGACGGTGCGTCCACGGTGCGCAGTCGATCGCTTCCGGCGAAAGTCCTCCAACGCTTTCCGGTGCGAGGCCATCGACGGATCTGGTGCCTGGGTGCCGGGTTGGGTCGTCACGCTTGACGACGAGCCTCCGCGCCCCAACAATTCGGCGATATCGAACTCTTCGTCATCGTCATCATCGTCCGCAAAAGGGTCGAAGGCGACAGCGGCAGTGCCGGGCGCTTGTTCGTCGTCTTCATCGGCGAATGGGTCGAAGGCGACGGCCTGAGTGGCAGCTGCCTCTGCCTCTGCGTGAGCATCCTCCTGGGGCGCTGGCGTGTACTGCGGATGCTGGGCTTGCTGGGCTTGCTCGGAGTACTGGTTTTCGTCGCTCATCGGTTATCCACCTCGCCTTCTGGAGCAGCTTCCGGTGTGGGGGAGATTCCAAGTATGTCTTCGTCGTCGCCGTACTGTGGCGATGGCTGTGTACCACTTGGCAGGAAGGGGCCGAACCAGGTGTCGTAGAGGGACTGCCAGGTGCCATCGGTTGCCATACGTTCCAGGGTCGCGTTGATTTGGCGAACTAGGCCTGGGTTCCCCTTGGATACACCGGCCGCGTAGCTTTCCTCGTTCAAGCCCCGCTGGACAATGGCGGTGGCCGGATCTTGGTCGTTGATACCAGCGAGGATGGTGTCATCGGCAACGACAATCTCTGCCTGGCTGTTTTGAAGTGAAATGAGGCAATCCGACCAGTTGCCGACCAACAGCAGCGTATTGTTCGGCGAGAGCCGTCGAATCAAATCCTCGGTAGTAGATCCTCGGGAGACACAGATGCGACCGTCCTCGACGTCCTCGGGGGAAGCATCGCCACCCGGCGAAGAGACGAGAACTCCAGCTCGTGCTGTCAAATATGGTGCGGAGAACAGCACCTTTTCGCGCCGGGCATCGGTGACCGTCATAGTGCGCAAAACGACATCGACGGTGCCGTCTTCGAGTGCGGCGGTGCGTTCGTTGCTGTCGACGAACCGAAACTCGACAGCATCGGGATTGTCAAAGATGTCCCGGGCAATCTCCTGTGCCAGGGATACCTCAAACCCCGAAAGCTCTCCGGTGCTGAAGTCGCGGAAGCTGAGCAGGTTCAATGATTGGTCAACACCAACGATGATGCGACCGCGCTGGTAAATCTCCGGGATTCGCTCTTCCGGCGTTTGGTCATCGGGAGCGAGTGTGGACAGATCTGGCGTGTTGGCTTCTGTCGCAGGCTTCCTCGAGGAGGCTTTGTCGTAGAACGCGCCCGGTGGCAGGGGAAAGTCACCGGTGGCCTCCAGGATTGTGCGCGAGTAGGGATCGTCGGCAAGCGAATCGGTCGCGCAGGCACTGACGGTGAGGCCCGCGACGGTGAGTGCACCAAGGATGGCTCTGCGCCGCCAGCCGGCGAGACCGCGGAGCGATGGGGAGAACGGAACGATCATAGGTACTCCAGAAGCCGGTGTCGGAAGCCGAAAACAACCAGAACTGCCGCGATGACGGTCAGTGTAACCGTGGCGAGGGACAGTGCCGCGATAGCGCGACGGGATCGGTCGAGGTTCTCACGGGCGGTCAAGCGAGATTCGGCGATGGAATTCTGTAAGGACTCATCGACCTGGTTGAACGCAGCCGCCGACGAGCTGGCATTATCCACATCGGTCGCGATGCGAACCGCACCGGCGTAGTCGCCTGAACTCAAGTGCTCCATCATCAGGTTGTGACCGGACTCCCAGCTGTAGATACCGTGGATGGCGGCTCTGACATCGTCGTCCGGCGCATTGGCGTCCACTCTTTCCAGCTCGCCGACCAGGGTGCGCACCGACTGCGAGAAGGACTCCGCATCCGCGGGCTGACGGCGCACTAAGCCGAGGGTTTCGCTGGCGCGTAGCTGCTGGGCATCAATGCGCACTTCGGTTAGGGCATGAACATCCGGGCGCTGCTCTCCGAAGAGAGAGTTGGACTGCCACGGCTGAGTGGTGGCAATTCCCACACCGACAAGCGCGATGGCCATCAGCATGGTTGCGCCAAACAGGCCGACGTTGAATAGTCGACCGGTGCGGCGAGTCAGCCACCACTGCGTGATTAGCAGCATCAAAATTGCCGCTGCCAGACCTGACATCGGAAAAAGAGGCGGCTTCGATAGTTGGCGCTGCTCATCATTAGTGGTGGTACTGGTGCGTTCGTAGAGCGATTTTGCAGCTGGCAGAATCTGGACCTGCATCAAGTTTGAGGCAGAGGCGAGGTACGCGACACTGACGGGATTGCCCTGGCGCGCATTCGCGCGAGCTGTCTCGACCATGCCGGTGTAGACCGGCAACAGCCGCTGTACAGTCGCGATATTCTTCATCTCTGGGGCATCGACGTTTTCAATGCCCGTAGCTGCGCGGGTAGCGGACATGGATGCTTGTGCGATGACATCGTCGAAGTTGCTGACCAAGTCCTGGCTGCTGTTGAGTGTGCCGCGGGAAAAGGCGGTGTTGGCCGACGCATCGGCAATCGTCAGCGAGGCATAGAGATTCTGCGAGGCATTGGCCATCGGCTCGCTCAGCTGCGAAATTCGGGTGAGCTGCTGCTGGCGTTGCGAGGTTGTTTGCCACATGGATAGGCCGGCGGCCAGAATAGCGACGATGAGGATGAGGGCGACTGTGGTCAATCGGCCCGGTGACGTCATCAAAAATGACGCTGACCGGCGCACATACGTGGCCGACGGGCCGAGCTTGTCGTAGAGACGCTCACCGAGAAAACGTGTCAATCTCCGGTTGCGCGGGCCAATTTCCAGGGCATCCACGCGCAGGTCGGTATCACGCGGAGAGTCTGTTAGGACTGTTGGGGTTGTGGCCGTTGCTGGGGCATTAGCCGAGGACTCTGTAGTTTCCAGAGCAGTTGATGGTGCCGCACTCTCGGTAGCCGGGGTGGTGTCGGGAGTATCTTTCGATTCCTTTGCCGCCTGAGCCGCAGTGTGTGTGTCTAAGCTTTCGCCACCAGGAGTGGTGCGACCGCTGAAACGAGTTCGGCGTGGAGCACGATTCTTGCGGTGGAATGGGTTTCGGTTTTTGTCGTGGGCACGGGAATGAGGCGCACTTGAAGTGGTTTCACCCATGTGCACGTGTCCTTCCGACGTGACCGAAGTCGCCCGCGACGATCTCTCCGCTCAGAGCAACGTTAGTTCCTTGCAAATCTTAGTCGCTCGGGCTTGTGACGGAAAACACAAGGGTATCTGGCGTAGGGTGGAGACATGCTTCAGGATGGAAATGGTTGGGCAGCCGGCCCCAACGGTACGCGCTGCTGGGGACGCTTCGGAGCTGCAGGGCTGCTGATTGTGAGCCCTCAGCGCACTGTGCTTATGCAGTATCGAGCTGACTGGACATCGTTCCCCCTAACGTGGGGTGTTCCTGGTGGGGCTTGTGATTCTCATGAGACTCCTGAGGCGACCGCGCTGCGTGAAACGGCTGAGGAAACTGGGCTGCTGGAGCATCAGCTTCGCATCCTCGACACGCAGGTCACCACCGGTCCCTTCCCGGCCGATCCGGATCGCCCCGAGCTCGCCGGCGGCTGGAAATACCACACGGTCTACGCACTAGCTGCCGAAGAGCTGGAGACGAATCCGAACGAGGAGTCCCTAGAGTTGCGCTGGGTTCCGCTTGACGACGTCGACAGCCTCGATCTGCTGCCGCCTTTTGTGGAATCGTGGCCCCGGGTGCGCGCGCACCTCGAGAAACTGCTGGAGGCCCTTGACTAGGTGTCGGCTTCGCACCTACCGGCGCTCTCTGCGTCGACTACTTGGAGTCGGCAACTGCTGCCGCGCCAGCGGCCAGCGCGGTGACGGTCAGGACAGACGGCCATGCGCCAATCTTCTTAGCCAGCGGGTGTGAGAGGCCGAAAGCGCCGAGGTAGGCGGCCACTAGGCCAGCGGCTCCCAGGGCGCCGGTCTTTGCGTTCCAGGTGCGTGCTGCGTATGCGCCGGCGGCACCCAAGATGACGCCACCGAGCGGACGAATGCCTGTTTCGCGAGCGGTGAGCCAGCCGCCGATGAGGCCAGTGGCCACGAGCGGAGCGGTCTTTACGTCTTTTGCCTTCTTCAAAGTAATAGCCATAAGCATCATCGTACCTAGTAAGAAGGGCTTGGCGGCGCGCTTTTAGAACGGCTCCTGGCGGCGCTGGTGCTCCTCAACATAGCTTTCCGAGTGCTCCGCCAGCTTCAGTAGCGAGGGCAGTGCCTTAATGAGCGCACGAACGTCCTTTTGCGACATTGTCCGCACAATTTCGTACACCAGCGCACCCCAGTGGTCGATAAGTTGCTCCAGCAGCGTCTCGCCATCGCTGGAGACATAGAGGTTCTGCGCACGGCGATCCTTTGCATTGTTCTCGCGTTCAATCAGTCCGTTGTCGAGTAGACGGCGAACTGTTGCCGAAACGTTGGACGGGCGCAGGAAACGCAGGCGTGCAATGTCGGATACGCCGCAGCCCGGGTGGGTTGAAATAAAGTGCAGTACTTCCATTTCCGACTGGGAAATGTCCATCCTGGCATTCGGGCGCTCACCGAGGCGGCGAGTCGACGCAAGGAAGTCATACAGGCCGATGGAAATCTTCTGCACGCTTTCGCGCAGGGATTCATCGGACTCAGTCGAGTCATCCGCGGTGGGGAAGCCGCTCGCTGGCTCCGGGGTAGTGGTGCGCTGAGGGGAGCGTGCAGAAGTCATGATCTTCCTTCCCGACGTAATGAATTGATGTTCTGAATAAACACCTTATATCGTCGAAATAACTTTCTGTGGTGAAAATTTGTAGATTGAACAAAAAGTTAGACTCATAAGTGTTGTGCGGGTGCTTTATCGCCCATTTCTGCCCCTGATTTTAGGGGCTGGCAGCAAAGACTCCGCTTTACGACGGCCCCAGCGACACCCCCTAGTAGGAACTAGGCCTACGCGCTTTTCCGCCCGTTTATCTACACTTCGTAATCCACAATCACCGGAGCATGGTCGGATGCGCCTTTGCCCTGACGCTCTTCGATGTCGATGAATCCGGCGGACGCCTTTGCCACGAGGGCGGGGGAGGCGAGCTGGAAGTCGATGCGCATGCCCTCATCCTTGAAAAAGCGGCCAGCCTTGTAATCCCAGTAGGTCCACTGGTTTGGGGTGAATTGGCGAGTTACTTCCTTCATGCCCGCCTGCTCCAGCGCATAGAAAGCTGCGCGCTCAGGTGGTGTGACATGTGTTTTCCCTGCGAAGGCTGCCATTGACCAGACATCGCCGTCGGTCGGGGCAATGTTGAAGTCGCCGCCCATCATGAAGGTGGCCTCCGGGTCGTCGTCAAGCGTGGCGATGATGTGCTGACGGAGCCGCTCCAGAAATTCGAGCTTGTACTCGAAGTGCGGGTCGGTGATGTCGCGGCCGTTCGGGATGTAGAGGCTATGGACGCGCACGCCACCGCAGGTAGCGGCGATATGGCGGGCCTCCAATGCGGGAGTTGCGTCGGGGTCCTTGTTGAAACCGGGCTGACCGGGGAACTCTGCCTGGATGTCCTCAAGGCCGACGCGGGAGATGATGGCAACGCCATTCCACTGATTCAGGCCGTGGTGGGCGACTTGGTATCCCAGCTCTTCAAAAGCAGCGGTGGGGAATTGGTCATCCTTGCACTTGGTTTCCTGGACGGCCAGGACATCAATGTCATTCCGGCGCAGCATTTCCACCATTCGGTCGAGGCGAGTTCGAGCCGAATTGACGTTCCAGACACAGATTCGCATATCAACGATTGTAAAAGGGGAACGAAACGGCGGCCTCATGCGTTGAACAAAGCAGTGACAAAATAGGCGGACAAAAGCGGACAAGGTGGGCGGAAGCCCGGTAGGAAAGGGAGTTTCGAGGTTGGCTAACTGGGACGATCGCCGTTACGGCGGCGAGTACAGTCCGACGGATTACCTGGGTAGTAGTGGCAGGAACGCTTATCGGGAACACGACGCATATGCGGCGTACGATGCGGCAATGCCGTATCAGGAAGTGCCTTATCCGGTAGCAAACATTCCGGTCGGCTATGAAAGCGGGTACCCCGCTAGCTATGGGGTGTCTTCCTTCGGTGCGCTCAGTGCTAATCCCAAAGTCGCGCCGCTGACCGCTCAAATGGCAGTACACCTGGGCTTTGACCCCAATCTGGCCAATGGCTCAGTGGCACGTCGTGGTGGTGCGCTGTTGGTGGATTCTGTCATCTACACTGCATTGATTGCCTCCATTGCAGTTCTCACTAGCATCGTGGGGACATCGGACAGCGGCGTAATGGTGATGCTGATCAGCCTTTTCCTCGGCCCCGGTGGTTTTTACCTCTACCGCGTGGCGGGGGACTCCATCTTCGACGGGTCGCCGGGTAAACACGCCATGGGCATGAAAATCGAAGGTGCACACGGGATGCCAGTCTCAGCCCGCGATGGTTTTGTGCGCAATGCCTGGATTCTGCCGTCGATGATTCCGGTCGCCGGTTGGTTTGTCTCTGCGGGCCTGGCTGGCTGGATTGCGATGGGTGCGTCCCGCGATCCGCTGGGGAGAGGTCGTCATGAACTCTCGGTCCACACCCGTGTGGTGGAAAAGCCGGAGACGCGCGAGCTGCCGCGTGGGCAGCGCCGCATGGGCAATCGCATGGGTAGCAAAGAGCAGCAGGGCAAGCAGCTGAAGCGGATTAAAAGGGTTAAGCGCGGGAAGTAGGGCAATCAGGGCGAGCAGCGCAGGGCCGAAACGTAACCCCCGGCCCCTAAGCCCCTGTCAGCTCCGCGTAGCGGTGCCGGTGGTGCTCGGTAAAACCGAGTGTCCGGTACAGCGCAATGCCAGCCTCATTTGAGCCCAATACCTGCAGATATGCAGAATCTGCCCCGTGTTGTGTGCCCCAGTGCATCATGTGAATTCCCAGTAGGGTGCCAAGTCCTCGGCGGCGCATATCGGCTGCGACTTCCACAGCGGAGAACCCGAGCCACACACGGCCGTCGTCCGATTCGGTCAGCGTGCCGCGCGTAATGGCTACCGTGCGTATGCCTTCAGGCGCATTGTTGTCAGGCACTTGCAGGCGTCCGAAGCACATGCGGCCATCAATTTCATTGCGCAGAAGCTGTAGTGCATGCTCGGGCAGCGTGGTACCGCGGAAATGGTAGAGCCCCAGCCAGTCGTCGTCAGGTTGATCAGCGATATCCCCCTGCACGTCTGCAAGCTCGACGCTGTGCTCATCGAGCACCTGTTCGGCGCTGTGCGATTCAGCTGCCAATTCAGTAGGCGGCAAATCCCCATCGAGTGAGCGCGTCATAACCACAATGTCCGGCCCGACCGTCCACTCCGGCCCCGCGACCAGCGCCTGTGCAGGTTTGGCGATTCTATCCGGAATCGCAATCCGCACCGGCAAATCGTGGGAATCGTAAAACGACTTAATCTTCTCCAACGGCACCGGCTGAGTGCTGGCTCCGGGTTCGAGCGGCAGCGCGGAGTTGGAACGCTCCGTAATGCCATCGCCGGCTCGCAGCAGCCAGCCCGACTCCACCACATGCGCGATACCCGGGAAGGCCTTCGCTGTCGCAGTTTCCACGGCGCGAATATCCGAATTGCGCACCGGATGATCCGGCAGGGCCTTCACAATCAAAATGTGCTTATCGCTAAAGTCCACCGCTGCCACGGATTCGTCGGCACGCACGCCAGCACGAACCTGCGGACGCACGACGAACGGATCCATGCTGAGCACATGCCCAATGACGTCCGTAGTCTTCTTGCCGCTGGCCAATGCTTCTTCATCGGTCAGCGCGTGCCGCACAATGACACGACGTCCCACCGCCACTTCACCGACGCCCCAGCGGGAAATCGGTAGCTTCTGTGCTGCATTTTCGCTTGCCGACGACTCCAATTGCCTATCCGCCACGATCTAATCCTCGTGGCCGAACGGATCGGGATCCACGCCCGGCATCCAGGTCAGGCCGCCCTCGGTCCAACCGGCACGCTTGATTTCCTTCTTGGCCATGCGCTTCCAGCGGCCCGTGAGACAGTCGGTGTAAAGGAACCCATCCAGATGGCCGACCTCGTGCTGCATGCAGCGAGCGAGGAAACCGGTGGCCTCGATGCGGACCTCGTCGCCGTTTTCATCCAGGCCGGTGACGACAGCCTTCTCCGCGCGGTTGGTGGGGAAGGACAGGCCGGGTACAGAGAGGCAGCCTTCGTCATCGGAACCGTCGTCGTTAGGCATGGTCTTCGGGATTTCACTGGTGGTCAGCACCGGATTGATGACGCAGCCGCGGTGCCAGACGTCGTCATCATCGGGACAGTTGTAGACGAACAGACGCTTGCCGACGCCCACCTGGTTGGCAGCCAGCCCCACACCGTGGGCGCGGTCCATAGTTTCGTACATGTCCTCGATGAGCTCACGCAGCTCGGAGATGTCCTCGGTCACCGGCTGGGTAGGAGTGTGGAGAACGGGGTCTCCGGCAATCACAATGGGGCGGATAGTCATGTCGCTGATTCTACTCGGCGTCCATCTTTTCTAAATCGCCTGGTGATGTCAGGGGTCTTGGAGACGTTGGGCGATGTCGGAAGTGGTATGTAGGGCTGGGTGGCTGAGCCTTACTATGTATCTTCACTAAGTATCTGCATAAGCAGTGTCGTGCAGAATAGAAAATCAGGGCGACTGAGAAGGAAAGCGGGGTGCAGAAAATGGTGAGCAAGAAGCCCATAGGCGGCAGCCACGAACCTGAGACTGAGCTGCGGCCTGACTCATCCGAGCATCTCGGACTCGCGGGCGATATCGGCGGCATTGAGCCCATTTTGGCGCAGAAGATGCTGGATTTTGAGAAGGAATGGCTGAAAGTTGCCCGCCGTGGGCCGCGTATGGCCGGTGCGCGGCAGGAGGCAATTCGGCGTCGCTTTGCCGAGGACTTCGGCAACAACACAATCCGTTACCACCAGGTACTTTCGCGACTTCTCGATTCTCCGGCAGCCGAAGCGGCCGAACCCGTGTTGGTTCATCGGCTGCGCGCCGTGCGGGACAACCAAGACGCATAAGGTTCAAGTTTCACTTCACGGTTCGGCGGCAGAACATATAGGATGTGGGATGTGTCTGACCAACTAAACCCTCAGAATTCGCCGCGTCCGGGCCGTCATCGACTCGATGACGACTTCGACGACTTCGATGAGTACAGCGATTACGCGGAGGCTCCCGCCGCTGGCGGCGCCCATGCGTACTCCGAGCCGTCGGATGCTCAACACACAGCGCCAAGATCTGCGGCTCCCGCCGCTGGTGCAGCTGCTGCTGGTGCCACCGCCGCCTCTACCGGTGCCAGCGCTGGGACTGCTAGCAATTCCGCAGCTGCTGATGGTGTTGATGACGGCGACATCGGCGACGGTGCCGGTGATGGCCGCTACATGCGCGTTCTCGCTATCGTGCTGCTCGCTATCGGCGTGTGCCTGGTCGCCTACGGTGCCTATGCACTCAGCACACGTGGCGACGATGCCGAGAACACCGGCCAGAATGACACCTCGGCATCCGCTCCGGTTGACTCTGGTGCGCCTGCTGACTCGGCCAACGGCAGTGATCCGGCAAAGGATGGTGCTGCTGGAGATGGTGACGGCGAGGTTCCGCCGCCGCCACCGGCAAATGAGCCAGGCAAACCGGTTCCTCCCGCTGAGAATCCGCCGGCACAGGATGAGGCCAACGAAGCGCCCCAGATTGACCGCAAGACTGTCAAGGTCAGTGTCCTGAATAACTCTGAGGTCGTGGGCCTCGCCGATGACCTGTCCAAGCAGATGGGCGAGCAGGGCTGGGGCGCCGGCGAGACCGGCAATGCTCCTGAAGAGAAGATGGGTGTGTGGGAGAAGACCACCGTCTACTTCGACCCGAGGAACGAAGAGGAAAAGGCCGCCGCTGAGCAGATCGCGCATGACAACGGTTGGGAAGCCGCACCTCGCGATGACCGCCTCCGGGACGCTCCGGCGGGAATCGTCGTGGTCGCCACTGACCCGGCTCACTAGACTCCCGGCCCACCAGGCTTTGGTCTCTCACTAAGGTTTGCGGCCTAAGCGTCAAAACCTGCCGCCGTGGTGCGAAGCCCCATAGCTTTCCAAGTCCCGCGTAAGCCACACATTTCATGGCCTACGCGGGGCTTTTGCATATTTTGCAGTCTCAAACAGATCACGGCTGAAAAAGGGGTACTAGTATTCTGCTAGTAGCCAGTGAGGTCTGTGAGGTTTTTATGTTCGCCGTAAAGCGTCGTCGTGTTGCTGTCGCCACCGCGTTGGGTTGTGCTGCAACACTGTTGGTGTCCTGCTCGGGGGTTGAATCCAGCAGCGACAAGGACGGGAACGCAGGCGCGTCGACAAGCACTGCGCCAGTGAGCGTAGATCCGGCTGCACCGAAGCTGACCGAGCGAGTCAGCGCCTATAACTTCATCCGAACAAACGACGACGGATCAATGAAAATGCTGGCAACTGTACAGGTCATGAGCGCCAAGGGATGGATGGGCCTTTCCGACGAAAAAGGTCAGTTCACTACCTTGGATAAGGGCAAGTACACAGTGCAGGCGCGTGGTGCATCTGGCTGCAGTGGCATCGGCAGCCCCGCAACCGAAGGGTTGGGTGTCATCGGCGAAGTGCACGTCGATGACAAACGGAATGCAGATGTCTGGAACGTTCCGTCCAAGGTGGATGAAGACAGTTTCACCACAGTTGCGCTTGTCGATTCCAACGGTGACCTTGCCTCGTGCGCAAAAACCGTCACCTGGACGGAGCCAACTGAGGAAAACGACTCCTAGTGTGAAAAAATAGCGGTATGACTGAGCAATTTTCCGGATCGGCGCAGCCATCTCTGGGAGTGGAATGGGAAGTGGCGTTCGTTGACCGACGAACGCGCGACACCGCTCCCGCTGCCGCCGAGGTGCTCGACATCATCGATGCGGAGCATCCCGGACATGGGCTCCAGCGCGAGTTCCTCGCCAACACAGTGGAGCTCGTCACCGGTGTGCACATGAACGTGCCCGATGCCGTAGCGGAGCTCCAAAGCCAGCTGGACATGGTTCTCGATGCCGCTGACCGCGTTGGGGTGGATGTGTGGTCATCGGGCTCGCATCCGTTCGCCCGCGGTACTGCTCAGCAGGTCAGCGCCAAGGGGCACTACTCCGAAATCATCAACCGCACTCAGTGGTGGGGCAACCAGATGATCATCTGGGGAGTCCACGTCCACGTTGGCATTAAGGATTCCGAACGCGTTTGGCCGATCATTCAGGCCCTGGCAACGAAGCTGCCGCACATGTTGGCGCTGTCTGCCTCCTCACCGGCCTGGAACGGCGAGGACATGGGGTACGCTTCCAACCGAAGCCTGCTCTACCAGCAGCTTCCCACCGCTGGTCAGCCGCCGGCGATTTACACGTGGCCCGAGTGGGAGTCCTACATGCACGACCAGTCCCGCTCCGGCGTCATCAACCACACCGGCTCGATGCACTTGGACATTCGCCCGGCATCAAAGTACGGCACCATTGAGATTCGTGTCGCTGACGCTACCTCTAACCTGCAGGAACTCGCCGCTATCGTGGCATTGACGCACTGTCTGACGGTTTACTACGACCGCATGTGGGAGGCTGGCGAGGAGCTACCGTCGCTGCAGTCCTGGCACATCGCCGAAAACAAGTGGCGCGCCGCCCGCTACGGCATGGACGCGCTGGTCATCGTCAATCGCGATACCGACGAGCGGTGGGTTCGCGACGAACTCCGTGAACTTGTGGTTCAACTCGCCCCGCTTGCCGACGAACTGGGTTGCCGAGCCGAACTGGAATTCGTCAACAACATCGTGGAAATGGGCGCGGCATACGAGCGGCAGCGCACTGTGGCGGATGCGGCCGGGGCGCTGCCGTCCATGGCTACCGAGGACGACGTACGGGCGAACGAAGAGCGCATTGGCCACACCCCGTGGCGTGCCGCCGTGGATCTTGCGGTGCAGGAACTGCGCGCCGGGCATCCGATAGCGCCTGCAGATTTCCACGAGCAAGTAGACGACTAGCCGTCGTTAAGCGGTGTGTGCGCCTAGCCACTAACTGAAGAAAGGCGCCCCCCTGGGCGGCCCCGGTCGAACCCGGTTCCGCTCCAGGTCGGGTCGAATCTTGACGGGGAGTGTCCTCTCGTTATTCCCGGCTGTCATCGCGGGCGAGGCTGTCCTCGTCGACGAGCCTCTCCTTGAACGCCTCGTGGCCAACGCGGTTACTAACAATTGGCGATGTACCCAGAGCAAACAGGATAATCAGGGTCAACAGAGCCAAGTCACTACTAGTAGTTGTGTGAGCTGACGCGTGCGTGGCGACGTGCAAAAGCGAACCCGACAGCGTCAGAATTAGCCCCAGCGTTTGTGGCTTGGAGGATGCGTGCATGCGACTGATGGTGTCGCGGAAGCGTATTAATCCCACGGACGCTGCAACGCACAGTAGCATTCCGGTGATAATGAGTGCGATGGCGATAATGTCTGCCACGAGAATCATTTGGGCTCTCCCTTCACTGTTTTCGGAGCTGCTGTCGGTGTTGCCTTAGGCGCTGCTTTCTGTGCGGTTTTCTTTGTGGCGACCTTTCCGGCTGCTTTCGCCACACCCTTTCGGGAGCCCTTCGCGGGCTGCTTTCCGTCATCCGGAACACGGAACTTGGCGACTGCCAGCGAAGACAGGAAACCGAGCAGCGCAATGATGAGCATTGGATAGACCACCGAAGTGTCCAAGCTCCAGGCCATGAACGCAGCGAGCATGCCCTGCAACATTGCAGTCATGGACTCCAGCGCCACCAGGCGGTCCAGTGAGTTTGGTCCTGCGATCATGTGCCCGAGGGTAATCATCACCGCAATGAAATAGCCTGCAGCAGCTACGCCGAGCAGAATGTTAAAAACTTCCGGGTTCATCGGCTGCTCCTTTCTCCCCTTTTTCGCTGCTCGTTTCGCCTTGCTCGCCGCTTTTCGCACTGCTCGGCTGCTCTTCGCCAGAGCCTGGCTTAGTCGGTTGCTCATGTACATCGCGGTTCTCAAACGCGCGAATCACCCGTCGCTCGATTCGGGTCAACTGGTTGATTTGTTCAGCTACCTTGCCTGTCGACGAAGCGTCGAGAAGATGCATGGTCAGCGTCTTTTTTCGCTTATCGATGTCCACGATGATGCCGCCCGGCTGCAGATTAATTAGTGCCATTGCAGTCGTGAGCGAAATATCGTCATTGGTCCGCATGGGGACCTTGATAATGGCAGTCGGTGGCGGATCATCTCGTCGGATGGCCAGCCAGGCGACACTGATAGAGGCCTTCACGAAGTCGATTGTCCAAGAACCGAACAGTCGCACCATGCCACCGAAGTTGATATCCAGCGCGCTGTTTGGCGGGATAGGCATGGCGAGGTTCAGCAACGTGGCTACAAGGATTCCCGAGAGCACATTGGCAAATGTCACCTCGCCCCACAGCATGACCCAAATAATCACTGTGAATAAGAAGAGCAGGATTGAAATACGTGGTGGTCGCTTTGCAGCCACCTTGGCGCGCGCTTTACTCATCAGCTTTCACCTGCTCCTTCCAGCGTGCTGGTGGCACGTTCGGTCGCTGAATCCGACTTCCATGGGCTCTTGGTGCGGCCTGGGTTTTCCAGCTGCTCCAGGCCCTTGTCATCGGCCGAGTCGATACCGAGGACCGCTGCGCGGTACTCATCAACATTCGCGACGTTGCTTGCCGCTTCGGTAGCCACATTGGACAGTGGCCCGGCCAGAACGGTAACCCCCACAGAGGCAATCACCAGCAGGGCCGTCGGCATCACCATGCCGAGTGGCATCTTGCCGACGTCGTCACGCTCTGCGATAGCAACCATCTGAGTCCTTTCCCGGAGCGCGGCTGGCTGCGCAAGCACGGTGTCGCCCTCGGGGGCGTCGGAACGGTCGCGCCAGAAGGCCTTCGACCAGACGAGAATCATGGTGTAGAGGGTCAGCAGGCTGGTGATGATAGATCCCGCAACCAGAATCCATGCGGTGGCGGATCCGTTCTGTGCGCCGGCCTCGATGAGCATGACCTTGCCCAGGAAGCCTGAGAACGGTGGGATACCACCGAGGTTGAGCGCGGGCACGAGGTATAGCAACGCCAGCAGCGGCGACGTCTTGGCCAGGCTACCGAGGCTGCGCAGGGAGGACGAGCCCGCCTGGCGCTCGATAAGCCCGACCACCAGGAACAATGCCGTCTGCACCAGAATGTGGTGGACGATGTAGAAAATCGCGCCGCCGAGTCCCAGCGTATTGCCGACGGCAATACCGAAGATCATGTATCCGATGTGGGATACCAGCGTAAAAGACAAGAGACGTTTAATGTCATTTTGGGCCATGGCACCGAGAATGCCCATGAGCATTGTCGCTAGGCCAGCCCACATCAGGACGTCGTCAAGCCTGCCGTCTGGGAAAACGACACTGCGCGTGCGGATGATCGCGTAGACACCCACCTTCGTCAGCAGCCCCGCGAAGACCGCGGTAACCATCGACGGTGCGGTGGGGTAGGAGTCTGGCAACCACGCCGACAGCGGGAACACCGCCGCCTTCACTGCGAAGGCGACGAGCAGCACTGCGAAGATCGCGGTGCGGGTGCCATCGGGGATGTCCTCCATGCGCAGGGAAATGTGTGCGAAGTTCACCGTGCCGACCGCTTGATAAACCAGGCCAATCGCCAGCAGGAACACCATCGAGGACAACATGTTGACCATCACATACGACACGCCTGCGCGAATGCGTGACGACGATGCCCCCAGCGTGAGCAACACGTAGGAGGCTACGAGCAGAACCTCGAAGCCGACGTACATGTTGAACAGATCGCCGGCCAGGAAGGCCATGGAGACGCCCATGTTGAGCAGCATGTACGTCGGAACGAAGACGGAGATCGGCTCATCTTCGTCACCATCGCTAATACCCTGGCCGATGCCGAACCACATCACGGCAAAGAGGACCAGCTGAGAGACGGTGATCATCAACACTGCGAGGTTGTCGGCTACGAGCGTGATGCCGATTGGTGCGTCCCAGCCGCCCACCTGGACCGTGTGGACGCCGTGCGCGTAGATGAGATACACCAAGGCGCTGGCGACTCCCAGCAGGCTGCCGAGCGAGATTAGCGCGATCGCCTGCTGTGCTTTGGGAAAACGTGCCAGCAGCAGAGCAATTGCGGCGGTGGCGGCGGGGACGATGATAGGCAGCGGAATTAGTGCCAGAATTATTTGCTCAGTCGTCATCGTCGTCACCTCCTGGGGAGTTTGATGGCGGGGTCACGGGCTTTTCGAAACTGGCCGGACCGAAGCTATCGCCGGCCTCTGTGGGACGACCGGTGGTGGGATCGTCGGACTTGTCGTGGTCCGGAGCAGCTGATGGGTCGCTGGCCCGACGCATTGCCAGGCTGCGGTCCTCGTGGTCATCTTGCACGTGATCGCCGATGCGGTAGCGGTGCTGGCGATAGAGCAGAGCCAACAGGAATGCGGTCATGCCCATGGAAATAACAATTGCGGTGAGGATAAAGGCCTGGGGCAGTGAGTCTGCCTGAGCATCGCTGACCAGCGATTCCCTATCCCAAATTGGTGGCCGTCCCGGCGAACCAGAGCCAAGCAGGATGAGCAGGTTGATACCGTTGCCCATCAGCAACAGTCCCATGAGCATCCTGGTCAACGAACGATCGAGGAACAGGTACACCCCTGTAGCAATCAGCGTGCCGACAGTTGCTAGCAGAACAAAATTGAGAATCACGGGTGTGTGTCCTTTCCTTCGGTCCTAGCTGGGGCTGTCGGTTCTGAAGCCTCTGAGGTGGCTGTGTTGGCAGAGTCTGCGGGTTTAGTGCCGGCAGGTTTAACGCTTGCGGGATTAGCGCCTGCGGACTTAACACCTGCGGGCTTAGCCGCCGCCAACTTGCTGCGCAGCTGGCGGGACTGGCCGAGTGCGGCTCGATTCACACGACGTGAACGATCACGCTCAGCGCGAAGGTTTATCTGAGCGTCGATGCCACCGCCCAAACTGCGCAGGATGTAGACAATCGTGCTAACCACGATCATGTATACGCCCAGGTCAAAGAGCATCGGGGAGACAACAGTGACATCTCCGAGCAGCGGAATTTCCCGCGAGCCATACGTAGAAGTTAGCGGTGCCCACCCCACAAACAGTGGCCACAACGCGCTGAGTGCCGACACCAGCAAACCGCCGCCGAGAAGCATCTCGTTAGGAATCGGCAGAGTTGCCGCCAACTCACGACGACCACCGATGAGATAACGCATGGTCAGTGCCAGCGCAGCCACGAGACCACCGGCGAAGCCACCGCCGACATCGTTATGGCCGGCAAAAAAGAGATAGAAGGAAACCACCATCATGGCGGGGAAGAGCACGCGCGATGCCACCAGCACCATGATCGGGTAGCGCAACCGCTCGGCTTCACCGGACTCATCGAGAGTGTTCAACCAACGGTTGGTGCGGCGAGCTCGATTCCGCTGCGGCTTAATCTTTGAACGCATATGCATGGTATGCGTGCGGAAGACCAGTGAGGTAATCCCCAGAGCCACCATCACCAGCACGGTGATTTCACCGAAGGTGTCCCAGGCGCGGATGTCGACAAGCAGTACGTTGACTGCATTCTGGCCGTGTCCAATATCGTGCGCCAGCGGCGGAATGTCGCCCGAGATTGGCTCAGTACGACGGGAGCCCATGGCGTAGGCGGCCAACACGGGAACCGTGACACCGACTGCAATGGCCAACCAAGCACGGTGTCGTGTCCACCTCGGGTTCGATGCCGGTGCCCGCGGGGAGAGCGTACGCAACACCAACACGAAAATAATCATTGAGACCGTCTCGACCAGCAGCTGCGTCAGGGCCAAGTCAGGAGCGCCGTACATGGCGAAAATAATGGCCAAGCCGTAGCCTGTCACGCCTACCAGGATGACCCCGGAAAGCCTGTTCTTCTGCCGGGTAGCGGCCAGCGCCGCGATAATCATGATGAGCGCAACTGCACCCTGCGGAGCAGAGTCCCACAGTTCCATTCGCAGCTCATCGCGCTCGCCGAGCAACAACGCACCGATGGACAGCACGATGAGGGTCAGCAAAATGACCGCTTCATTCAACGGGAGGGAACCACGCTGGGTCGCAGCAGTGACACGGAGAGAAAGACGGCGGGCCAAGTCCAGGATTCCGTCGTAAAGCGCATCGGCACTACCGAGAGCCGGCTGATCAAACTGCAGCTGACGCACCAGATTACGCTGCCAATGCATGATGGCACCCACGAGTAGAATTGTGGCCGTCAGTGCCAGCGGAAGGGTGAATCCGTGCCAGAGCGCCAGGTGCGTTTCTGCTTCCGTATTCGGGAATGCGCTGGTGAGGTAGGGCGAGATAATCGAGTCGAGGACGCGGGGAACCAGGCCGAAAACCAAACCTGCCAGCGCCAACAGCCAAGCCGGGCCAATCTGATCCCACGTCGGGGAATCCATCTCTGCCACGGCAGGGGAAGTGCCACCGCCGCTGGCGTGGGTGCTGGACTTGGTCGCAAACGCGGCGCGCAGCAGGTACAGCGAGTACGCTACGGTCAGAATCGAACCCACGACGAGGCCAATGGTGGTAAACACCGACGGCATCCCATGCAGCGGATCAGCATTGAGCGTGGCCTCCAGCGCAGCTTCCTTGGCGACGAAGCCGAAGAACGGCGGCACACCCATCATCGATGCAGCGGCGAGAATCGAAATCACCAGCAACTGCGGCGACTTTCTACCGAGCCCAGAGAGCTCACGGATATCGCGCGTACCAGTCAGCCTGTCAATTGTGCCCGCGACCATAAACAGCGCGGCCTTGAACATGGCATGGCCGAGCGTCAGTGCCAGGGCTGCCAGCATCGTCGCACGCGTGCCTATCGACGCGACTGTGATGATGAATCCCAACTGGCTGACAGTGCCATACGCCATAATCAGCTTGAGATCCTTCTGGCGCAGGGCCATCCAGCCGGCCATGATCATGGTCAAGAGGCCGAGCGGGATGATGATTGGCTGCCACGCGTTGGTGTCATTGAAGGTCGGCGCGAGCCGGGCAACCAGGAACACACCGGCTTTGACCATCGCTGCCGAATGCAGGAAGGAAGAAACCGGGGTAGGGGCGGCCATTGCACCGGGTAGCCAGAAGTGGAAGGGCGCGATAGCGGACTTCGACAGCGCACCAACGACCAGCAGGATTGCGGCCGTGGATACTGCCGTGGAGTCCAGCTGTGCCGCTGTCAGAGCGCCAGGCGCGGTGAGTTCGGAGAAGTTCCAGAAACCGGTGGTCACTCCCATCAGAACGATACCGACCAGCATGATGAGGCCACCCAGCGTCGTGACCAGGAGCGCCTGGCCTGCTGCGCGACGGGAGGAGGCGCGCTCGGCGTAGTAGCCCACCAGGAGGAAGGACAGAACCGAGGTAATTTCCCAGAAGACGAACATCAGCATGATGCTGTCGCTGATGACCAGGCCGTACATCGCCGCAGCGAAGGCGATCATTTGGGCTGCGAAGGAACCTACGCGGCGACGTTTGCCGAGTGGCGGGTTGATGAAGTAACCGGAGCAGTACACCAGTACGAGAAAGCCGATGGTCAAAACCAGCGTGCCGAAGAGCGATTCAATAGGACCTAATCGCAGGTTTACATCCAAGTGGATAATGGGCATCCACGAAAAATGCGTGACGGCGGGTTGCGTGAGTGCGGAAGTTTCCCCGTTGCCATTGTCTAGAGCTAAGCGAACGAGATGGGTGCCGGTGTAGATGGCACCGCCTGCCAGCGGGAGGCTGAGTACGAGGAACCCGCGGGTTCCGAGCCACTTAATCGTCCATGGTGCAAGCGCTGCCGTAACGAACAGGATGCACAGGAGAGAAGTCACTATTCCATAATGATTGGAACACGCCAGTTCATGCAACCCCGTTTTAGGGACTTAAGCATTTGAAGCGGTGTTAACCGAGTGTGTGAAAACGGTCAATTGTTTCTGGGAAAGTGAAAATTTGGGGGTGAGTTGTGGGGGGCGGAAGTTGGGCATTTTTTGGGGCTTGAGCGGCTGACTGCTCAAGCCCCAAATCAGTGCCATTACTGCCCGTTACCTTGTGAGTGTCCCCGATAATGG
>NZ_KV836196.1:0-139366 GCF_001838285.1 Corynebacterium sp. HMSC074C03 | reverse complement strand
AAAAGGCTGGATCAAATAACCGCAACACGCCCGGGAAAGACACACTTTTCTTTACTTAACCCACCCTAACCCACAGAACCCAAACCTGGGAGTATCACCCCAACATAGAAAAGCGCATCCCGTGCATTGCTGCGACGGGACGCGCTTTGTTAATTAGCTGGGAGGCTAGAAGGTGTGCTCGTTCTTGGCGCCCCGGCAAACGGTCGGCGCAAAATAATTTGGGCGAGCCCCGAAACGAGCCTCCTGTACTCCGCCTTCCCGGCGGTGTGCCCTCAGAATACGTCCGCGTCAAAGTGACCGTCAATAGTTCTTTTTAAAGAAAACCCCAACGGGGGCAATGCGCGCATTTTCCCTGCTAGAACCCTATGGCAAGTATCACGGCACAGACAGCGCACGTTATCTCAATGATTGCGCCAAACACGTCGCCGTTGACTCCGCCAAACCTCTTCACGCAGTGCCGCGTCAGCAGCAGTGTAACGCCAAAGCTCAGTGCACAAGCGGCTACGCCCACGAGCCCAATCAGCCCGCCCGACACAGCTAGCAGCAGTGTCCACCAGCAGGCCACCGTCACGGTGGACTGTGTACCAGCCGTCAGGGAGCCGAAGCCGCTGTTCGAAAAAGGCGGAAAGCCACGCCAGCAGGCAGTCGTTGCCGCCGTGCGAGAGGCCACAAAAGGCAAGCACAGCACAACCACGCCAGGCCACATCTGGCCAGCAGACCAATGTGACAGCACACTAGCCACAATCACGGCAAAAGCAGTCGTCGTCGTCAACATCGTCAGCACGATGGAGCCCACGCCCATTGGGCCGGTGCTCGGATCGCGCAGCACCTCGCGCGCCCCCTCCGGCGGTTTATACGAGCCGAGGGCATCTGCCACATCCGCCAGCCCATCCAGGTGCATGGCGCGGGTCAACATCTGTGCCGCCACCATAATCAGGGCGCCGCCGAGGATCGGGGTGACGTCGTAAAGCGTGGGCGTGCGTGACGACGACGTTGCGAACAGCCCCGCCGTGATGAGAACTGCACCCGCGGCAGGAACGAGCCCAGCTACTGGCAGTGCAGCGATGGCGCGGCGGCCGGTAATGCGGTCGAACACGCTCGCGCCTTTGAAAGGCAGGACAGTGAGCCAGGACAGGGCAGTGGTGATGGCCTCAGCGACGGCATTGCCGTGAGCGGAGGGATCACCGTCGAGGTTGTCCTGGTGAGACGGGCCGGCTTTGTCGGACAAGTCGATTAGTCCTTGGTGCTTACGCCTGCGTCGGCGAAGGTAGCCATGTTGCGCAGGACGGATACGCCGGACTTGACCAGCGGTAGGGCAGCGACGGCGCCGGAGCCTTCGCCAAGACGCATCCCGTATTCGAGAAGTGGTTCCTTATCCAGGTGTCGAAGGGCAAGCGTGTGCGCGGGCTCTGCCGACTTGTGGCCGGCGACCCACCAATCGCGGGCGCCCGGAGCGAGCTGGTCAGCCAGCAGAGCAGCGGATGTGACAACCACTCCGTCCAAAATCACAGGAGTGCGACGCACCGCTGCTTGTGCCAAGAATGCGGCCATCACGGTCATATCCGGCGAGGAAATACGACGGAGCACCTCAACCGGGTCATTGCGCAGGCGACGCACGCGGAACATGGCATCGCGCACGGCAGCGACCTTGAGCTTCCAGCCCTCGTCATCAATGCCAGTGCCTCGGCCGACGACGACAACTGGTTCGGAGTTGGTCACGGCACCAATCAGCGCTGCGGCTGGAGTGGTGTTTCCGATGCCCAGGTCGCCGGCAATGAGCAGGTCAGCGCCTTCATCAACGGCGGCGTCGGCAATCGCGATGCCCGTGCGGATGGCCTTATCGACCTCCTCCTCGCTCATCGCATCCTCGCGGTCGATAGAACCGCAGCTGCGACGGATACGGTATGGCCCTTCGGCATCGTGGTCGAGGGAAATGTCCACACCGGTAACTGTGGCTCCCGCGATGTCAGCGATAGCGTTCACGCCGGCACCCTTTGCCTCGATATTGGCAAGCATCTGGATAGACACCTCGGACGGGTACGCGGACACCCCGCCCTGGGCAACACCGTGGTCACCAGCGAAGACATAAACACGGCAATCGTCCAGGTCACGCGGAGGGCATTCTCCCTGGCACGCCGAAATCCAAATGCCGAGCTCTTCCAACCGGCCGAGTGAGCCTGCGGGTTTAGTCAACTGCTCATGGCGCGCGCGGGCGGCCTGTTCAGTCTCTTCGTCAGGGCGTGCTACCGGTCCAAAATAATCCGCGTTCATACTCTCAAACGCTACCCGAAAACGATTTGTGTACCGACCATTGGTACATAATTATCCGCATTGCTAGGCAGACCGTCATAGGAGGAGAGGCGTGAAGTGAATCTAGCTGGCCGCCTTGACTTCCATAGGGCAGCCCGCCACAACTAGGACAACACGATCACAGACAGCTGCGAGCTGCTGGTTGAGAAGACCAATTTCATCACGGAAAAGCCGCCCTGAGCGGTGCTCGGGAATGACACCGAAGCCCACTTCGGGCGACACAATGAACAGGTCGGAATCTGCGGGGAAGTTGCGCACGGCGTCGACAAGCGAGTGCGTCCACGGCGCGACGCTGCCCCTCGGCGCCTCCCACAGCCCTTGCGCGTCGATGATGTGCGTCAGCCAGGTGCCGACATCGTCGAGCAGCATGCGCCGCTTCGGCGACGCGAGAGCATCCACCGCATCGACGTCATCAACCGTGTGCCAGGCCACTCCGTGCTCTCGTGCCTGTGCTTGACGACGAATGCGGTGCTCCTCGACCCTGGAGTGAAAGTCGCTATCACCGGGCCAGGGCCGTGCTGTTGCGATGTAGTGCAACACCGCTGAGGCTGCGGCATCTGAGGCACAGTTGGTTGAGGCTGCGGCGGTGGCCAGCAGCTCGTGCTCAGCCCATGAGGACTTGCCTGAGCGGGCGCCACCGAGAACCAGAGTGCGCATGGCAGATGGAGGCTACTTGATCTCGTCGCCGATGTTGACCTGCGGACGCGGAGTACGCAGACGACGCGGCTGAGAAGCGCGGGAGTAAGCGTAGAAGCCCAGCCCCCAGGCTCCCTCGGTGGTCTTCGGGAAGCGCTCACGCGTCAGCTTGATGGCACGGCGGCCGATGTAGATACCTTCGATAATCAGGGCGATGATGAGAACCATCGCGATGAGAGATGCGATGTTGGCCAGCTTTGGCAGGGAAGTGCCAATCATCATAATCAGCAGCAGAATCAGCGCGAACGGGAGGAACACGTTAGCGAGGAAGCGACGGGAATCAACCCAGTCGCGGACAAACTTGCGCTCAGCGCCCTGGTCACGCGGCAGCATGTAGCGCGGATCACCGGCGGCCATGCGCTCGTCGGCAATGCGCCGCTGCTCACGTCGCTCTGCTCGCTCGCGTGCCTTGGCGGCCTTGAGCTCTTCCTTGGACATGGAGGCCTTGAGCTCCTTGCGGCGCTGGCGAGCTTCCTTAGCAGTCAGCGGCGCCTCGACCGGGCCACGGCGGATGCCGCGTGCGCGCTCAACCTCGTTGCGCTTCGGAGTAGGGCGCCCCTTCTTGGGAGTAAAAGCACCGCTGTGCTTCTTCTCGGGCTGCTGAGACTCCGAAGCGGTGACCTTGGCTCCGCTGGATGCGGTCGCGTCGGTGGCTACGTCTCCGGCGTTGGTTGCGTCAGCTTTAGTTGCGTCAGCTGCCTTGGACTTTTTGTCATTCTTTTTCCACGGTAGATTCACGACCCCAGATTATAAGGTCTTCAAGGTGCTTCCCTAATTAGGTTGCAGGTTGAGGGCCAGGGGCTGGGCAAGGGGCGTGGTTTTTGGCGTGGCCGCCGCGTGGGGTCGGAGGCGGAGAGAGCGCCGTTGGGGCGTCGGAGGCCGTGGTGCGGTTGCGAGGTGGCGGCAAGAAGAGACTTCAGAAAAAGAGAAAGAAAAAGAGTACCCAGAATTGGGAATTAAAGACTGGTCGGTATGGTTGTGATAAATAATGACGTAGCCGACCTTGGGGTCGACTCGCATACTTAAACACTTCAACAAGGAGGACACGCGCTATGACTACTGCTCAGAGCACTGGCGTTACCCTGACCGAAGCTGCGGCTGCCAAGGCAAAGGCACTTCTGGACCAAGAAGGTGCCACCGACCTGGCACTGCGTATTTCCGTGGCTCCGGGCGGCTGCGCCGGCCTGCGCTACCAGCTCTACTTCGATGACCGCAGCCTCGACGGCGATGTCGCCGAGGTTTTCGGTGGCGTCAAGCTGGTCGTTGATCGCCAGTCGGTTCCGTACCTGTCCGGCGCCACTATCGACTTCGCGGACACTATTGAGCAGCAGGGCTTCACCATCGATAACCCGAATGCCACTGGCTCCTGCGCTTGCGGTGACTCCTTCAACTAAGTCATTAGCTGAGCAGAGCTGTCAGCAGACGCTGTGAAAAGCGTCGGATAGTAAAAGGCTCGGACCTCACTCTTGTTAAATGAGTGAGGTCCGAGCCTTTTCTTTTGGTTGCGCAGGCTATGGTGGCAGCCTGCCGGGGCAGGATGGGGGCGCGGGGACCGTCGTAAAGCGAACTAGCGAACTAGAGCTCGACGGGGTAGTCGCGCTGCTCGATGTCCGGAGTGATGCGGCCTTCGATGAAGATGCCGTGCCAGACCATGAAGGCCAGGATGGTCCAGAGGCGGCGGGAATGATCGCGCTCGGTTGGGTGGTGCTCGGCGAGCATCTTGAGCACGGCGTCCTTATTAATGAACTCATCGGTCTGGGACTCGCGGATGATGTCCTCGGCCCAGCCGTGCAGTTCGTCGCCTGCCAGCCAGTGGCGAATCGGCACCGGGAAGCCCAGTTTGCGGCGGTTGAGGACGTGCTCCGGAACAATCTGCTCCATGGCGCGACGCAGTGCGTACTTGGTGGTGCCGTGAGAAACACGCATGTCCACCGGCAGCGTCTGTGCAACGTCGAAGACCACACGGTCGAGGAACGGCACGCGCAGCTCCAGGGAGTTGGCCATGGTGATCTTGTCGGCCTTGACCAGAATGTCGCCACGCAACCAGGTGAACAGATCCAAGTGCTGCATCCGAGTCACCGGGTCCCAGCCTTCAGACTGCGCGTAAATCGGTGCCGTGACATCGCTGTGGTCCCATTCCTTCTTGGCCCACGGCAGGACTTCCTGCAGCTGCTCAAAGTTAAAGGAACGAGCATTGCCGTAGTAGCGCTGCTCCAACGGAGTAGTGCCTCGCTGCAGCAGTGACTTGCCGCGCATGCCTTCTGGCAGAGCTTCGCCGACCTTAGCCAGACCGCGCAGCAGGGGAGAGGGAACCTTGTCGAACGGTTTCAGCGACAGTGGCTCCTTATAAATGGTGTAACCACCAAAAAGCTCGTCTGCGCCCTCACCGGACAGTACGACCTTAACGTGCTTACGAGCCTCTGCGGCCACGAAGTACAGCGGCACCAGTGCGGGGTCAGCTACCGGGTCATCGAGGTACCACATAATCTTCGGAATCGCCCCGGCGAACTCCTCCGGCGAGACGACCTTCACAATGTGCTCGACGCCAATGGCGGCGGCGGACTCGGCAGCCACATCGACCTCGGAGAAGCCCTCGCGCTCGAAGCCGGTGGTAAACGTCAGCAGGTTCGGGTTGTGGCGTTTGGCCAAAGTTGCAATCGCAGTGGAGTCGATACCGCCCGACAGGAACGAGCCCACCGTGACGTCGGCACGCATATGCTTCTCGACGCTGTCCTCCAGCGCACGGGCAATGCGGTCAAAAACGTCCTGCTCAGTGCCCTTGGCCACTTGCTGAATCGGGAAATTTGGCTTGAAGTAGCGGGTCTGCTTAACTTCGCCACCAGGCGTAACGATGGCAGTGCAACCCGACTCCAGACGAACAATGTCGGTGTGCAGTGACTCCGGCTCCGGAACGTACTGCAGATCGACGTAGTGCTCCAGTGCGCGCTTATTCAGCTTCTTCGCATCGATGCCCATCTCCGGCGCGGCCTCGAGCAGGGACTTCTTCTCAGAACCGAAAATCGTGCCGCGCTCGGTGGTGGCGTAGTAGAGAGGCTTAATGCCGAACGGATCGCGCGCCAGGAAAAGCTTGCGCTCGACGCTGTCCCAAATGGCAATGCCGAACATGCCGCGCAAGTGCTTTACGACGTCCGCTCCCCAGTGGTGGAACCCAACGACGATAGGTTCACCATCGCCGGAGGTATTAAAGGCATAGCCTTCCTTCTCCAGCTGCTCGCGAAGTTCGACGAAATTGTAGATTTCGCCGTTGAAGGTCATGGAGTAACGATTCGGCTGATTCTCTGGTCCCCACTGCAGCGGTTGGTGGCTGTGGGCAATATCAATAATGGATAGGCGGTTGAAGCCGAAAACTGCGTCCTCATCGTGCCACGTGCCTGCATCGTCAGGACCGCGGTGCCGCATGCAGGGCAGGGCCCTTTCGACAACGGGAACGAGCTCCGCTGCGTCAGAATTTGCAGTCAGGATTCCGAGAAGACCACACATGCTTCGTGCGCGCACCTTTCGCTTAGTGTCACTTAGTGGATTTTCGACGGCTTCGTAGCTAGGGGCTCAGTGCGACTGGCTGTCGCCTGAACCGGTGGCCGTGAAGGACCGCCGCGTGGCTGAGTAGTTGGGTTGAACCCCAGATTGGCGCCACATAGAAATGCTGCACCTACTTTAATGCCTTTTGGGGAAAAGCGAGAATGTCTGAGTTTGCCGTGTCTAGGGCTCGGGGCAAGGTTGCGCGGGACGGTGTGTGCGTCAGCGCGTGGCACAAACACTAAAAAATTCATAGACTTGGGAGCGTCAACAGGGTGTAACTGGTGAGAATGCCACCCCCGATAGGCGGGTCTTTCTCAGTATTTTATTAGGGCAGATATACTCAAAGGCACCCCACAGCCATATTTATTGTGGAGAAAGCTTAAGAATCGACTACTCTGCTTGGGTAGGACGAAACCTTAATCGGTTATCGAAAATTGTGTGGATCAGGAAGGCAGACACACGTGAATCAGCGTAGAAAGTTCGGAGTCGCCCGTAAGCTCGGCGTCCTCGGCGTTGCCGCCGGTAGCGCAGCCTTGCTTGCCGGCTGCGATGTTAATCCTCCGGAGAACGGCTTCTTCAAGCTGCTCCGCTTTGGTTGGCCGGAAGGTGTGACCCCGGAAGCACAGTCCATGGGTAATTTCTGGGTTTGGACCTGGGTTGCAGCGTGGATTATCGGCATCATCGTTTGGGGCGTTACCCTTTACTCGATGGCAAACTTCACAGCTAAGAAGGCTGAAAAGAAGGGCAAGGGCGAGTTCCCGCGCCAGACTGCATACAATGTTCCGGTTGAGTTGTCGCTGACTATTCTGCCGATTCTGATCGTGATGGCCCTGTTCTTCTTCACGGTTCAGACTCAGGACAAGGTGACTGCCCTGGATAAGGATCCGGAGGTCACTGTCGACGTCACCGGTTTCCAGTGGAACTGGAAGTTCGGTTACGCCAACATTTCCGCTGACCTGATGGGCGGCGAGGAATACAACGGCCGTATTGAGAAGCCGGCTGATGAGCAGTTCTTCACCGAGGGCGGCCACGAGGTTCCGTCCGCTGAGGATCGCGCAAAGCAGAAGGAGCACCCGGTTCACGGACGCTCCAAGGAGAGCCTCGACTACCTGCACTACGACGAGATTGAGACCCTCGGTACCACCGAAGAGGTTCCGGTCCTCGTTGTTCCGGAAGACACTGCAATCCAGTTCGACCTCGCGTCCGCTGACGTGATTCACTCCTTCTGGGTTCCGGAGTTCCTCTTCAAGCGCGACGTGTTCCCGCACCCGGAGGCTAACAAGTCCAACCGTGTCTTCCAGATCGAAAAGATTGACTCGGAGAAGATGGCTAACCGCCCGGAGGACAACCCGAGCGACAAGGTCAAGAACGCATTCGTTGGCCGTTGTGCCGAGATGTGTGGTACCTACCACGCAATGATGAACTTCGAGATTCGTGCTGTCTCCCGTGAGGCATTCACCGAGTACATCAAGTTCCGCCAGGAGAACCCGGAAGCTACTAACGCTGATGCTCTGAAGCACATCGGTGAGCCGGCATTCGCAGTCTCCACCTCGCCGTTCAACTCCGGTCGTGTCGACACCCGCGACATGGGTGACCGTGGTGCTAACACCATTGACCTGAACGCGACCGCCAAGTAAACCCAGCAAGATTCGTACCTAAAGGAAGTTCTCAAATGAAGTCTGCAGCAAAGCTCTTCTACGGACTTACCGTGTTCCTGGGGTTCATGGCTGTCGTCTACATCTTCGGCACTCAGTACCTCCAGGACACCGGTAACGTCATCAACGAAAGCCAGGGTCGCCTTGAGTGGGCTGGCGCAACCGGCCTGGTCCTCGCAGCTCTGATGACTCTGATGCTCGGTGGATACTTCCACTTCACTGAGCGCCGTTCCGACATCACCCCGGCCGACTTCGAAGAGGCAGAGGTTGCCGACGGTGCTGGAACCCTCGGTTTCTTCTCCGCTAGCTCGATTTGGCCGTTCGTGATGACCATGGGCATCCTGCTCATGGGCTACGGCATCGCATTCATGGCCTACTGGCTGATTGTCCTTGGCGCGGTAATCCTGATCGTCTCCAGCACCAAGCTCAACACTCAGTACATCACTCCGCCGGAGAAGCACTAGTCCGAGTGCAATCCGACTGAACCACAGTCGTAGATAACCGAAAAGTCTCTCCCACTAACAAGGGCGTTAGTGGGAGAGACTTTTTTGTTTGGGCAAGTGAGGGGGGGGAGGAAATCCTAACCGGTGCTACTTCGCCGGTTAGGATCATTAATCAGTATGTGATTCCGTATCAAGCGAATTCGACGGGTTTCTGCCCCTTAGGTAGTTCGATGACCTCACCGTCAGTCACCTGCAGATGGCGCGCTTCGAGCGAGTTAATCATGCGGTGATCGTGGGTAATCACAATAATTGTGCCCTCTGCCGACGCAATTGCGTCTTGGACCTGCTCAATCAGATCCACACTCAGATGGTTGGTAGGCTCGTCGAGCAGCAAGATCTCCGGCGGGTTAGCCACGACCAACGCTAACGCCACTCGTCGCTGCTGGCCGATGGAGAGGCTTCCTACCGGGCGATTGGAATCCTCGGGGCTAAGCAACCCAAAGTCGTCGAGAGGCACGCGGGCATTGGGAGCAAGGTCGTATAACTCACGGGCGGACTTCTTTGGGTTTTCCCAGTCTTGTTCCTGAGCCAGCATGGCTACTCGACAGTTCTCGCCGATACGCACCTCGCCAGCCTGCGTCTCAACTTGCCCCATGATGGCCTTGAACAAAGTAGACTTTCCGGCCCCATTAGGACCCGTGATCACGACCTTGTCTCCGGGACGAATAGTCAGTGAACCAACCCGAATTCGATCTGGGACGACCACGCCGCGCATCTTGATATGAAAATCCTCATCACTTCCCGATGCAGCGCGCTTGGTCGGTAGGGGTGCGGTCAGCGGGGCATCAAAGCCCAGCAGAGCCGGCGGACGCTCCACACCTTCCTCGATGAGCTCATCCAGTCGCTGCTTAGCCGAACGTACGCGGCGGGCGATTTGCCGCTCTACACGACCGCCACGGCGGTCATAAGCCATCTTGTTGTTGTCCGTCATTGCTCGGCCCGGTGAGACCTCACGGGCGCCATTGTCGATGGTGTCTTCCAACCGATTGCGTTCATGCTCCTCGGAGCGCCACTGGTGCTCCCATAGCTCACGCTGGTGGCGACGGTGCTTCGCATAGTCGGAGTAATTACCACGGAACAGCCCAATACCAGGGCGCCCCGGCACCAAGTCTCCAATTACAGTACAAACGGCATCCAGGAAGTCGCGGTCATGCGTTGCCACCACAACCACTCCAGGGTGGTTCTGAATGGTGTCAATCACGAGCTGGCGACCGCGTTCATCGAGATGGTTGGTGGGCTCGTCGAGAAGCAAAATCTCTGGTTTTCGAATGAGCGTAATCGCGAGCCCCAGCCGCGCCCGCTGCCCGCCGGAAATCTCCGTGGTTAGTTGCTCTACCAGGGGAGCGCCGTCGGGAGCAGTACCGGTCAGGCCGAGATGGTCGAGCACAATCTCCGCGTTATGCTCGGCGTTCCAGTCATCGTGAGCCATGACGTCCGAGAAGACCTTCGAATACGCTTTCTCTGCCGCCTCAGACTCATCTGGGGTCTCTGCTAAGGACATCGCCTCAGCTGCCTCTTCCAACTCCGCTAGACGACGTTTCGAGGGGCCGAGAGCCTCGTCGATAAGCATTTGCACCGTGGAGTCGAAAGGAGCTTCCAGCTCCTGAGAGCCGAGCACACGCGTGCCAATATGAGTCACCGTACCGCCCGTGGGCCGACGACGACCCGACAGCAGCCAAAGAAAAGTGGATTTGCCGGCTCCGTTGTCTCCGACCAATCCGAGGACATCGCCGTCGGAAAGCGTGAGCGAGACATCGCGCAGAACAGGCGTGGCCTCGTAGTCGAAGTTGACACCGTTGGCGACAAGCTGTGTGGCGTTGCTCGAGAGATCGGTGGTGGGGGAGGGGCTGGTAGACATATGTCCATTTTAGTACTGGTAGACAGCAGATTTGGTATCTGACATATGTGGGGTGCAAGACGAGCGCGCAGGAATCCGGGGAACAAAAACCACCCCGGTCAACATCCGAATTGGATGCGGACCGGGGTGGTCTTATTTGAGCGCAGTAGAAAACCTACCGCGGAGTTTTACTGCTCGAGCTGGCGACGCTCTTCAGCGTTCTGCGCTTCGAGGTCACGGAACATCTGAGCCTGCTGCTCGTGGTTCTCGTGCTCGATACGAGCTGCCTCTTCGGCAATCTCCGGGGAGTCCGGGCTGAAGAAGCTACCGCGACCCGGGCTACCAGCGGCGCCCAGTTCGTTCATGGTCTTCGGGACGTAAGCACCCTGGTACTCGAGCGGAACGGCGTGGCCGTGCTCGTCGACCGGGCCCAGTGGCTGGTGGACCTCGATGAAGGAACCATCAGGCAGCTGGTTGATGATGCCCGTCTCAATGCCGTGCTCCAGGACAGCGCGGTCAGAGCGCTGCAGGCCGATGCAGATTCGGTAGGTGACGAAGTAAGCGATCGGAGGCAGGATAATCAGACCGATACGGCCAACCCAGGTCATCACGTTCAGCGAAATCTGGAAGTGGTATGCGATCAGGTCGTTACCACCGGACAGAGTCAGTAGGGTGTAGAAGACCAGAGCCATGGCACCCAAACCGGAGCGAACCGGCACGTCGCGCGGACGCTGCAGCAGGTTGTGGTGAGCGTTGTCGCCGGTGATCTTCGCCTCGATGAACGGGTAAGCGAAGAGCAGGACAACCAAAATACCACAGAGCAGGGCGACCCAGAAGACTGCCGGGATCGTGTAGGAGCCCAGGTAGAGCTCCCACGGCGGCATGACACGGGCAGCACCGTCAGTCCACAGCATGTAGATATCCGGCTGGGAACCAGCGGAAACCTGCGACGGGTTGTACGGGCCAAGGTTCCAAATTGCGTTGATCTGGAAGATACCAGCGAACAGCGCCAGGAAGCCGAAGGTAATCAGACCGAAGGAAACGGACTTGACTGCGAAGATCGGGAGAATACGAACGCCGACGACGTTGTTCTCAGTGCGACCTGCGCCAGGGAACTGGGTGTGCTTCTGGTACCAGACCAGAGCCAGGTGAGCGGCAATCAGACCCAGCAGCAGTGCCGGGAGAATCAGCACGTGTGCAATGTACAGGCGCGGGATAATCAAGTCACCCGGGAAGTCGCCGTTGAACATCATCCAGTGCAGCCAGGTGCCGATAATCGGCAGACCGATGATGATTGCGGACATAATACGCAGACCAACACCGGAAAGCAGGTCGTCCGGCAGGGAGTAACCCATGAAGCCCTCTGCCACGGACAGCAGCAGGAGGATGGAACCGATGACCCAGTTAGCCTCACGCGGCTTGCGGAATGCGCCGGTGAAGAAGATGCGGAACATGTGCGCCATGATGGACACGGCGAACAGGAGAGCACCCCAGTGGTGAATCTGGCGAATGAACAGGCCACCGCGAACCTCGAAGGAGATCTGCAGGGCGGTCTCGTAGGCGCGAGACATCTCGACGCCGTTGAGCGGCGCGTAGGCACCGTCGTAAATGACCTTCGACATCGACGGGTCGAAGAACAGAGTCAGGTAAACACCCGAGAAGAGCAGGACTACGAAGGAGTAGAGTGCAATCTCACCCAGCAGGAAGGACCAGTGGGTAGGGAATACCTTATTGAGCTGCTTACGCATGCCGCCAGACAGGGTGTAGCGGTCATCCATATTCTTAGCAGCGGTTGCTAGTTTCGTTGGATTACTCATGACTGACGCTCCCAGAATGCCGGACCGACGGGCTCAATGAAGTTGCCCTCTGCGTACATGTAGCCTTCTTCGTCAACGCTGATCGGCAGCTCTGGAAGAGCGCGAGCAGCTGGACCGAAGACCGGCTTGCCGTAGTGCAGTGCATCGAACTGCGACTGGTGGCATGGGCAGAGAATACGGTTCGTCTGCTGTTCGTACAGAGAAGTCGGGCAACCGATGTGTGTACAAATCTTCGAGTAGGCGAAGTAATCGCCGTAGTGGAAGTCTTCCTGACCCTTGCGAAGGATTGCCTTTTCAGCGTCCTGGGAACGCAGACGGATCAGCATGACGGAGTTGCGGGAGCCGTGAATCGAGTGCATGTGTGCCTCGTAGACATCAGCATCCTTGGAGTACTTGTCGCCGTCGTTGACGTCCTCCTCTGGAAGCGGGAAGACGGTCTCCATGGAACCTGCGGACAGGTCCTCTGGGCGGAGGCGAACCAGACGGGAAACGCCCTTGGTGGTGTAGCCGTGTACGCCCTCTTCAGCAATAGCGCCGGTGTCGCGTCCCAGGTAAACCTTGTGGCCCTTCTCGACGAGAGTCCAGCCGGTGGTCCACAGGGTGCCGTCACCAGTGACGTCAACGTCGTGGCGTGGCTTCCACGGGTTCTTAATCATGCCGCCAAGCGGAAGGATCATGCCGATACCAGCCAGGACGGCGCCGGTACCAAGGAGGCCCTTGATAGCGGAGCGACGACCCAGGGTGGAGGTCTGCCAAGAATCGTTCAGCAGGGCAACGATGGTCTTCTGGTCGACCTCTTCGGACGGACCATCGTGGCGGCGCTGAACCGAAATCTCTTCCGGAATGAAACGCTTGGTGAACTTAACTGCACCAATACCCAGGGTGACGATACAGCCACCGATGGTGATACCCAGCAGCGGGGTGTACATGGTGTACAGCCACAGCCCCTCTTCGCCGTGACCCTTGTAGTGCCACGGGTAGAACAGGTAGATGGCGATGAATGCCAGGCCAAGAATGACTGACAGAGCCAGCCAGATGGCGACGCCACGGGCCGCGCGCTTTTCAGCCGGGTCGTTGGCAATCGGGAAGCGTTCCTTGCGGTAAGCAATGGTCACGTCGTCGAGCTCAGCACCCAGACGAGCGAGATCCGCATTGCTCATCTTCGACAGCTCTTCGGAGCTGTACTTCTTGTTTTCGTTATTACTCATCGGCGGGATCCAATCCAAAGAGCGGCCGCTACGAGAGCGACAATGCCTACAATCCACATGACAAGGCCCTCAGCAACTGGGCCGATGCCACCAATGCCCCAACCACCTGGGGTCGGAGTTTCCTTGGAGTTCTTGATGTAGGCGATGATGTCCTTCTTTTCGTCAGCAGACAGCTGGCGGTCAGAGAACTTCGGCATATTCTGCGGGCCGGTCAGCATGGCCTGGTAGATTTCCTGCTCATTTGCGGGGTCCAGGACCGGTGCGTACTTACCGCTGGACAGTGCGCCGCCACGACCGGTGAAGTTGTGGCAGGAGGCACAGTTCAGGCGGAACAGTTCGGAACCGCGAGCAACGTCAGCCTTGTCAAGCTCACCGTTCGGGCCGGCGTTCTTACCGCGCAGCGACTCCATAGCGATGGAGCCGTCCTCGTCGCGGACGATGCCGGCGCCGCCACCATTAGCCTGGACGTAGGCTGCGATAGCCAGCGTCTGCTCTTCGGAGTAACGCGGGGTCTTACGTGCTGCCTGAGCCTCATTGCGGAGCATCGGCATACGACCGGAGTGAACCTGGAAGTAAACCGAGCCCTCGCCGACGCCAATCAGCGACTTACCGCGGTCCTTAACGCCCTGAAGGTTGGCGCCGTGGCAAGTAATACAAGCAACGTCGTAAAGCTCCTTGCCCTGCTGAATCATTGCGGCTTCATCCTGCTGAGCAGTAGCCGTCTGTGCATCAGGGGTCAGAGCATTAGCGAGGAAGCCCGCGCCGGTGAGGGCGAGAGCCATAGCCATAATGCCGGAGGCAGTACGGCGCATCTTGCGGCGGCCCTTTGACTTCGGGGCCGCAGCCAAGGACGTGGTGTCCTTGGTTTCGGAGGTAGTGTTTTCCATCTTTTTCCCTTTAAGACTGTTCGTGGAAAGTGGATGGGCTGTAGGCCGTACTAAACAAAGGACGGCCAATACGGCCTACTGGATGAAGTAGATGGTGATGAACAGGCCAATCCACACGACGTCGACGAAGTGCCAGTAGTACGAGACCACAATGGCAGCAGTGGCCTGTGCCGGGGTGAACTTCGCCTTGGAGGTACGGATAAGCACCACAACGAAAGCCAGCACACCCGCGAGGACGTGGGCCGCGTGGAATCCGGTGGTGATGAAGAAGACCGAACCGTAAATGGAGTTCTGAATGGTCAGACCGTGGCTAACCAGGGTGAAGTACTCGTAAGCCTGGCCGACGAGGAAGATTGCACCCAGGGCGGTAGACAGTGCGTACCACTTACGGAGTGCGAAAACGTCGCCACGCTCGGCCGCGAACACGCCCCACTGGGCAGTGAACGAAGACGACACTAGGATCACGGTGATCAATAGTGCGTACGGGACATTGAGGTGGCCGGTACCCCAATCCCACGAATCGCCCTGGCCGTTCGCGCGTGACACGAAGTACATCGCGAACAGACCGGCGAAGAACATTAATTCCTGAGACAGGAACACAATCGTGCCGACACTGACCATATTCGGTCGGTTCAGTGTCGCAGCACGACGTGGTGCTGTCATACCTTGATTTTCAACTGCGCTCGTCACAACTAACAGTATGTACTGTTCTTAAGGAGTAGTCACGTTGCAACCCCCGTTTTTGTATAAAAATTCCTAAAATCCCAGGTCGCAAGGAAAGGTTTCTGAGAATTTCACTAATTTTTCCCCCTGTTGGGAACTTTCCGGTGTCTTTATCCGACGCGGGTGAATTCGAGGGTTTTGTTGTGTCGCGGTGCGCGGAGTCCATCCCCCTGGACTGCCAGGTTCACCTTCGGCGAACCTGGGTTAGCGATACTGCGGCATCGGCTGTCGGTTAGTTTATCGCAGGTTCGGCTCTATTTAATATCGTATTTTTCCAGTTGCCCCAATGGGGGTGAGATTTTCGGCGAACACAAAAAGTGGACCTGGTGATGCGCTGGATATATGGGGGAGGTATCTTGTCTTATTACGTACATCACGGTGGGGTTTTCCAGAAAGCCCCGTGATGTGGTGCACCTGGTGGGCGGAATAACCAGCAGCACCTAGGTGCATTTGTATTAATAAAGTACGAGTACAGACTTGACTATCTAGTGGAAGGGAGTGGCGATGAGCGAGATCGGCGATAAGAGGGCGGTCGAAAACTGGCGCCATGTTCTTTCCACGATTGGCGCTGGCCGCGAAGTTTCCGGTGAGGGCATTCGATTCGCCATGGATCAGATCATGTCAGGTGCTTCCGGAGACGTGCAGACCGCAACGTTTGCTTTCGGTCTCCTCGCCAAGGGGATTACGGCTGCCGAGCTCGATGCTGCGGCTGAGGGCATGCTTTCTTTTGCCCGCCCAGTTCATGATCCACAGCTCGCCGGTGTTATTGAGCGCGGTGCAGTCGATATCGTCGGCACCGGTGGGGATGGCGCAAATACCGTCAACATCTCCACGATGTCCATGATTGTTATCGCTGCCAGCGGTGTGCCGGTGCTCAAGCACGGTAACCGCGCGGCTTCCTCGAAGTCGGGCGGCGCTGACATGCTGGAGGCCTTTGGTATCGACATTGAGAACGGTCTCGTTACTTCTCCGGAACATCCGGATTTCTACGTGCGCTTCCTCTTTGCCGCTCGCTTTCATCCGGCCATGCGCTTCGCTGGACCGGTGCGTAAGGAGCTAGCGGTTCCGACAGTCTTCAACCTGTTGGGGCCGCTGACGAATCCAGCACGCCCGCAGGCAAGCTTGATTGGCTGTGCCTTCGAAGATCAGATGGAGACGATGGCGGACACCTTCGCCCGCCGTGGTCAGCGCGCGTTGGTGGTACGCGGAAGCGATGGTCTCGACGAGATTACCGTTACTGGCCCCACCAAGGTCTTTATTGTGGAAAACGGTGAAGTTGCCGAAGATGTCATCGATCCACATGACTATGGCATGGAGTACTCCGAAATTGACGCGCTGCGTGGCGGTGACCCCGCGTACAACGCTGATGTTGCACGTCGCATTTGGGCTGGCGAACTCGAAGGTCCGATTCGCGATGCAGTCATCCTTAACTCCGCCGCCGCAATCGCCATTTCGCGTGGTCTGGGTGGCCGTCCGCTAAAGGAAGCTATGGCCGACTCCATTGAAGAGGTCAAGGAAACGCTCCAGTCGGGGCTGTGCCTGGACATCGTTACCGCGGCGATGAAGGGTTAAGGTTCGCGTCGCGCTTCACGACGTGCTTGCTGCGCGTCAATTGCCCACTGAAGGTATTTTCCTGCGCCCAACCTGGGGTAGGAAAACTCGCCTCCGGTGGGCTTTATTCGTACCTCCGGGCGCTGCAACCATTTCCAGACAATACTGAGTTCATCAATTGATGCTCCTTTATATAAGGAGTCATCTGGAGTGACTGTTTGGGCTGAACTCTCCATGAGGTCGATGATGTAGTTCATATCCGCGCCACGCGGTGCGGTGCTGGCGCCCGCCAACCTGCCATAGCGAATTTCCGCTAGGTGCCAGCCTCCATTGCCATCGGGGAAAGCGGCTTGCAGAGATGGGATGGCGGCAAGCATGCTCAGGCGCTGCTGCTTATCCAAGCTGATAATGAACTCCGCAGTGCGGTCACGCTGCACTGCCGCGCGTTGGAAGCGCTGTGCTTCGCCAAGTGCTGATATCTCAGCAATCATGTCTGCAATCTCGTCTGCGCCGGTGGTGGAGATCTGGGCGGTTGTTATCGCAAAGTCGTCGTTAAGTGCGGAGAACCTGTCGCGGATGGCAGTAGCGGTGTCGCGCGTGCGGAAAGGACCTAGGCTGCGGGCGTCGGTGACTGTTCGGCTAATCTTGGCAGGCCGACCGGGGCTAGCGGGGACGATGTACCAGCCGCGGGTCGGTTCGGTACGTTGTCGGTTGTAGGGCGGACGGAGTGCAGAGATCAGGCGAGCCTCGCGGATTTCTGCAGCGAAGCCGTGCGGGCATTCGATGATCTCGACGCGTTCGGCTAGAGAGACCATTTCCGTAATCTTGCGACGAGAATCAGTGCCGTTGAAATACTGCAGAAGTCTACGTCGCAAATCGAGAGCTGTACCTATATATAAGGGGTCGTCATTTCTTGATCGAAAAACATAGACACCAGGGGTGTGCGGAGCTCCATCGGCAAGATGTCGTTTAGCACGAACCTCCGGAGCGACGGTCGGCGAGTAATGCACTAGCTCGGACGCTGTATGTACTTCATCGCCAGCTAGTCTCTCCATGAGGTAGTGAAGGACGTCGACGGTTGCGATTGCGTCGTCAAGCGCCCGATGGCTGGGGCGATTCGGAGAACCGACGTACCGTGCGAGCTGTGAGAGCTTGAAACTGCCAACTTGTGAGCGGTCAAGGACGCGACGCGCCAACGTGAGAGTGTCTATGACGCTGGGGCTTGGCCAATCTAGGCCCAAATCTGTGCAAGCCTGGCGGAGGAATCCAATATCGAACTTGGCATTATGCGCAACCCAGACGCTTCCCAGGGCAAAGTCGAGGAACTGAGTAATAACTGTGCCGAGCTGTGGAGCAGTTTCAACATCGGCGGTAGTGATGCCGGTGAGAGATGTGATGTGGTCGGGAATCTCCATGCCGGGGTCGATGAAGCTGGAAAAGGTGCCAATTGTCTTGCCGCCACGGGTTTTGATGGCCCCAATTTCAATGATGTGGTCGTTCTTGGCCTTTAGTCCAGTCGTTTCTAGGTCTACGACGACAAAGGTGGTGTTGAAAAGAGAATCATCGACGGAGCCTTCGAGAGGGAAGTGCTGTTGTCCTGAATTCACGTCAATAATCCTATTCTGAGCGCTCCTAGTGGTGTTAAAACTGTGAAACTTGAGTAAATTGAGCTACTACAAGCTGGAGTGTGACATAAAACACGTTTTGAGTCCGCGATAAAAATGTTCCGACCTTAAGGCGTTAAGTGTAAAGTTCTCGTCGGACTTCAAAATGCCAGGTAGTGACACGTTTATCAAACTGTTATTATTCCGCCGCAAGGGGAGTGTCTAGTTGTAACAGCTTGGTAACGGTTTAGTTCTATCGATGGTAACAACCGGGCCTTGAGCGGTTTTCTTGGCAAACGGCTAGACAAAACTTGATGCCATTTCGTAACCTTATCGAGACATTGAAACGGGGCCACTGAGTTGGTGCCGGTCATTGATAAGAAAACACAGAGCCTTATCGAAGGTCCTGAGGGGCTAAGTAGTGAGAGCCTCAGGGGATTCGAGCCGGGGACCCACTTCGAACCATGGGGTGAATCCCAAAGGGAAATCCCGGAGGGTAGGAAGTCTTCCATTCTTCCGAACCCGTCAGCTAACCCGGTCGGCTAAACAGGAAGATTTTGGAGTTTCAAAACAATGGGCAAGCACCACCGCCGTTCTAACTTTGCACGCAACGCAGTCGCATTTGGCGCAACCGTCGCCGGCGTTACCGCTCTCGCAGTTCCGACCGCTAACGCTAACCCGCTGAACGACATCCAGGGCGCACTGAACGGCTTCGATACCCCGCAGGTTGCAGGTCTGCAGGATGTTGTTGGCAAGTTCAATGATGTCGCAGGTGAGGTTACCTCCGGCAGCGTTGCAAACGTTGCAGCACCGTCCACTGGTTCGGCTATCGTCTCCGCTGCACGTTCCAAGATTGGTTCCCCGTACGTGTGGGGCGCTACCGGTCCGAACTCTTTCGACTGCTCCGGTCTGACCTCCTGGGCATACCAGCAGGTCGGTAAGTCGATTCCGCGCACCTCCCAGGCGCAGGCTTCCCAGGGCGTCGCGGTCTCCAGCCCGGCACTGGGTGACATCGTTTCCTTCTACTCTGGCGCTACCCACGTCGGCATCTTCTCCGGTAACGGCAATGTGATTCACGCTCCGCAGTCCGGCGATGTCGTCAAGGAAGCTCCGATGAACTACATGCCGGTTCACAACTTCGTCCGCTTCTAATCTGTTTGAACGGATGACAACCTGCGGGGCTTAGATGCCCCGCAGAGCCTTGGCTCTTTTTTAGTGAGGGGGCACTGAGGCGAGCGCCCGGGTGCTGACGCTATGTGCGTCGTAAAGCACTATGGGGGGCGCTCGCCTCATTTTTGTTTTTGCCCTGTGGTTACGCAATGCGTGAAGTCGAAGGGCTATCCTGGTTACTCCCTTTGGATACCCCTTTGTGCTGGCGGTTTGTCGGTGTGTTGTTCCGCGGCAAGGCTGCTACAATTTGCTCGAATGCGTCAAGTGGTTTGATGTTTTGTTTTTCGGGGAAGAAATTTGAATACACAATTTGAAAAGGGTTTGGATTTGTCGCGTCACCGTGCCTCTCGCCGTCGCCACAACTCTCGTCGCGGTGTAGTCGGGCTGACGGTCGTGACTGGGCTAACCTTTGGCTCCGTAGGTTTGGCGCCAATTGCGTCTGCGCAGGATGAACAGCCAGCCCCGGATTTGGCTACTGCCGACGGCATTATTACAGAGCTGGAGAAGATTTCTCGGGATACCGAAGCGATTTCGGAGGAAGTTACCGAGCTGGATTCTCAGGTTCAGGCCAAGGAAGAGGAACTCCGGCACGCCGAGGGGGAGCTGAAGCGCTCTGAGGACCAGGTTCTTCGAGCACAGGATGACCTCAAGGCGCTCTCTGGTGAGATTTCCTACTTCGCGAAGAAGCGAATGCGAGGCGAAATCGTCGACCCGTTGTCTGCCGCGCTGGGATCTGCCAGTGCTCAGGACGCTATCGACCGTACCGGTTACATCAATAAGATGTTCCGCGATAACGATGAAGTTGTCAGCCGTGCGGTGCAAGCCCGTAAGGATGCTGAGGATGGTAAGGCCAATGCGCTGCGTCTGCAGGGGGATATCCGCAAGCAGCTCGATGACCTGGCTAAGCGTCGCGATGATTTGGACAAGCGCAGCGCTGAATTTGATGAGCGCGCCGAGCATGTCAAGTCCATGGTTGATGCGCTGAGTCCCGAACAGCGAGAAATCTGGATTTCCAAGAACAACCCAATTACCGAAGGGCTGGATAAACTGCTCGGATCTTCCGCCGCAGTTGATGCCGCGATGTCGAAGCTGGGTTCCCCGTACTCGTGGGGAGCTGCTGGTCCCTCTGCATTCGACTGCTCCGGTCTGATGTACTGGGCGTACCAGCAGATTGGTAAGTCCATTCCGCGTACTTCGCAGGCACAGCTCGCCGGTGGCACCCCGGTAAGCCGTGACCAGCTGCAGCCAGGTGACATCATCGGTTACTACCCGGGCATTACCCATGTAGGCATGTACATCGGCAATGGTCAGATTGTCCATGCTTCCGACTACGGTATTCCGGTCCAGGTCGTTTCCATCGACCAGGGCGGCCCGTACCAAGGCGCGGTCCGCTTCTAACTACCGGCAGGTGACTTCGCGTCTTTTTAGTCAAGGTAGATAAACTCGACTCCATGTCTGCGCGCGTACTGCTCATTACGAATGACTTCCCGCCTCGCGATGGTGGAATCGAGTCCTACCTGCGTGATTTCTGTGCTCGTTTGGATCCAGAGAACCTCGTAGTCCTCGCATCCTCGCGAGCTTCCAAAGAGAAGCTCCGCGCCTACGACGAGTCGCTACCGTACCGTGTTTACCGCATGAGTGATTCCGTGCTGCTGCCACTGCCGCACGTAGCTCGTCGCGCCGCTCAGATTATTCGCACCGAACGCATTGACACCGTCTGGTTTGGTGCCGCCGCGCCACTTGGTTTGCTTGCCGACGCATGCCGTCGCGCAGGTGCTACCCGCATCGTTGCTACCACTCACGGACATGAAGTGGGCTGGTCGATGCTGCCATTGGCCCGCCAGATGCTCGGACGAATTGGTAAGAGCTCCGATGTTGTGACCTATATTTCCCGCTACACCCGTGGTCGTTTTGCGACAGCCTTTGGCCCGCAAACAGCGTTTGAACACCTGCCTTCTGGTGTCGATATCGAGAGATTTTCCCCGGACCCCGAGGCGGGACAGAAGATCCGGCAGCACCACGGAATCGGTGAGTCCCAGCCGCTTATCGTCTGTATTTCCCGGCTAGTGCGCCGCAAAGGGCAAGATATGCTGATTCGCAGCATGCCTAAGGTTCTTGAGCAGCACCCAGGTGCCAGATTGCTGATTGTGGGCGTCGGTCCGTTGAATCGAGAGTTGGAAAAGCTGGCAGCAAAGCTTGGGGTCTCCGAGCAGGTCATTTTTGCCGGCAAGGTCTCCTATGATGATCTCCCCGCCTATTACAATGCAGCCAGCGTTTTCGCCATGCCCGCCCGGACCCGAGGCCGTGGACTCGATGTAGAAGGCCTCGGCATTGTCTACTTGGAAGCACAGGCCTGCGGTGTCCCTGTCATAGCTGGCAAGTCTGGTGGCGCCCCGGAGACAGTTATCGATGGCGAAACTGGCATCGTTGTCGATGGGGCCTCGCAGCGCAGCGTCGCCACCGGGCTGGTTGAAATTTTGGATGATCCGGAGCGCGCGGCGGCGATGGGAGCCTGTGGTCGGGAGCATGTTGTGCAGTCGTGGACCTGGGAGGTCATGGCTGCTCGGGCTCGCCGAATTCTCCGAACCTGCGCAATCCCTTTATAATCAACTGTTATGCCCACCGATATTCCGATTCATCCGAGCTCAGACGAGTCCGCCGCCGCTGATCGCCCGGCTATCGGTTTTGATATTGGTGGAACAAACCTGCGCGCTGCAGTGGTCAGCGCTGATGGGCAGGTGCTGTATCGAGTTCAGACTAGTTCTGACGGCAGTGTGGATGCCATTGAACGTGGCATTGTCCAGACATCCGAGCGCTTGGTTGAACGCTTTCCAGATGTCAGCGCCATCGGTTTAGCTGTAGCTGGTTTTTTGGATTCTGACCGTCAGACGGTTCGTTTCGCCCCGCATCTGCCGTGGCGCGATGCGAACGTCGTCAAGCGTTTATCCTTGCTTCTCCCATGTCCGCTGCAGCTTGAGCACGATGCCAACTCGGCCGCCTGGGGTGAGTATCGCTTTGGTGCGGCTCGCGGTGCGGATAATTGGGTGCTGTTTGCGCTGGGTACGGGAATCGGCGGCGCGATGATGCAGGGTGGTGAGATTTACCGTGGCGCGTACGGCACGGCGCCGGAATTCGGCCACCTCACAGTTGTGCCGGATGGTCGTCCCTGCTCCTGCGGAAAGCGTGGTTGCTTGGAGCGTTACTGCTCGGGTACGGCGTTGGTTACCACCGCTCAGGAACTCTCTGAATCCGGTCGCTACTTCTCGCGGCTTACCGACGGGCTCGTGGCCGGCTCGGTAACTGGTACCGATGTCGTCTCGGCTGCTCGCCAGGGGGATGAATTGGCTCTAGCTGCGATTGATGACTTTGCTACCTGGCTGGGGCGTGGCCTGTCGATGGTGGGCGATGTCTTTGATCCGGAATTGATTGTTATCGGTGGCGGTGTTGCCTCGGCGTCTGATCTATACCTGGACAAGGCCAAGGCCGAGTTTGCCCGCAATCTCACCGGTACTGGCTATCGTCCGGTAGCGGATGTGCGGGTCGCTGAACTAGGTGCGGATGCTGGGTTGATCGGTGCGGCGGATATTGCGCGCAGCGTTGTGGCTGCCGAGGGTGCGACATCGTCGTAAAGCGTCAATTGGGGGATTGCAGGGGAATTCGCCCGCGAAAAGGTGGGGGAATGGCTGCGGAGATGGATCGTCGGACCAACTGAACCTGTATAGTTTTAAACTGTGAATAATCGCTGGTACAAGTTCTTTAAGTACATCCTCATTGGCCCTTGGCTGCGGATCTATAATCGCCCGTACTACATCGGTGGTGAGAAGATTCCTCAGGAAGGTCCAGCGCTGATGGCGTCGAACCACCTTGCTGTGATGGATCACTTTTTCTTCCCACTGGTCTGCCGTCGTCAGCTGACGTTCCTGGCGAAGGCGGAGTACTTCACCACGCCGGGCTTTGTCGGCGGTATCCAGAAGTTCTTCTTCTCCTCGGTGGGGCAGGTGCCGATTGACCGTACCTCTGGTGATGCAGCTCGCGATGCGCTGAACGCCGGCTTGAAGGTGCTGTCACGCGGTGACCTGCTGGGCATTTCCTTGGAAGGCACCCGTAGTCCGGATGGTCGACTGTACCGCGGTAAAACCGGTGCGGCACGTGTAGCGCTGGAGTCCGGTGTGCCGGTGTTCCCAATGGCGATGATTGATACGGAGAAGGCCAACCCGATTGGTTCGTGGATTCCTCGTCCGGTGAAGGTCGGAACGATTATCGGCGATCCGATTGATCCGTCGGAGTACAAAGCCAAGTACAGCGATGAGTATGAAGCGGCCAGGGCACTGACGGATGACCTGATTAAGGAAATTCAGAAGCTTTCGGGCCAGGAATATGTCGATGCTTACGCGACTGAGGTGAAGAAGTCCTTGGAGGCCGGCACCGGCTATCCAGCGGGAACCGAGCCGGGTGGAGAGCTGACCACTCCGGCTCCGGGGCCGAAGCCGACCCCTCGTCGCTGGTTTCGACGCGCTCGCTAGAATAATTAGGCGCAGATAGTTTTCGCGACAGTGGGGCTGCACACTTCCTATGGCGATTCGGTGCATGGGTAAGATTTGCTCGGTAGGGCTCCACGGTCTTTTGGTCGCGAGGTAGCCGACGCGAGGCCGAGGCTGGAGAGGATTCCACACCGTGCGTTATTTTTATGACACCGAGTTTATTGAAGACGGCAAGACTATTGATCTTGTCTCCATCGGTGTCGTAGCTGAGGATGGCCGCGAGTACTACGCGGTGTCTACCGAGTTCAATGAGAGCAAGGCCGGGCCGTGGGTTCGGACCAATGTGCTCAATCAGCTGCCCAACCCCTCATCTCCGCTGTGGAAGAACCGGGACACGATCCGCGAGGAACTGCTGGCATTTTTCACCGAACCCGGTACGGGCAGCCCAGAGCTGTGGGCCTGGGTAGGTGCCTACGACCACATTGCGTTGGTGCAGCTTTGGGGCGATATGACCAAGTTGCCGCAGTTTATGCCGCGCTATACCCGTGAACTCAAGCAGTACTGGGAGATGGCGGGTAAGCCACGGTTGCCAAAACAGACTGCAGGTAAGCACGACGCGCTGGCAGATGCCCAGCACAATCTGCTGAAGTTTCAAAAGATTGCACAGAAATTGCCGCTCGATTAAGCAGCGGAATTCGAATATTTGGTGACCTGACTAACACCCTTCTAGCAGGGGCACTACAATGAACTTCTGTGAGTTGGACTATTGATCTCCCTGTAGATGACCTGCCCGATCTGCCACCGCTTCCCGGCGACATGGCTGAGCGTTTTGCTGATGTCGTATCCCGCCAAGCCCTACAGCAGCCAAGCTGGGATGCCCGCGCCGCTGCAAACGTACGTCGCATTCTCGAATCGGTACCGCCAATTGTGGTCGCGCCTGAGGTTCGTAAGCTTCGTCAGGAGCTTGCCGACGTCGCTAATGGTAAGGCCTTCCTGTTGCAGGGTGGCGATTGTGCGGAGACCTTTGAGTCCAATACTGAGCCGCACATTCGCGCCAATGTGAAGACCTTGCTGCAGATGGCCGTTGTGCTGACCTACGGCGCATCCACCCCGGTCGTAAAGATGGCTCGTATCGCTGGTCAGTACGCCAAGCCGCGCTCGAAGGATATCGACGGCGACGGTTTGCTTAGCTACCGCGGTGACATGGTCAACGGCGTTGAGCCGACCGAAGAAGCTCGAGTTCACGACCCAGCTCGAATGGTGCGTGCTTACGCCAATGCCTCTGCGGCGATGAACCTGGTACGTGCACTGACAGGTTCGGGCACCGCTGACCTGCACCGTCTGCACGAGTGGAACCGTGAGTTCGTCAGCAACTCGCCGGCTGGCGCCCGCTACGAGGACCTGGCACGCGAGATTGATCACGCACTGCAGTTCATGGCTGCCTGTGGTGTTGCGGACTCGAACCTGCAGACCGCGCAGATTTACTGCTCGCATGAGGCGCTGGTTGTTGACTACGAGCGCGCTATGCTGCGCCTTTCTGAAAACGATGGCAACCAGGAGCTGTTCAATCTCTCCGCGCATCAGCTGTGGATTGGTGAGCGCACCCGTGGCATTGAGGACTTCCACATCAACCTGGCTGCCATGATTGGCAACCCCGTCGGTGTGAAGATTGGCCCGACCACCACGCCGGAGGAGGCTGTCGCTTACGCCGACAAGCTCGACCCGTTCTTCCAGCCTGGTCGCCTGACCCTGACTTCGCGTCTGGGCAATGACAAGGTTCGCTCCGTGCTGCCTCCCATCGTTGAGGCTGTGGAAGCTTCTGGTCACAAGGTCATTTGGCAGTGCGACCCGATGCACGGCAACACTTACTCGGCTTCCAATGGTTACAAGACCCGCCATTTCGACCGCATTGTCGACGAGGTTCAGGGCTTCTTCGAGGTGCACCGCTCGATCGGTTCGCACCCGGGCGGTATCCACGTGGAGCTGACCGGCGAAGATGTCACTGAGTGCCTCGGTGGCGCGCAGGACATTTCCGATGTCGACCTGCCAGGCCGTTACGCATCCGCTTGTGACCCGCGTTTGAACACTCAGCAGTCGCTGGAGCTGGCCTTCCTGGTTGCCGAGATGCTGCGCAACTAGTTGCAACCAGCTCAGCTAGGTACAACTAGCCCAGCTAGTGCAGCGCCGCACTCATTAGCGCGCCGCACTTTTTACAGAGTGCTGACCGAAATGCTGTCACCCGCCGTGGCCTTAGCGCCCGGTCGGGGTGACTGCAATACGATGCGATCGTCCTCGTTCGCAGAGCCGTCGATGTCGAGCTGAAGATGCTGTTTCTCCGCTTCACGACGTGCCTGCGCAACAGTTTTACCCAGCAGCTGCGGAACCTTCACTGCTCTGGACACCGTCAGCGTGACAGTCGCATCATTGGGGTTAACCAGACGACCTGCACTCGGTGAGACTGCGTCGACACGGCCGTAGTCGCGCGAGGAGGAGGACGCGTCCTTTACTTCGCTTACCTCAATGCCCTCGCGCTGCAGAATTTGGCGAGCAGTATCCTCCGACTTGCCCACTACATTGGGCACTTCGATGCCGTTGTTAATGGTCAACGTCACAGAACTACCGCGTTCGAGGCCAGTGCCTTCCTCAGGAGACACGGAAAGAACCTCTTCCGGCTCAGCAGAGGAGGAGAACTCCGCCGATACTTCTCGGACCTCCAGCCCGGCCTTGCTCAACAGCTCACGAGCTTCATCCTCTTGAAGCCCCACGATCTTTGGCACCTTCACCGGTGCTGGCCCCTTGGAGTAATGCACAGTCACAACCGAGCCAACTTCGACGGTCTGTCCTGGAGCAGGAACCGCAAAGACCAAGCCGCCGGTGGAGACATCATCGGAAAAGACGGGGTCTCCGACCTCTTCTTTCAACGTCCGCTTAGCTAGGGCAGCGCTGAATACTTCCTTTGAGTGGTTCGCGGGATATGCGGGCACTGTCGGGCGGCCGAGGCTGACCAGCACGCGAACATCATCACCGCGGACAACCCGCGCTCCAGCCAGGGGGTCCGAGCCAATAATCTGGGACACTGCGACATCGTTGTCGTAGCGCTCATCAACCACCGGTTCAAAGCCCGCCTCACTGATTGCGGTCATCGCCTGTGGTTGCGACAGCCCAGTGATAGAGGGCACTTCGCCGTAACGGCCAGAGCCCAGCCACCATGCGCCAAGCCCCATGCCCAACGTGGCAACCAGGGCGATAATCAGCCACAATGCACATCCACGGCGCGTCCGCTGTCGGGTAGCTCGACGGCTCTTAGGCGTCTGAGTCTGAGCAGATCGCGGCTGCGGATGCTGTGGGTGCTGTGGGCCCTGAGTGTCCGGCGGCAGCGGATATTCCGGAGCGCCTGGAACGTCGGCTGGTACGAGAGCTCCACCAGACGGCTCCGGGGATTCCCAGCCAGGGGGGTTGTACTCGTCATAGCGATCGAAAGTGCGTGTCCGCCCCGCATCCGGGTCGTCGAAATCATCGAAAACGTTTGGTGGTCCCGGTGGTCGGGAAGAAACGGGGCTACCGGGTGCGTCCGTCGAGAAGCCATAGCCGTCGTGACCGAAGCGCTCGGGTGCCGTCTCTGCGGTGCCGTGTCTGTCATCGAAATGGTCGTTGCCCGGTCGGTGGAAGTCCTCTGTGAGCCCCTCCATGGCGGCAGCGTTGGCGGCTGCTGAATTGACGGGCGACGGCACGCGGAATGGTGGCAGCGCGAGTTTGTCCGCAATGTCTTCGAGTGCGTCACCGAATTCCTCGGCCGTCTCAAACCGATCCTCCGGCCTGCGGGAACAAGCGCGGGCGACCAACTCGTCGAACTCCTCGGGAACGCCGTCGATGAACTCCGAGGGTGGCGGGACATCTTCGTTCAATCGCTTCATGGCAACGCCGAGCGAAGAATCGGCGATGAATGGCGTGGTGCCGGTAAGCAGCTCAAAGAGCAAAATACCCGCCGCATACACATCGGATGCAGGGGAGATGGATTCACCCGTGACCTGCTCCGGAGCCAGATAAGCGACGGTGCCGACGATGACCGAGTTAGAGGTCACCTTGGCATCAGCGGCCGCGCGCACTAGACCGAAGTCCGCCAGCTTCACTCGCCCGTCCGAGGCAATCAGCACATTTTCCGGCTTGATATCTCGGTGCACCATGCCGCGGGAATGCGCCACCGATAGGGCGCGCAGAACTGAGCGCATCACGACGGCAGCTGCATGCGGAGGCATCGGACCGCGCTGACGGAGCAGTTCGCGGAGGGTCCCACCGTCGACGAATTCCATAATGAGGAAAACATGCCCCGCCGGGTCCGTGCCCTGGTCGTAGACGTTGACAAGCGACTCGTCATTGAGGTGCGCGACCGCGCGGGCCTCACGTTCGAAGCGGATGCGGAAAGACTCGTCGTCGACAAAACGCGGATCCATGACCTTTGCGGCCACCCTGCGATCGAGCCGCAAATCGGTGGCGCAGTACACGGTGCTCATGCCACCGTGTGCGATGGTGGCTCCGATGCGGTAGCGACCATCGAGAATCTGCCCCTCGACAAGCTGCGACATAAACCAGCCTTCCCTGTTCCAATCAGTTGCTTCTAATAAGTATATGGGGACGTACCTACTGCAAGGCCAACGCGCTAAAGTGACCAGTGTGAGAAAGATTCCAACTTGCCACGATGTCCTGAGCGCCGACGAACCCACTCTTGCGCTGCCCGATGCCGCTGACCTCATTGGCGTCACCGTCACCCGAATTCACGCGTTGCTGCAGGAGGGTCGCCTTATTGCAGTCCACCGCGACGGCATTGCACAAATTCCCGCCCGCTTCTTTGAAGATGATGAGGTCGCGCGTTTTGTACCTGGCGCACTCGCATTGCTTGCCGACGGCGGCTACACGCGAGAAGAAACGCTGGAGTGGCTATTCACCGAAGATGAATCTCTGCCTGGACGTCCGGTGGACGCCCTGCACGGTCACCTTGCACGCGAAGTAATGCGCCGCGCACAGGCTATGGCGTTGTAAAGACCCGGACGGCGTCCTACGCCCGCCGTCCTACGCCCGCGATAGCTCCTGTCGTAATCGCCCGGCCACTGCTGTGAAAAGCAGCGGGAGGGCGATTTTTGCTTTTCGAGCGCGTCCCACTTGAGCGCGTTGCGCAAAGACGTTGTAGTTCATGCGCTCAATTTCGCCGAGAATGTCTGAGTAGAGAATCTCCGCGGCACGGATAGCCTGACGCCCTGGCACCTCTAACATGTCCACGCCGCTGCTGGCTTCGGCATAGAGTGCGCGGTTGCGAGCGATGAAGAAGGCCAATGCCTGACGTACCGCCGGGGTCGTCTGTCCCGTGGCGGCACAGTAGCCGATCTCCTCGGTACCCACTCCGAAGGCCTCCCACTCATTCAGTGGTAGGTAAATACGGCCACGGCGAAAATCCTCGGCGATGTCGCGGAGGAAATTCGTCACCTGAAAGGCTTTTCCCAGGAGCTCTGCGTAGGGAGTGGCTTCCTCGCGGGAGACCCCTGCGCGGGTGCCTAGGATGGGCATCATCTCAAGGCCGATGACTGCTGCGGAGCCCCACATATACGAGTCGAGTTGCTCCCATGTTTCAAAATGCGCAATGTGGCACGATGTGTCGGGCACGTCCATCAACATGGAGTGAACAAAGTCCGCAGAGAGCTGTGGATCGATGTCGTAGTCGCGAAAAGTCTGTGCGGCCGCCGAGATGACGGCACGGTCGCGGTCGCGGTGGACGTCGTCAAGCGAACCGATGACGACAGCTGAGTGGAAAAGCTCGCTTAAACGTGTGACCGTGGCTTCGATGTGCGTGGGGGAGCGGTCGGCGTCGGCGGGGCAGTCGACGTAGTCATCGACGATGCGTGCCCAGGCGTAGAGAGACCACACCGCACGCTGTTGGCGGGGTGCCAATAGTCGCGTGGCCAGGGAATACGTGCGACCGTGGGAGGCCATAATATCGCGGCAGAGCTCGTAGGACTGTGGCAGCGCGATGGTCGAGAGGGGCTGTGGGGTGGGCATGGACAACTATGCGACCTCGGTCGACCGCGACAGGGGCGCCACCGTGGAATCCGTGTCTGCGGCGGTTTTATCGTCGCGCCACGGGTACTTCCAGCTGAATTTTCCAGTGGTCAGCCAGCCGACGGCCAGCCAGCCGAGAACGGTAATGATAACCATCCAGGGCACGTCGTAGAAGCGGTGATTGCCGCCGCCGGCGAAGGACAGCGACAGGATGAATGTGAACAACACGGTGCCTTGAACCACCCATCGTGGCGGGCGAATCGTTCCCATGGGAGTCAATAAGCTGGCGTAGTACCAGGGAAGTGCCACGGCATTAAATACGCAGGCCACCACGTAAGCGGCAATCATGCCAGCGACACTGTTACGAGGGGTGGCTCGGAAGTAGAACCAGGAGATCACGAGTCCCACCAGCATGATGATAGAGGAGACCACGCGTGTGTGGCTGACGATGACATTGAAACCGATGTCGTCGTTGAACCACGCCATGACGCCCGAGATCACACCAGCGACCGCTGACGGTGCTGCCAGGGGGTTAATCACCTTGGTATTGCCACTGATCTCGGAAATCCAGCCCCAGCTCGAGCCGGTCAGCCACGTCACCACTGCAAGCGTGCCGACGCAGACTGCGACCAACACGATGCCCACACCGGCAATCGCCGGAATCTTGCGCAGCATCTCTTGAACCGTGGCGATGGGCTCGCGCCTGGTCAACACAATCCACACGACGAAGGGAAGCGCCAGGACAGCGGTGGCTTTCAGCGCGACGCCGATTCCGATGAGGACAGCAGCGACCAGGCCACCCCGCATGTGCTCCATGTGCAGTGCGGCAACTAGTGCCAGGCTGACCAATCCGACCATCAGTGCCTCGTTGTGCATACCCGCAATCAGATGCAGTAGCACCAGTGGATTGAGCACACCGAGCCACTGTGCGAAAGCCGGATTTGCTCCAAGCTCCCGGGCGATTCGCGGGATCGACCAGACAATGGCGGCGAAGCCCAGCAGACACACAATGCGGTAGAGAATCACGCCGACGGTGATGTTGTCGCCGACAATCCGCGTGATGACCTCGCCAATTCCCAGATGCAGCGGGCCATACGGGGTGGTGGTATTCCGCCAATCTGCGGATACCTCCAGCAGCATCGGCCCTGGATTGGCTGCAGCTCCCTCAGTGTAGGGATCAAACCCATCGCGGACCATCGCGCCCTGCATGAGATACGAATAGACATCGCGAGAGAACAGCGGTGCGGCCAGCGCGAGGGGAATTGCCCAGGCCATCAGGATTGAATTGAACCGACGCAACGTGGACTCATCGCCGCCAGCGTTCGCTGGAACCGCAGCGTCTGCTGCGTCGCCATCATGGGCAGAACCGGCCACAATGTCCCGGATGGTCCCCGTCGAGAACAGCAGTTCCCGCCCGATGCGCAGCCACGAGATAAGCAGCAGGGCGATACCTACCCAAATCACAATCTCACAGAAAATCTGACCGTGACCATAGGTGATCCAGTCAAGTCCCAGAGCGTGGACAAGGCCGCCACGGTAGCGGTTCGCACCGGAACCGTAGGAGCCCAGAGCAATGAGGATGCCACCGTAGACACCCAGCTGAGCACTCCGCGATAAATTCATGTCAACCTAAACAATCGATACATTGCTGATGCATTAATCCTAGTTGGTCAGTGACCACCGGCAGACATCCGGGAGACCTTCAGGAGCTAAGGCGTTTCAAACCGCTGTGCCGCAAGTCGTCCAGAAATCATGACCGTCGGCACGCCAACTCCCGGCACCGTCGTCGATCCCGCCAGCGTCAGATTCTTTGGCATCTTCGGAGAGAAGTTGCGGGGACGGAATGGCCCCGTCTGTCGGAACAGATGCGCCAGCCCAAACGGCGAGCCAACGCCCATGTCACGTTCTTGCCACTGTTGAGGGGTATCGATCCGACCGACTCGCCACTTCGTAGAGATCCCGGTCAGTCCGCGCCGCTCCAGCTCAGCGGTTATTTTCGCGACGTAGTCCCCACCGATTCGCGACCAAATCAGATTGGCCGACTGCAAGTTGGGGCACGGCGCGAGCACGCTGACAGGCTCCCACTGCACGCCGTTCGCATCTGTGACGATACGCTCCGGCGCGCTCACCGCAGGCCGGGTGACCAGCAATGACGGGTCCGACATTAGCTTTCCATGACGCGGTGACGAGATTTCTTCAAAGGTCTCGTTCCACTTTTCGCCAAACGAAATCAGGTGATGCCGTTTCGGCCACGTCGTCGTCTCCGAAACCGGAATCAGTCCGTGCGCCACCACCGCCGATGGGGAAAATCGAACCGGGAACAGCCGCCGCGCTCCTGTCCGCTTTACGACGCTCCGAAGGCCTCGCCGCTTCGATGAGCTACTGGCGGCAGAGGTAGTCGCGTCGTGAAGCCAGCTCTGCACCACAGGTAAATCGGTAGTAGCGATGACGGCATCGGCGGGACGCTCGCCAGTTGCTGTGGTGATGGCGGAGACAAAGCCTGCCTCGTCGACTTTCAGTCCAGTGACTTCAACGCCGAAGTCGATGGTTCCGCCAGCTCGGCGGACGGCCTCGGCGAGCAGTTCGCTGACGGCGCCTATACCCGAACCAAATGCGGGGGAGTGTGGATAGTAAACCCCCATCGAGGTATCCATGTGGGAAATGCAGCCGTAGACCGCACGGGCCTTAGCAGGAGGTACACCTGCGTAAAGCGCCTGGAAGCTGAAAACGCGAGCGAGATCATTATCTCCGAGGAAGGCACGAATCTTAGGTTCGAGGGCCCCGAAGGCACCGAGTCGGAGGAGCGTAGTGAGGTCGCGAAGCGCGCCGGGCCCGGTGAATAGGTCCGTAACGCGGTCAAAGCTGCGGGACATGAAGTTGTCGAAGCAGGCATTGAAGAGACTTTGCAGCCATGCGCGGAGTTTGCGGTAACCGGCGACGGTGGAGTCAGAGGCGCCGAAGCGGGCGAGCTCATCGGCCATCATGTCTTCGTTGGAAAACACGTCGAGCCCGCCGCGGGTGGCAAATTCCGCACGGTAGGTGGGCGTGATTGGGGAGGCCGAAAAACCCGGGTCGATATCGCGCGCGTAGAGGCCGACGGCGGTGAGGGCATCGTCGACAAGCGAGGGCATGGTCCATACAGTTGCGCCAGTGTCGAAGACCGCGGTGAGCGATTGCTCGTCGATGTCGACGGTGACGGGTTCACTGGCGCAGCGTCCGCCGACGAAACTTTCCCGCTCGACAACGGTGACATCGTAGCCATCGGCGATGGCGTAGAGCGCGGCGGTAAGTCCGGACAGGCCTGCGCCGATGATGGTCAGTCGTGGTGTGGCGCCCTTATGAGGACGAGTGATCGCACGTCGCAGACGCGGGGAATTACTGAGGGCACGAGTGGGGGAAGCAGCGGGCATGACTACGCAACACCTGGTCTAATGCTGACGAGCGGTGGCGCGAACGCCCATAGCAATGAGGTTCTCGCGCGAGGTTGCAGGCAGGTCTGCATTCTCGATAGTGGAGAAAGCGCGGCTGGTCAGGCGGTCAATTTCACGTTCGACGGCATCGGCAGCTCCGGATTCAGCGATAAGATTGCGTAGCTCATCGATTTCTGCAGCAGACGAGACTGTTCCCAGGCGTTCATCGATAAAGCGGGCCTTTTCAGGTGCGGAATCGCGGTAGAGGCTCAAAGCCTGGCCGACCAGGACGGTTCGCTTGCCCTCGCGGAGGTCATCGCCGGCGGGCTTGCCCGTGACTTCGGGATCACCGAAAACGCCAAGCTGATCGTCGCGGAGCTGGAATGCCACGCCGATATCGCGGCCGAAGCTGCGGTAGGCCTCAACCAATTCCGCTGGCGCGCCGGCAATCGCGGCACCAATGTGGAGAGGCCGCTCGATGGTGTAGGCGGCGGTCTTGAACAGATTGATTTTCTCAGCGGTCTCGACGCGACTGTCCCGGCTGGCTTCGGCCGTGATATCGAGCAGTTGGCCGCCAAGTACTTCAGTGCGCATAGCCCGCCAGGGGACAAGTGCGCGGGTTAGTGCCTCCGAGCTGAGACCTGAAGAGTGCATCATGTCATCAGCCCAGGTCAAAGCGACATCGCCAATGAGAATTGCGGCCGAAATACCGAAGCGGTCGGCGGCTCCATTCCAGCTATTGGCCTCGTGCTTGGCCTCGAATACCTTGTGGATAGTCGGTGCGCCACGGCGCGTATCAGCGTCATCGATGATGTCGTCATGAATGAGTGCGCAGGCTTGAATGAGTTCCAGGGCACTCACCGCGTTCATCACAGCCTGGGAATCCTCTGCTGGGGAGAAACGGCCTTCGAGTCCGCCTGCTCCCAACCACCCCTGCCAGGCGAAGGCTGGACGCACGCGCTTGCCCCCATTGAGGACGAAGGAGTGGAGCGAATCTATGGCCTCGGTGTACACCGCATCGACCGACGCGACATCGTCGCCACGGCTTTTGAGGTAATTCTCCAGCGTTTTGGTAACAGCAGCTGGTACTTCGCGGGGCTGCAGCGCGGCCAAATCCAGTTCTTCGCTCATGTGAGCCTCTCGTCGATGACGGGTAATGCTGACTCAAGAATAGGACACCGCTTAGTATGAGTGACTATGTCCTCAACAATGCCACTGTCGCCAGGCCGCCAAGTGACGATCCGCCAGGCTCTTTCAATGCCGAGCGCGGGCAGTATTCCCTTCTCGGTCGAGTTCATGCCTCCGCGTGACGACGCGGCCGAGGAACGTCTTCTCCGAGCAGCTGAGGCTTTCCATGATCTTGGCGCCTCCTTTGCATCGGTGACATACGGCGCCGGTGGTTCTAGCCGCGACCGCACCCTGCGAATCGCCCAGCGCGTTTCGAAGCAGCCGCTTACAACGCTTGTGCACCTGACATTGGTAGAGCACACTGTCGACGAGCTGCGGGAAATCCTGCGTTCTTACCTCAGTGCGGGGCTGACAAATCTGCTCGTTCTACGTGGTGATCCGCCGGGAGACCCGCTTGGCCCTTGGATGGAGACCGAAGGGGGTCTGCACTACGCCAGCGAATTGATTGAGCTGATTAAGGCCGAATCGGAGTTCGAGAGGTTTGAAATCGGCATTGCGTCGTTTCCGGAGGGACACTACCGCTCGCCGGATTTGGACCATGACACGCAGTACACGCTGGCCAAGCTGCGCGCGGGAGCCGAATACTCGATTACGCAGATGTTCTTCGATATTGAGCACTACTTGCGCCTTCGAGACCGCCTGGCGGAAGCCGACCCAGTGCACGGTGTCAAGCCCATCATTCCGGGGCTGATGCCGATTACGTCGCTGCGCTCAGTGCGCAGGCAGGTTGAGCTCTCAGGTGCGCAGTTGCCATCCGATTTGGAGGAACGCCTGATTAAGGCAGCAGATGGTGACGAGCAGGCCAATAAGGATGAGATTCGCAAGATTGGTATCGAGTTTTCGACCAACATGGCAGAGCGTCTCATCGCCGAAGGCGTGCCGGGGCTGCACTTTATGACTATGAACTTCGCCCGCGCCTCCCAGGAGGTTTTGCACAACCTCGGCATGGCACCCGCATGGGGCACCGGCCAGGATATGCTGCGCGGCGGTTTTTAATTGCTAAAAGTCCTGCATGTCGCGGATTCTTCGCGCCCACAGGACGCCTAGTACTGAGGCCAGGACACCGGTGGCTGTAGTCACACCGGCAAACAAGAGGAATTGATTCCGCTTGGTGGATCCAGCCGGCGACGAAGCCCATACATTATGGTTCTCGCCACTGGCGAGCTGCCACTCCACCTTGTTCGGTTCGGTCTGGCGGCCATTGGAGTCAGTAACCTGCTCCGGGAACGCGACGACGAAATCTACCTTCGCGCCGGGCAGATGAGTCAAATCCATGTGACCGTTCATCGAAATCTTGCCGCCACCGGTACGGTCTAGGTCGATGTCTATGCGATCGTCGGAAAGCTGTCGGAGCGTATCGGTGAGTTCAATGAAGTGCAGCTCGTTGAACGAGACTTCCATCTTTCCCGTGGAGGAGTCGATTTCTCCCTGTGAGACGCGGTCGGAGAGATCTTCCGGCACTTGCCACTGCTCAAATTGGGAACGGACTTCCTCCGTGGGCGTTACGTGAATTGTGCCCGAGACCCTGTCGTCGCCGGAAATGGTAATGCCAGCCTGCGCGTCAAAGCAGCCGCTGAGCGGCAGGACGGCGGCAATCCCTGCCATTGCTGTGGCAATGCGCAGAGGCGAAAGCCGTCGACGTGGTGTGGAAGGTTCACTCGGTGATGATGTCACGGGGAAGATCTACTCCTAGAACTGCAAAGGGACGGGAGTCCCCTGTGAAATAAAAGTTCCTTAAAACATCCTTGAAGCCAAATTGGCGGTAGAGCTGCCATGCCCTATTGGCCTCATTCGGGTATTCCGGGGTTGACAACAGAACTCGCGTCTCTGGGCGGGAATCGACCAACTCGCGGAGCAGCCGTTTACCGAGTCCCCGCCCCTGAAAGCTGGGGTGTATGTGAATCTCAGACAGTTCGGCGTAGTTTCCCAAGAGCTTGACGACGTCCGGTAGCGAGCGCCCGTCCATGAGCAGTCCATCTCTTACCTGGCGATACCACCAGTGCGTGTCCAATCCTGTACGGCAGTAGCCGATGCCAACCAACCTGCAGCGCGGGTCGCGGAGAGCCTGGGTAGGGGAGAGCTCTTCGGGGTGAGCTATGGCTGCAGCAGCCATGAAGCCGGGTTGAGTGGTTTGCTTCTGCCATTCATGGAGACGACCGGGCAAGATCGCGGGGTTGTACTGCATCGCGGTGATGTAGAGAGCCACTGCTTCTTGCAGGCGGAGATTGAAGTCTCCTGCTGTCATCGGAACCACGCTGTATTTCACAGTGACCAGATTAGCGACTTAGACGAACTTAGTTGTGAGATTACTGCAATAACATAGGGTCGAACGGGTGTTCGAAACTATGCCTGGCGTAGTCCGGGGTTGGGGATAGATTGCAGTCAATCCCGCTAAGGGGAAGCGGAAAATCTGTGCTCATGTGAATGCTGTGCGAAAGGAGAAGCAGGGTGGTGGCAAGGTCGAACGTGGTGGAGTTTAGGGCGATTTCGCAGTCGGGTTCGGTCGCCCCGGTCGGTGTCTCAAAGCAATCGCTGGAGCTGCTGGGGCGGGCAGAGGCTTTGCTAGTGAATGCTCGGAATGTCGGCTCTGATGAGATGCTGGAGCTTTCCTACTGTGCGGCACTGCGCTGCGCAGGCGCGCTGTTGAATCGCGACGATGCATCGGCGGCTGGGGGTTCCGGCTCGGGCTCTCGTTCGGGCTCGGCAGTTAAGCGTCGTCGTTCGACAACACAGAGTGCCTGGTTGCGTTTAAAGAAAGAGCAGCCCGAATTTGATAGCTGGGTCGCCAAATTCGAGCAGTTCACCGCGCTGCGTGAGGAAGTTCGGTTGGGTATTTCGCGTCGCATTGACTCGCGGCGGGCACAGGAATTGTGGGATTTAAGTTGTGCATTTTTGGGGGCTGTCCGGGCCGAGCTGGGTGTTCTGCCCGCGGCTGCGTAAGCCGGTGGGAGCGTGTTAGAGCGTTGCTTTCCTAAATAAATGGGGGATTGTTGGGATTCATGGAACAATAGAGGTGAGTTGCCCGTTGAAGGGGTAAGAATGAAGCTAACGGACGCCGCGTTAGCAGCAGGTGGCCTGTGATTAGCTTTGTTGTATCGACATTGTTAGTTGAAGGGTCGAGGCTCGCCAGTACCGCGGTGGGCAATGCTCAAGTAGGCGATGGAGGAATTGTGGGACTATCTGAGCACGAACAGCGGATGCTCGACGAAATCGAGTCTGCACTCTACGCTGAGGATCCTAAATTTAGTTCGACGATGGCCGGAAATGCGTTCAGCTTTCCGGAGGAAAACAGCGCACCCCGTGGGTTTTCGATCCAGGTTTTTGCGCTCATGCTCCTTGGTCTGCTGATGCTGATCGGCGGCGTCGCTCTTTTCTCTGTCAGCAATTGGTTCATTGTGTTGTCGGTAGCCGGCTTTGGTCTTATGTTCGGTTCCGGCGTTTGGGCTCTGACTGGCGCCGGTAAGCAGGAGAAGTCTAGTTCTGCTTCGGGGCTGAACTTTGGAAAGTCTAAGTCTGGAGCGGCAAAAAGTCGTCGAGGAGCCTCGGGTGGTCGTGGTTCCTCTGGTGATTCCACGTTGGAATCACGTTTCCGTGGCCGCTTCGAGGGGCGTTAGGGGACAGGCCTCAAAGATAAAAAGTGAGGGCAAGCCAGTGATGGCTTGCCCTCACTTTTTGTTTTTCTAGACGCGAATCGGCTCCGCAAGATCTCACCCACTTTGCCCCACCGCGAGTCCCCACTTTCCCCCACTTAGCTATTGGGGTGGAGGAATTGTTGTCTGCAGTCGTTGCCGGCATTCCTGAAACCTTGGCTCCGGCGATACAAAGTTGCAGTTCAGCGGGCTAAGTCCGGCAACCAGGTTGAATCTGGATAGTTTTTAGTAGGTAAGTGGTGTGTATTGGGGTGCAGGCCGCCTGTTGTTAACTATGTGGTTGGTGTGGCGTCGTTATCTGTGGGGTTGCGGGTGGGTGCCCCACTTTTTGTTCACACTTTAATTGTCGACGATTTTCTTTAAAAGCCCATGTCAACTGGGTTAAATCAGGTGTCGCAGCGGTGGGGTTGCGCTGATATTGTGGCTATTTTTCTCCTTCTTATGTTGATAGTGGCAGATAGTGGGGTAAAGTGGGGCGTGATGTTGATTGAGGTTGGTCAACATTGCAGAAGTGAATATCCGATTTGCGCTTAAAGTTTGGCGAGATTTTGGCACGGCGGGAAAAGCACGGCCCTCCGGCTCTGCTTGAAGGCAATGCCTAAATCCCTAATTCGGTAAGCGTTTGTGCGTTGACATTGAGGTTGACACGGGGATAGGAGGCCAGTGACGCATGTTTCTGGGCACCTATACTCCGAAACTTGATGACAAAGGGCGCCTGACGTTGCCGGCGAAGTTCCGCGAGGATCTCGCAGGTGGCCTGATGGTCACTAAAGGGCAGGATCATTCTCTGGCGGTGTATCCGAAAGAGGAGTTCGTCAAACTAGCTCAGCGGGCCACTAAGGCCTCTCGTACGAATGCCAAGGCGCGAGCTTTCATCCGAAATCTTGCGGCGAGCACCGATGAGCAGCGCCCCGATGGTTCCGGGCGAATCACGTTATCGATGGATCACCGTCGGTACGCGAATCTCTCCAAGGAGTGCGTGGTTATCGGTTCTATTGACTTTCTGGAGATCTGGGACAAAGAGTCCTGGGAGGCCTACCAGGCGGAGCATGAAGCTGATTTCTCCGAAGGTGAGGATGACTCGCTGTTCGGCGTTTTATAAACCGCTTGGAATAACCGAAAAGAGGGAATGTCCGCATGGACTCTGCCTGATAGCCCCTGGTGTACTTCCCCGATACCAGGTTCTGTCAGGCGGGGCCCTGTGAACATCCCCGCTTTTTGTTTTAGCACCGATAGCAGCATTCCCAGTAGTGCTCATGAGGTGCGGTCTGGTTGCTGGCGCGGCACTCGTCGTCAAGCAAACCGGGAATACACTCGATAGATTCTCTGACCAGTGCAAACATACCCGGTGAGGAGGGGAAATGAACGGATCGGCGCCTGCGGATGATCGCAAGTCCGGCGAGTTTGGTCATGTCCCCGTTTTGCTTCATCGAGTAACTGATTTGTTGCGCCCGGGCATCGAGGCACTGGGTGACGACGCAGTAGTTGTCGACGGCACTCTTGGTGCCGGTGGGCACACGGAATATCTGTTGGAGCAGTTCCCGAAGCTCTGCGTTGTTGGACTCGATCGCGACGACAATGCACTGCGCGGGGCAGAAGAACGTCTCGCGCGTTTCGGTGATCGCTTTGTAGGGTTCCGTGTGCGTTTCGATTCGCTCGCCGAGGTGCTTAGTGGTGAGATTCCTGCAGCCGCTGGTGGAAGCGGCGCGGAGAACATTCTTGCCTGCGCCGCTGAGAAGGGTATCGCAGGTGCGCTTTTCGATCTCGGTGTTTCCTCGATGCAGCTTGACCAGGTCAATCGTGGATTCGCCTACCGAGTCGACGCCCCGTTGGACATGCGCATGGATGCAAGCCAGGGGATTACCGCAGCGGATGTGCTCAATACCTATTCGCACGGTGATATCGCGCGCATCCTATCGACTTACGGCGACGAGCGCTTCGCCGGCAGGATTGCCTCGGCAATCCTGCGTGAGCGGGAAAAGGAACCGTTTACCACCTCCGGCCGTCTGGTTGAGCTGCTCTATGAAACCATTCCGGCGGCATCTCGCCGTAAGGGCGGACACCCGGCCAAGCGTACGTTCCAGGCTCTTCGTATCGAGGTAAATCGTGAGCTTGAAGCTATAGAAAATGTGCTGCCGCAGGTCTGCGATGCACTCGCAGTCGATGGGCGTGCAGTGTTCATGAGCTACCAGAGTCTGGAAGACCGCATCGTTAAGAAGGACTTTGCGGAGCGTGTGAAGTCGACAACCCCACCGGGGCTCCCGATGGAGCTTCCGGGGCATGAACCGCACTTCGCTCTCATCACGAGAGGTGCGGAGAAGGCGTCGGCAAGCGAGATCGAAGACAACCCCCGAGCCGCACCGGTGCGAGTTCGCTGTATCGAGCGAATTCGAGCCGATTGACCCAACCCTTTCCAACCGCACCAAACGCACCCTTCACAATCTAAGTACTGGGAGAACTTTCGAGCATGGCAACGACAATCACGGAGCACGCCCCCACCCGGCGCACCTCCCGCGGCGCGTCTGCAACCGTCGCCGGTGCCAAGACGAAGACGCGTCAGCGCGGTCGCAGCGCCCGCACGGAAAAGGATCTTTATCAGCGTCGGCGGTTTGGGCGCACAGGTTCTCAGCAGGTCATCTCGGTGCGGGGGCGCCGCGTTACGACGTCCTCGAGGGATAGCCACAAGTTTGCCGGTGCGGCTCTAATGATTTTTCTCGTTGTCGCGGGCATCGTGATGGCGATGTTCCTGTCTGGTATTTCGACCTCGACATCCTTGCAGCTGGATGCTGCGCAGACCAAGGAAAAGGAGCTGCGTAACCAGCTGGAGGTGCTCGAGCGGGATGTTGCTTACATGAAGTCAACCGGCGCTATCGCGCAGCGTGCCGTGGAAGAGGGCATGGTTAATCCGGAGCAGCCTGCCGTTTTAACTACTGACCCGGAAGGCAAGGTCGTGGAAGTGCGACCGGGCGATGAGAAGCAGCAGAAGATTATCGACCTCAACAGTGAGTCGCCGAATAATCCGCATGCGCCGTCGTCGAACCCGAAGGACACCGAGAATGTTCCGGGGATGCAGGCACCGGCTATTGAGGAAGCGCATCCACGTCCGAACGGGTTGCCGGCTACTGCTCCGTATGCGCCGCAGAACCACGCACCCGCACCAGCACCAGCACCAGCACCTGCGCCGGCTCCGGCACCCGCGCCTGAGGCTGAAGCGCCAGCGCCAGCTCCGGAAGCGCCCGAAGCGCCAGCCTCGGTGCCGGGAGCACCGGAAGCACCGGCACCCGAGCCAGCTCCAGCACCGTAGGAACTTAGAAACTAAACACGGCCAAACTGGCCAACTGTCCGATATTCTGGCGGTTCCACTGTTTCTGGTCAGGCGACTGTAGACTAATTAATTCAGTACTCGCGATGGCAGGGAATACCGCCTAACGTTATCGCGCGCGGGAGAATCGACTTAGTAGAAAGCACTAGCGCATGATTCGATCTGAAGACGACTACCCCAACCGTGGAGGGGGGTATGACTTCGGCGAACGTGCTTACCGAATTACATCCCGTGAGCGCAGAGACCAAAGTCGAGTTCGGGATGGTCAGCGCAGCCGGAGGCTCGATGCTAATACCAACCGAAGCGTGCACCCGCGCGAAAAAATGCGCATTAGTAATAAGGACTTCATCCGGCGTCGCAACTGGCTGCAGTTTATAGGCGCTATCGCAGTCGTAGTGCTGGTCTCCCGTTTGGCTTGGGTGCAGCTCGTCGCAGGTCCTGACCTGTCGGCGGCGGCACAGAATCAGCGCACGGTGGAAGTTGTTGATGCAGCTCGGCGCGGTGCGATTCTCGACCGTAATGGAGCTCAGCTTGCCTTCACGATGGAGGCACGCAGTATTACCGTGCACCCGAACACTTTGCGCAAGTGGATTGGGGACGCACATAAGCAGCGCCCGGATGATGTCGATACCTATGATGAACGCCTCGAGCAGATCGCCAAGGATTTGCCGAAGCTACTCGACGTGGCCGACATCGACGCGGAGAAGTCGGGAAGCAGTCGCCGTCGTCAAGCGGAACCCGAAACCGAGGAGAACTCGGTGATGAGCGCGCCGTCCCGGGTGAGCTCGAAGGACATTCTGGAGAAGCTGCGCAATGAGGACAGCACCTACGAGGTGCTCGTGCGTAATGTCGATCCGGACAAGGCCGCCGCCATCGTGGAAAAGTATCCGGAACTGGTGGCGGAGCGTCAGGATATTCGCCAGTACCCGAATGGGGCGACGGCGGCTAACGTCATCGGCAAGATTGGCATGGACGGCGTCGGTCAATTCGGCTTTGAAGCCTCCCGTGACGCAACTCTGCAGGGTATTAACGGTGGTAAGACCATTGATATCGCTTCTAATGGTGTGGCAATCCCGGGGTCCACGCGCGATGTGCACGCAGCTGTGGACGGTACGACATACGAGCTGACCCTGGACCTCGACATGCAGTACTTTGTCCAGCAGCAGGTCAACCAGGCGAAGGCCAACTCGGGAGCGAAAGATGCGTCGGCAGTTGTGCTCGACGCGAAGACCGGCGAAGTGCTAGCAATGGCGCAGGCGGACACGGCTAACCCGAATAAGGATATGGGGGCCGAGCTCGAAGAGGGGCGCACTATCGGAAACTCCGCTGTATCGAACCCATTTGAGCCGGGCTCTGTAGCAAAGATCATTACCGCCGCGGCCGCTATCGAAGATGGCAAGACCACACCGGATGAGGTTCTGCAGGTCCCGGGCACGATTGATATGGCGGGTGTCACCGTGCGCGATGCATGGGAGCACGGCACGGAAGCTTTCACGACGACCGGTGTATTCGGCAAGTCCTCCAATGTCGGCACCCTAATGCTGGCAGAGCGTTTGGGTCAGGACCGCTTCGCTGAGATGCTGCATCTCTTCGGGCTGGGGCAGTCCACGGGTATCGAGTTGCCCAGTGAATCGTCCGGCTTTGTGCCACAGCGTCCGCAGTGGTCCGGCGGTACATTTGCGAACCTGCCCATTGGTCAGGGTATGGCCATGACACTGCTGCAGATGACAGGAGTTTTCCAGGCAATCGCCAACGATGGCGAGCGCATCCCGCCGCGTATGATTCGTTCGACAATTTCCCCGGACGGCACGAAGACGGCAACAGAGCGCCCGGAAACAGTGCGTGTGGTTAGCCCGGAGACCGCCCAAACTGTGCGCGCTATGTTTGAAGGCGTTATGCAGTCTGATCCCACGGGGCAGCAGTCGGGTACCGCGGCCGGCAATAGTATTGAGGGATACTCGCTCACAGGCAAGACAGGTACGGCGCAGAAGTTTGACCCCGACACCGGCGCGTACTCGAATTCCAAGTACCACATCACATTTGCAGGTATCGCGCCTGCCGACGATCCCCGTTTTGTCATTGGCATCATGCTTGATGAACCCCAGCGCGGTGTCCATGGCGAAGGTGGCCAGTCGGCAGCCCCACTGTTTAAGGACATTGCCGCCTGGGCGCTCAATCGCTACAACGTACCGCCGTCGCCACCCCGCGAGGGCAAGTTGTTGCTGCAGCCGTAACGAGGTCACCACCACAATGAAGTTACAGCGACAGCACTAATACACAGACTTTTATTACTTTGGTTTCTGCAAAGTGAATCTCTTGAATTTTTCCAACCTGTTGTACACCAACGACTGACTTGAAAGAGGGAACAGCCAATGACCGCCACCCTTGCGAAATTGTGTAACCTCGCGCATGGCCGACTTGACAGCATTACCGAATCCGCGGCGGCAGGAACGGATATCGCCGCAATCGAACTCAACGCTGCCGACGTACCTGAAGGCGGAATGTTTGCTGCCGTCCCAGGTACTCGCACGCACGGTGCGCGCTACGCGCAGCAGTCGGCTGCTACAGCGATTCTGACTGATGAGGAAGGTCTGAAAATCCTGCGGGAAGCAGGGGAGACTCGCCCAGTCCTGGTCGTCGACGATGTCCGGGCTGTCATGGGGCACGTTGCTGCAGAAATCTACGATCACCCCTCGGATTCACTGACCATCATTGGAGTTACCGGCACCTCTGGCAAGACCACCACGACCTACATGCTGGAGGGCGCGCTGCTGGCAGCTGGATGCTCGACAGGCATCATTGGTACTACCGGCACGCGCATCAATGGCCGTGCCGTTCCATCGAGCCTGACTACCCCAGAGGCTCCGGCCCTCCAGCGCCTGTTCCACCAGATGCTCTCCGAAGGCGTGACGCATGTTGTCATGGAGGTTTCTTCTCACGCACTGTCGTTGGGGCGTGTAGACGGAGTCAGTTTCGACGTCGGATGTTTCCTCAATCTCTCGCAGGATCACCTGGACTTCCACAAGACCTTGGAAGAGTATTTCCAGGCCAAGGCCAAGCTCTTTGATCCCGCAGGTCCGACACACGCACCGAAAGCTGTCGTGTGCATCGACGACGACTGGGGCGTCCGCATGGCGGATATCGCTGCCGGTGACCCGGATGTCCAAGTCACCACTGTCCACACTCAGCATCGCGTAACCGACAAGACACCAGCTGCCGAGGTTTTTGCAGAATGGCACGCCGCCGCAGCGACCGTCACCACTAATGGTGTCCAGCATGTGGAGCTAACGCGAAATAACACTGACACAGTTGAGGTGGAAGTTCCTCTTCCTGGCGCCTTTAACGTTGCCAATGCCGCAGTTGCGTGGTCTGTTCTCGATGCGATTGGGCATGCCAATGACGCGGCCAAGAGCGGCCTGGCACAGGTTCGTGTGCCGGGCCGGATGGAGCGCATCGATCGCGGACAGGACTTCCTGGCTGTGGTGGACTATGCCCACAAGCCAGCCGCAGTAGCTGAGGTGTTGGCCACATTGCGTGCACAGACCGAAGGTCGCGTGTTGGTTGTCGTCGGCGCCGGTGGCGATCGTGATAGCGCCAAGCGTCCAATTATGGGAGCTGAGGCTGCTTGCGGTGCCGATGTCGTCATCATCACCGATGACAATCCACGCTCTGAGGTGCCCTCTGAAATCCGTGCGGCCGTGGTCGCTGGTGCGAACGAAGCCGTTGCCAGCGGCAAGGCCAGTTCTGACACGGTTGTTGAGGAAATCGGCGATCGTGGCCAGGCAATTCGTCGTGTCGTCGAGCTCGCCCGCAGCGGCGACAGCATCGTGGTGGCAGGCAAGGGACACGAAACCGGCCAGGATATCGGTGGCGTGATTCACCCGTTCGATGACCGTGAACAGCTGGCCGAAGCACTCGCACAGCGACTGAACGGATTCGCTGATTGAGATTGCCGAAATCGCTGAGGAAGCACACCACCTGACATGCCTACCGCGAACCAGTCGCGGTAAGCGAATAAAATCAAGAAATCATCCTTTACTAGGCGCCTGGAACTCTAACCAACAAGGACTATAGACATCATGATTGCCCTGACCGCCGCGGAAATCGCTCACATCGTGGGAGGTGAACTCGTCCACGTCGATGATGACGCCACAGTGACTCAACCCGCAGAATTCGACTCTCGAAAGATCCGCGAAGGCTCGCTCTTCCTCGCCCTGCCGGGCGCGCGGGTCGACGGCCACGACTTCATCGATCAGGCTGTGGCCGCTGGAGCGACGATGGCACTGGCGGCACGAGATGTTGGGCAACCTGCGGTCGTCGTCAAGCCCCTTGGTAAGCAGGACTCCAATGCTGACGCATTTGCACACGATCCGGATGGGTCCGGGGCGGCGGTGCTGGAAGCGCTTGGTAAGTTGGCGCGTTACGTCGTCGACGAGCTGAAGAAGGATCAGCTGCATGTCGTCGGTGTGACGGGTTCGGCGGGAAAGACGTCGACGAAGGACATGATGGCGACGCTGCTGCGTACCGACGGTCCGACGGTGGCTCCGAAGGGGTCGTTTAACAACGAAATTGGGCATCCGTACACGGTGCTGCAGTGCGCTCCGGAGACGAAGTACCTAGTTGCGGAGATGAGCGCGCGCGGAATTGGGCATGTGGCTCACCTGGCGCGCATCGCACCACCGACGATCGGTGCGGTGCTCAATGTTGGTACGGCGCACCTTGGCGAGTTTGGCTCGCGCGAGGCAATCGCGCAGGCTAAGGGCGAGCTCGTGGAAGCGCTGCCGGCTGCGGAGCAGGGCGGCGTGGCCGTACTCAATGCCGACGATGACTACGTCACTGGCATGGCTCCGCGTACCCAGGCGAAGGTGGTGTTCTTCTCTGCCGATGAGAACTCCGAACGCCACGCAACCGCGGATTACCGCGCCACGAATGTGCAGCTCGACGATTTTGCTCGTGCGTCCTTCGACCTGCATATACCGGATGGGCGTACATTCCCGATCCAACTGCAGGTCTATGGTGCGCACCAAGTGGCCAATGCCCTGGCGGCGATTGCGGTGGCAGTGGAGTCCGGTATTGATGCTGAGCAAGTCGCAAAGGCGATGGCCGCGCATGTGGCAGCCTCGGAGCGGCGCATGGATGTCCAGCAGCTCACTGGCAATATCGTCGTTATTAACGACTCCTACAATGCCAACCCTGATTCGATGCGTGCGGGGATTGATGCTCTGGCTCGTACAGCAGCTGGCCCAACGCACCAGGACGCCTCATCGTGGGCGGTGCTGGGACAGATGGGTGAGCTTGGCGATTCCGCTGAGAATGAGCACTCGTCACTGGGCGAGTACCTTGTGGGCCGCGGCATCGATCGACTAATTGCAGTCGGAGAGAGTTCTAATGTGCATGCCTTGGCCGACAAAGCGGAAGAGTTGGGGTTAAATACTTCTAGGGTGCCGGATACATCCGCTGCCGCGGAGTTGGTGGCGGCTGAGGTGCGTCCGAACGATGTTGTGTTAGTCAAGGCCTCCTACGCGGACGGTATGTGGCGGGTCGCGGACTCGCTAGCTGCCAAGGTTGGAACTGCGCCCGAAAGTGAAAGCGGAGAGGAAAAGTAAGTGATTCAACTTATTCTCAGTGGTGCGATTGCATTCCTGGTGAGTGTCTTTTTAACACCAGTGCTTATTCGCAAATTCTCTGCTGAAGGTCTTGGCCAGGAGATTCGTGAAGAAGGGCCGAAGAGCCACCTGCGCAAGCGGGGAACTCCGACCATGGGCGGCATCGCCATCATCGCCGCAATCGTCGCTGGCTATTTCCTCTCTCACCTCGTCACTTATATCCAGACTGGCGTGGGGCCGTCCGCCTCCGGTCTGTTGGTCATGTTCCTGGTTCTGGCGATGGGCGCATTGGGTTTTGCCGATGACTTCATCAAACTCTATAAGGGCCGCAACCTGGGGTTGAACAAGACAGCGAAGCTAGTGGGGCAGCTGGCGGCAGCGTTGATTTTTGGCGTGCTGTTGCTGCAGTTCCCGGATGCGTCAGGCTTGACTCCGGGTACGACGAATTTGTCGCTGATTCGAGATATTCCGTTCCTGAATCTGGCTCCGGGGCCGGTGTGGTTCGGCATGATTGTCTTCCTGGTATTTGTCTTCATCGTCATTGCTGCATGGACAAATGCCGTCAATCTCACTGATGGCCTTGACGGCCTGGCCGCTGGTGCCACCGCGCTGCTGCTGGCCACCTACACGCTGATTTCCTTCTGGCAGTTCCGTAACTCCTGCGACGCTTCGCTGGGTAGCGGCTGCTATGACGTCCGCGATCCACTGGATATCGCCGTTATTTCCGTCGCGGGTCTGGGCGCCTGCTTGGGCTTCCTGTGGTGGAATGCAGCGCCGGCAAAGATCTTCATGGGAGATACCGGTTCGTTGGCTCTTGGCGGTTTGGTAGCGGGTCTGTCATTTGTCACCAAGACTGAGCTGCTGATGGTTATCATTGGCTTCATCTTCGTGATGGAAGTTGCTTCCGTGGCAATCCAGATTGCGGTTTTCCAGACGACTGGCAAGCGCGTATTCCGCATGGCTCCTCTCCATCACCACTTCGAAAACGGAGGTTGGGCGGAGACAACTGTTGTCGTTCGCTTCTGGCTACTCGCAGGCATTTTCAACATGATTGGTGCAGCCATCTTCTACAGTGACTGGCTCTCTCAGGTAGGCGTATTTCAATGATTAACTCACCAGACCCGACCAACCTCACCGATATCCGAAACCTCGACTTAGTCGCTACGGTGCGCTCTGGTCGAGTTCTGGTGGCAGGAGCCGGGGTTTCCGGTCGCGGTGCCATTGCGATGCTCAAGGACATCGGCTGTCCGGAAGTTGTCGTCGTGGACGACTCCGCTCTCGGCGCACTGGTTGCCGCTGACTTTTCGGTTCGGCATGTCACGACTGCAGACGCTCGCGACGAGCTTGCCGACGCGGTTGCGATTGTGACCTCCCCGGGGTGGCGTCCGACCAGTCCGCTGTTCGACGCTGCCGCTGAGGCCGGTGTCCCGGTATTCGGTGATGTGGCGCTGGCTTTCGCTGGTGACTGTGCCCAGCTGTGGGGGCCGAAACGTACCTGGTTGGTAGTCACCGGCACTAATGGCAAGACCACAACTACCTCCATGCTGGCCGCCATGCTCGGGGAGCAGGGCGCTGCTGTGGGCAACATTGGCGTGGCTCTGTACGATGCACTGACCGCTGAGCCTCGTATCGAGGTGTTGGCCGCAGAGCTGTCCAGCTTCCAACTGCACTGGGCGCCGAATATTCGCCCAGATGCGGGAGTACTGCTGAACCTGGCGGAAGACCACATCGACTGGCACGGTTCTTACGAAAACTACGGTCTGGACAAGACCCGTGCGCTGCGTGGTGCTGTCGCAATCTACGGCGCGGATGACGCCGATGTCGTCGAGCACGTGGAAAAGATGCTGAAAAACGATGAGCTCGGCAACTCCGTCGTGGGCTTCACCGATGGTCCCCCGGAGGCACACCAGGTCGGAGTTCGCGATGGCATGATTGTCGACCGCGCTTTTGGCGGTGGCGATGCCGCAGATGACGACTCTGAGCCGGGCATTGTCATCGCACCGGTAGCGGGAATTTCTCCTCCCGGCCGGGCAGGTGTTCTCGATGCGGTGGCCGCCACCGCGATGGCGCGCAGTATCGGTACATCACCGGAGCAAATTGCAGCGGCGCTGGAGACTTTCGAAGTCCGCGCACACCGCGGTCAGATCGTCCATAAGACAAATGATGTCGTGTGGATTGATGACTCCAAGGCCACCAATCCCCACGCTGCCGACGCGGCACTGTCCGGCCATGAACGTGTTGTTTGGATTGTCGGTGGCCAGCTCAAGGGCGCGGAAATCTCGCCGCTAGTGGCAAAGCATGCTCATCGCCTGCAGGCCGCCGTGGTTCTGGGCGTCGATAGGCAACTAGTCAGCGATGCGCTCTCCCGCATCGCACCTGCTGTGCCGGTCGTTGTCATCGATGACACCGACAAGGTCGATGCCATGGCGAAGGTCTGTATGGCAGCTAGTGAATATGCCAATCCGGGGGACGTGGTGCTATTGGCACCAGCTGCCGCCAGCTTGGACATGTACTCCGGTATGGCTGAACGCGGCGACTTGTTCGCGCAATGGGCGCAGAAGGTGACATCAACTGATGGATAACTCCCGCAAGGCTCGTAATTTAAGCGCTAGCGCCGCGACAGCACAAAAGGGGACGAAGGCCACCAAGTCACAACAGCCCTCGTCGTCAAGCACTAGTGCTCGAGAGCGGCCGGCGTGGGTGGAGCGTTTTAACGACTGGAAGTCGCGCCCGCTGTTCGACTACCACCTGCTGATGATTATCGTCGCACTGCTGACGTCTATCGGCCTGGTGATGGTGCTGTCGGCATCCATGGCCAGTGCGGGTAACGACTCGGGCAGCGTGTGGTCGGTGTTTATCCGCCAGCTGGTCATGGTGGTGGCGGGTCTCATCTCCATGTGGATCGTGTTGCGAATGCGGGTGGAGCTGATTCGCTCGCTATCGACGGCAGCGCTGATTCTGTCCTTTGTGCTTCTGGTTTTGGTGATTATCCCTGGCATCGGCATTGGCCTGGAGGAAACCGGTGCGCGTTCGTGGCTGAGTATTGGTGGTATCACCATGCAGCCATCAGAAATCGCGAAAATTGCGCTGGCATTGTGGGGCTCGAAGCTACTGGCTGAGAAGGTCCGCACTGCTGTGTCCTACACCGATTTATTTGGGCTGTTTGGCGTGGTCAGCTTCGTGATATTGGCACTGGTGATGCTACAGCGTGACCTCGGCATGGTTGCTTCTATGGCGTTCGTCGTGGTGGCGTTGGCGTGGTTTGCTGGCCTGCCGCGAGTCTTTATCACCGGGCTTCTTGCTGCAGCGGCTTTTGCCATGGTGATTTTCACCGTCACCGCGGGTTTCCGTTCGGCGCGAATCAGGGTCTACTTGGACTCGCTGCTCGGTAACTTCAACGACGTGCAGGGCGATGCCTACCAGTCTTACCAGGGCTTTCTTTCGCTTGCCGACGGATCTCTCACCGGTGTCGGTCTCGGTCAGTCGAGCGCGAAGTGGGGATACCTACCGGAGGCGAAGAATGACTTCATTTTCGCCATTATCGGTGAGGAGACTGGTTTCCTCGGCGCGCTGATGGTTATTTTGCTCTATGCAGCGCTCGGCTGGGTGGGACTTCGTATCGCCGGTCGCCAGAACGATCCGTTTCTCCGTTTGCTCGCGGGCACGATTACTGCTGCAACCGTGGTGCAGGCCTTCATCAACATTGGCTACGTCGTTGGTGCGTTGCCAGTGACTGGTCTGCAGCTGCCGCTGATTTCCGCCGGTGGTACATCGGCGATGGTGACGTTGTTCTCGATGGGGCTGCTGGCCACATGTGCCCGCCACGAATCGGAAGCAGTCTCTGCAATGCAGACTTCGGGCCGTCCGGCGCTGGATAGGTTCCTGGGTATTCCGGAGCCGATTCCGTATGACGAATCGCGTCGCCACGCGCCGAAGGTGCGTGCCCATCGCGATCCGCAACGCTTCGGCCCTCCCGTGGTGACCAGTGGAGCGCGTACTCCACGCGGCGAGGGGGCGCAGGTGCGGGAAACCTACAGCGGCCGAGCTGACCGATCCAATCGGGCCGGCCGTAGTGGAGGCAGCCGCAGTGGTCGAGGTGCCGCCTCGCAGCGTCGCTCCCGAACCTCCGGCAGCTCCGGAAACTCGGGCAGCGTTCGTGGCCGCGAAGTGGATTATTCCTCTCGTAGTGACAACGGACGGGCTTGGGGATTTACAGCGAGGTCGCCGCGGGCTGGACGGGCACAGGGCTCCTGGTCGTCGTCAAGCTCAGGTCGGGGCAGTAGGATTCGGGGCGAAGGCCGTGGCGGACAGTCGCGTTCGCGCCAGCGCCCGGGCCGAAACAATAGGAATGGCGGTTCAGCACCGCGGAGGAGGAATCGATAACACCATGGCAGACAAGAATCTGGGCGCAGCCGCTGGGGCGAAAGGCGCTTCGGAGTCTGAGCAGTTTCTCAAGGAAGATGGCTCTGCTCCGACCATTGTGGTGGCCGGCGGTGGTACGGCTGGCCATATCGAACCCGCACTGGCAGTGGCGGATGCGATTTTGAACCTGCAGCCGGAAGCCCGCGTCATTGCACTCGGTACGAATCGGGGGCTGGAGTCGACCCTCGTACCGGCGCGAGGCTATGACTTGGAGCTAATTCCGCCAGTGCCGGTGCCGCGCAAGCCGACTGCGGATTTGTTCAAGCTGCCTCTCAACGTCGCTCGTGCGGTGCGTGAGACCCGCAAGGTTTTCAAGCGTATTGACGCTGATGCGGTCATCGGTTTTGGCGGCTACGTATCGGCACCTGCCTACATGGCGTGTCGTGCGGGGAAGAGGATTCCGTTCCTGGTTCACGAGGCCAACGCCCGTGCGGGTCTGGCCAATAAGCTCGGTGTCGCACTCGGTGGCGTCGGCCTGGCCGCTGTGACCGGTTCGGGTCTGAAGGCCGAGGTCGTCGGCAATCCCGTGCGTGCCAGCCTCGCGGCGCTGGACCGCGACGCCAAGCGTGCCGAAGCCCGCGAGTTCTTCGGTTTACCGCAGGAGGGACCGGTGCTCTTTGTCACCGGTGGTTCGCAGGGGGCGCGTTCCATCAACGAAGCTGTCAGCGGTGCAGCCGCAGAGCTCGCCCAGGCCGGTGTATCCGTACTGCATGCCTACGGAAAGAAGAATCACGTCGAGGTCGAGTCCATCCGCGAGGACGCCCCCTATGTCGCTGTGCCGTACATCGACCGGATGGATCTGGCGTACTCCGCCGCTGACCTGATTTTGTGCCGTTCCGGTGCGATGACGGTAGCTGAAGTCTCAGCTGTCGGCCTGCCTGCGGTGTATGTACCGCTGCCACACGGAAATGGGGAACAGGCACTCAACGCCACCGATGTCATCGATGCTGGCGGCGGCATTCTCATCGCCGACGAGTCGCTGACTGCGGCATCAGTTTCGGATATCGTAATTCCGCTGGTCACGTCCCCTGAAAAGCTTGCCGACGGGCGCCGCGCCCTGGCCAATATCGGACATGGTAACGCTGCGGAGAACATCGCCCGTCGGGTGCTGTCTGCGGCTGTGAACTCTAAGAAGTAAAGCGAGCATAAACATGAACGTTAATTTCGATGGCTTTCAGCCGGTAACGGGAGAGCTGCCCGCAAGTGTCCACATGATTGGCATTGGCGGTGCCGGCATGTCCGGTATCGCTCGCATCCTGTTGGCGCGTGGCATTCGTGTTACCGGTTCCGATGTCAAGGAGTCCCGCGCGGTGGTGGGACTGCGTGCGATGGGAGCCACCATCGCCATTGGCCATGACCGTGCGAATCTCGAGCTGGCCGGTGAGGGAGAGCTGCCGGAGGCAGTGGTCATTTCCTTCGCAGCTATTCCGAAGACGAATCCGGAGCTGGCCGGTGCACATGAGCTGGACATTCCGGTGCTCAAGCGTTCCGATGTGCTAGCGCTGTTGATGCAGGACTCCAGGGCTCTTCTGATTGCCGGTACTCACGGCAAAACCTCTACTACGTCGATGACCGTCGCCGCTTTGCAGGCAGCCGGTTTGGATCCGTCTTTTGCTGTTGGCGGTCTAATGAGCAAGGCCGGTGTCAATGCTCACCAGGGCAGCGGTGACGTCTTTGTTGCTGAGGCCGATGAGTCGGATGCCTCGTTGTTGACTTACCAGCCGCAAGTGGCCGTAATTACCAACATCGAGCCCGATCACCTGGACTTTTTCGGGGACGACGAGACCTACTACGCCGTCTTTGACGCTTTTGCAGAGCGCATTAAAGATGGCGGTCATCTGGTCGTCTGTGCTGAGGATCCGCATGCGGCCGCATTGGGCGAGCGCGCGGTGGAACGCGGCATTAACGTGCTGGCTTATGGTGGGGAAGAAGCCTTGGCTGAACACCCGACGCTGCCGGTCGGTGCCGTTTTGCACGGCTGGACTCCCGTCGGTGGTGGCGCCCGCGTGGAGGCCACCGTTGGTTCGACATCGGTGAGGTTTGAACTGCATCAGCCCGGCCGTCACATGGCGCTCAACGCGCTGGCCGCAATGGTTGGTGGCGACTGCGTCGGGGCAGATTTGGGGCGTATGGCACGCGGTCTTGGTGAATTCACCGGTGTCCGTCGTCGCTTCGACTACCACGGCACTATCGGCGAGGGGCCATTTGTTGGTGCTCGTATCTACGACGACTACGCGCATCACCCGACCGAGGTCTCCGCAGTTCTCGGCGCAGCTCGGGAATTGGTCACCGAGGCCGGTCGTGGCAATGTCATCGCTGTTTTCCAGCCTCACTTGTACTCGCGTACTCGCAACTTTGCCGACGAGTTCGCTGCCGCCCTGTCGCTGGCGGACGAGGCCGTTTTACTCGACGTCTTCGGTGCCCGCGAGGAGCCACTGCCGGGCGTCGACGGTGCGCTCGTTGCCAACAAAATGACCATCCCTGTGACGTATGAGCCGCATTTCGCAAGTGTCCCGGCTCGCGTCCGCGAAATCGCCGAACCGCACGATGTCATCTTGACCATCGGCGCTGGCTCTGTGACTATGCTTGCCGACGAAATCGTGCGCGAGCTCAGCGGAGACAACGACGAACAGGTGGAGTCGTAGCACTGTGAAAACCAGCCGAAAGCAATCTCAGCAGACCGACGGTGCAGACCAGGGCACAGCCGTGTCGCGGCGACAGCGTTCAGCGCGCGCCCCGCGACGCGGCTGGCTCATCGGCGGTGGCCTGGTCGCGATTATCGCCATTGTTGCAGCGGTGGTGTGGTTTTCGCCGTGGCTGGTTGTGAAAAACATCGATGTTGAAGGCGTCGTCCACGGGGATAAAGACGCAATTGTCGAGGCCAGTGGTATCTCCGAGAATCAAAAGCTCATTCGCTTGGACACGGATGCCTCAGCGCGCTCCGTGGCGGGGCAGCCGTGGGTCGATAGCGTGACCGTCAGTCGTTCATGGCCGCAGAGCGTGACTATTTCGGTACGGGAATTCACCCCGGTGGTGTTTGTCCGTGCCACTGACGGAGAGCATCTGTTTTCCGCAAATGGGCAGGAGTTCGTCACGGCGGCCCCGCCTCCGGGTGTCATCGAAGTTGTTGATGCACCTCGCGTGGATGAGCCAACAGACGGCAAAGTTGACCCCGAACCGCGCGTTATCAAGGCGGTTTTGAACGTCGTCAAGGCGTTGCCGGAGCCCGTCGCACACCGTGTGGAGCGGATTAGCGCGCCTTCCGAGGCAGAAATCAAGCTATTTCTGACCGATGGATACGAGGTGTACTTCGGGTCCTCGGATAATGCGGCAGAAAAAGCGCGTGCGACGGAGATTGTCCTGAACCGTGGCGAGAAGATTTGGAATGTCTCCAACCCCCGACTACCCGCTGCAAAGGGAGAGTAGAGAATGGTGGTGTCTGGAGTGATTTCTGTGGCTAAACACTATCCCTCAAGTGCAGGTTTAAGGTAGCGACACGCGCTAAAAGGTCGCTGAATTATTTGCAGTTTTCGACCACAATGGGGTCAACAGCTTTTCGGCCATGATGCACTTCTTCCGTGCGGTGTCATGGAGAGCTGTACTGCCCGGCGGTGCCAATGCTGTCGTGCGGCCCATGTGCAACGTGGCTAGATGAAATTATTTAGGACCTATAGGAAAGGGCGAGAAACGCGCAATGACCTCCCCGAATAACTACCTCGCCGTTATCAAAGTCGTCGGTGTCGGCGGCGGTGGCGTCAATGCTGTCAATCGCATGATCGAGGAGGGGCTGAAGGGTGTCGAATTTATCGCAGTCAACACCGACTCGCAGGCCCTGATGTTCTCCGACGCTGATGTCAAGCTCGACATCGGGCGTGAGGCAACTCGTGGTCTGGGAGCTGGCGCTAACCCCGAGGTTGGCCGCACTTCTGCGGAAGACCACAAGGATGAGATTGAAGAGACCCTCAAGGGCGCCGATATGGTCTTCGTTACCGCAGGTGAGGGCGGTGGCACCGGTACTGGTGCAGCTCCGGTTGTCGCGAGCATCGCCAAGAAGTCCGGCGCCCTGACCGTCGGCGTAGTAACCAAGCCGTTCGACTTCGAGGGCAAGCGCCGTGCGCGCCAGGCCGCTGAGGGCATTGAAACCCTCAAGGAGGTCTGTGACACCCTTATCACCATTCCGAACCAGCGTCTGCTGCAGATTGGTGAGCAGGATCTGTCCATGATGGACGCGTTCCGCTTTGCCGACGAGATTCTTTACAACGGTGTCCAGGGTATTACTGACCTGATTACCATTCCGGGCATGATTAACGTCGACTTCGCCGACGTCCGCTCGGTAATGGCGGAGGCTGGCTCGGCTCTGATGGGCGTTGGTTCCGCACGCGGCGACGACCGTGTGATGAACGCCGCTACTCAGGCCATTAACTCCCCGCTGCTGGAGTCCACCATGGATGGTGCACAGGGTGTGCTTATTTCCGTCGCCGGCGGCTCCGACCTCGGCCTGATGGAGGTCAACGCTGCCGCGTCCATCGTGGAGGAAAAGGCTGACCCGGATGCCAACATCATCTTCGGTACCATTATCGACGACAACCTCGGTGACGAAGTTCGTGTCACTGTGATTGCTACCGGTTTTGAGCAGGGTAATGGCAACCCGCTGGATAAGCCAGCTGCAGGTGCCGCTGCACGTCCGGCTGCACAGGATGCCGAGGCACGTTCGGCTGCTGAGCAGGCGCCGCGCCAGGGCAGCGCACTGCCGGGCGGTGACAATCTCGGCGCTCCGGCTCCACGTTCGGAGGAAGAGCGCCCGGTCGCACAGCCGCGCGAGCGTGAGGACCGCGACCGCTTTGTCCCGCGCACGAACCCGAACAGCGGTGGTCTGTTCACCGACAACCCGACACCGCGTACGCAGGAAAACCGCAACTACCGTGGTGCTCACCGTGACGAGGATCGCGATGACCGCGATGATCGTCGTGGTGGCTACCAGGCCTCCAGTGACCTGCCGGAGTGGGGCTTCTAAGAAATCATGACTGAATCCCGCCGCAGCCGAAAAATTCTGACGAATCGGCGCGGCGGGTTTTCGCTGCCACCATATGATTCCTTCAATCTTGGAGATCATGTCGGCGATGACCCGTCCGCAGTCGAACGCAACCGCCAGCGGTTGGCCGATTCTCTGGGAATCGACCGCGCCCGCTTCGTCTACATGGAGCAGCTTCACACCAACACGGTCACCGTCGTTAACGAACCACAAACTGAGCCTGTCCCGGCTACCGATGCCATCGTCACGACCACGCCGGGTCTCGCGCTGGTAGTGCTCGTTGCCGATTGCGTTCCCGTCTTGCTTTCCGACGATCATGCGGGTGTCGCCGCTGCGGTACACGCGGGGCGGACTGGTGCCCGCAACGGAATCGTTCGTAAATCTGTCGAAAAGATGATTGAGCTCGGTGCCACGCCCGAGAATATCCATGCGCTTCTCGGTGCAGCGGCTTCTGGTCACAATTACGAGGTGCCTGAGTCGATGGCCGATGATGTCGATAAGCACTTGCCCGGAGCGAAGACGCGGACGAAGCAGGGGACTGCCGGTGTCGACGTGCGCGCCGGCCTGTTGCGTCAGCTCTATGACCTCGGCGTGCGGCATGTCAACGTCGAGCCCAGCTGCACTATTGACAATGAGCAGTACTTTTCTTACCGGCGGGAGGGAAAAACTGGCCGTCAGGCGGGCATCGTGATCCTGTCTGAGCAGGACTAAGTTTCAAAGTTGTAATTTTGGCTCGCCAAATTTGCGCGTGTCTATGCGATATTGCTGACCCAGCCGGTAGGTTGTGGGTAGCACAGACTTAAATTCGCACACTAAGAAGGACGTAGCAGAAGATGGCTGATTTCTTCCGTGGGGTTTCAAATTTCTTCGGTCTTACCCCGACTGATGACGCGGCTTACGACGAGCACTACGACGAGTTTGACCGCCGTGACGAGGAGCGTTTTGATGACTCCTATGCCGACTCGCGTCGTGCGGAGCGCCACCGCTACGAGCTGCGCGAAGAGGCTCCACGTGAGGCTGCAAGTGTGAACTCCCGCGAGGAGGACTACCGCTACGGCAACCTGCACTCCGTTGCTGAGACCAAGGAACCAGAGCAGGTCTTTATCAAGCCGGAAAGTGGTTTCCAGGACAAGTACTCCAAGGCTCCGGACATCGGTTCACACTTCCGCGACGGTGACATCGTCACCTTCGATCTGAGTGGGCTCGACCCATCTGAGGCTAAGCGCTACGTCGACTTCGTTGCTGGACTGGTTTTCGGTCTGCGCGGCCGGATCAAGGCTGACGGCTCCGTGTTTACCCTGTACCCGCACGGCTGCGATGTCAACGAGGGACAGTTCGACCGGATGTCCGGCTAGTCAGCCGGCTCGCATGACTTGTTAGTGTTTCGTATTTCGATTAATTAGCTAGACTGTTTATTCGTGTCTTCACTACTGCTAGTTCTGCTAATCCTGCTGAAGCTTTTCACCTATCTGCTGTTGGCTCGCATCGTGATTGAAATGATTCAGTCATTTTCTCGCTCCTGGCGACCAGGCAGGGTGTTTTCGTCGATTGGCGAAATTGTCTTTGTCATCACCGACCCGCCGGTGAAGCTGTTACGCCGACTCATCCCGCCTATGCCGATGGGCAACGTGATGGTGGACATGTCTGTGCTTGTTTTGTTCTTCATCCTTATGATTCTGCGAATGGTGCTGCAGGTAGCTCTCGGCGCGGTGGCGTAAATATCGCTAACTGTTTGCTTGGGGTCCACAATGTGGATTTCGGTGGAGCTGTGTTGTTTTGGCTGTCCCGAATGTGATGTTCTCGGGCATTGAATTGCTGCCGGGGGTGTTAATCGGGGGCAATAATAGGAACCCGTTGGGGAATGTAATCCCCAACGGGTTTTTGTTGTGTCGGGGGTAAAGTTCTGTGGCTAAAGGTGCAGGGTAAGGGCGAGGTTTAATGTTTTACTAGAACTTTGCCACTGGTTAGAACGTGGGGGATAGAGTCCTGCCCAAAATAAATGGGGTGAGGACTGTGACTAGAGCAGGTAGGATTGGCCGGGTAAACAGTACTACTGGAAATAATTCTCTTAAGATTTCTTAAGAACTGTCCGCTCAAAGTGTTAGGGGAACTCACCATGCCGTTGACTCCGGCTGATGTGCATAATGTGGCTTTCAGCAAGCCTCCGATTGGCAAGCGTGGTTACAACGAGGACGAGGTCGATCAGTTCCTCGACCTCGTGGAGGACGCACTGGGTGAGCTCCAGGATGAAAACGCTGAGCTGCGCCAGCGCGTTGAAGACCTTGAAGGTCAGCTAGAGCAGGGTGGCGGCGCAGACTATGCCGCTTCCGGTGCTGCCGCTGCGACACCGGCTGTCGATGAGGACAAGCTGCGCAAGGAAATTGAGCAGGAACTGCGCGCTGAGTACAACGAGCGCCTGAGCGCTCAGCAGCAGGAGATTGAGGCTCACTACCAGGATCGTCTGGATGCTCTCGAGAAGCGTGCTTCTGAGGCAGAGGCTTCTGCACAGCAGGCTTCCTCCGCATCTGCGGAGCAGCCGCAGGCAGTTGCAGCAAGCACCGGCACTGAGTCGCAGGAAGTTAGCCTCCGCGCTGCTCGTATCCTGCAGGCTGCTCAGGACACCGCTGATCGCGTCACCACTGACGCCTACGCTGAGGCCAACAAGCTTGTCACCGAGGCTCGTGAGAACGCTGACCGCACCGTGGCAGAGGCCAATGAAGAGGCCGAGCGCACTATCACCAACGCTCGCAATGAGGCAGACGCAACTTTGGCTGATGCCAAGGAGCGCAGTGAGCAGCTGCTGGCTGATGCCCGCAACGAGTCTGAGTCGACCCTCACTGACGCTCGCCAGCGCAGCGAGCAGATGATCAGCGACGCAGACGCTCGCTCTAACGCCACCATCACCGCAGCGCAGCAGAAGGCAACCGCGCTGCAGGATGATGCAGAGCGCAAGCACCACGAGATCATGACCACCGTCAAGGAGCAGCAGACCGCTCTGGAGGGTCGCATCGAGGAGCTGCACATCTTCGAGCGCGAGTACCGCACCCGCCTGAAGACCTTCCTGGAGTCCCAGCTGGACGACCTGAACTCTCGCGAGTCGGCTGCCCCGGCCGACGGCTACAACAACTAATTACGTAGCCAGCACGTAGAAAATCACCACGCTCGGCTCCCCAGGGAGGGGAGGCAGAGTGCGGTGGTTTTCTGTTATCGTTCCCTGCGAACCAAGCGCATTCTTTGTTCCGGTCAGGGTTGTAGTAGTTGCCTGAGAGACTGCTATACTGACACCCATACGCGCAATGAGCCGGCCATCACCGGGGAGCGTTTCGGAAGAACGGTTCAGCAGAAAATGGGCCCAGTAGAACCGAACGGTTTGGCACCGTTACAAAGCCTTATCAAATAAGCGGGCTATCGCGTGAAACCGCATGGTTCTTGGTCGCAAGAACCGTCGTAAAGCGTGATGCCAAGCGGGGTGGTACCGCGCGAGACTCCTTTTCAGCGTCACCAGTAACAACGCCGAAGGGGCTAGGCACGCGTCCCCGTGGTGAGTATTAATGATGTTCGACCACGGAAGCGACGTAAAAACGGTGTCTAATTCGAACGATGTAAATGCCTCTGCTGAGGCCACTCCGGCAGGTGGCGCATATCCGCGCACTGCTGACTTTGGTAAGTACACCTCGAGCCCGAAGTTCCCGGAACTGGAAGAAAAGGTCCTGGACTACTGGGGTAAGGACAGCACTTTCCAGGCCTCTATCGATCAGCGTGATGGTGCTGACGAATACGTCTTTTATGACGGCCCTCCGTTCGCCAACGGTCTACCGCACTACGGTCACCTGCTGACCGGTTACGTTAAGGACATCGTTCCGCGTTACAAGACCATGCGTGGCTACCAGGTTGGCCGTGTCTTTGGCTGGGACTGCCATGGTCTGCCGGCTGAGCTGGAGGCAGAGAAGCAGCTCGGTATTAAGGACAAGGGTCAGATCGAGGAAATGGGTCTGGCTAACTTCAACAAGTACTGCGCCGAGTCGGTGCTGCGGTATGCGGGCGAGTGGAAGGAATATGTCACTCGTCAAGCTCGTTGGGTTGATTTTGACGGCGGATACAAGACCATGGACATGAGTTACATGGAGTCCGTGATCTGGGCCTTCAAGGAGCTCTATAACAAGGGCCTGGTATATCAGGGGTTCCGCGTGCTGCCGTACTCCTGGGCAGAGCACACCCCGCTGTCCAACCAGGAGACTCGCCTGGATGACTCCTACAAGATGCGGCAGGACCCGACCCTGACCGTGACCTTCCCGTTCACCGGCGCCAAGGCTGGCTCTGCAGCGGAGAAGACGCTGGCGGACAATCCGGTGCTCGCTGACACTGCAGCTATCGCTTGGACCACCACGCCGTGGACGCTGCCGTCCAACCTTGGCCTGGCCGTGAACCCGAAGGTCACCTATGCCGTAGTTAAGGTCGGCGAGGATTCCTCCGTGCCGGAGTTTGCAGGTAAGACCTTCCTGCTGGCAGAAGCACTGATTGGTGCCTACGCCAAGGAATTGGGCAAGGAACACGAGGTCGTGGCTACGTTCGCTGGTGCTGACCTGGAAGGTCTGACCTACCAGCCGATCTTCGAGTACTTCGCAGATCACCCGAACGCCTTCCAGATTATGGTGGCCGACTATGTCACCACCGAGGACGGTACTGGTGTGGTCCACCAGGCACCGGCATTCGGTGAAGACGATATGAACACCTGTAATGAATATGGCATCGATGTCATCATTCCGGTGGACATGGACGGTAAGTTCACTTCCCAGGTGCCGGAGTACCAGGGCAAGTTGGTCTTCGACGCCAACAAGGACATCATCCGTGACCTGAAGGCCGCTGGCCGCGTCGTCCAGCACCGCACCATCGAGCACTCCTACCCGCACTCCTGGCGTTCGGGCGAGCCGCTGATCTACATGGCACTGCCAAGCTGGTTCGTGTCCGTTACCAAGATCCGCGAGCGCATGGTGGAGCTCAACCACAACGAGATTGAGTGGATGCCGGAGCACGTCCGCGACGGTCAGTTCGGCAAGTGGCTCGAGGGTGCACGTGACTGGAATATCTCCCGTACCCGCTACTGGGGTTCGCCTATTCCGGTGTGGGTTTCCGACAACGACGAGTACCCGCGTGTCGACGTCTACGGTTCCCTCGATGAGCTGGAGGCGGACTTCGGCGTTCGCCCGACCACACTGCACCGCCCGGAGATTGACGAGCTGGTGCGCCCGAACCCGGATGACCCGACCGGCAAGTCCATGATGCGTCGCGTCCCGGATGTCCTGGATGTCTGGTTCGACTCCGGTTCCATGCCGTTTGCGCAGTTCCACTACCCGTTCGAGAACAAGAAGTGGTTCGAGTCCCACGCACCGGCCGACTTCATTGTGGAGTACATCGGCCAGTCCCGCGGCTGGTTCTACCTGCTTCACGTCCTGTCGGTGGCACTGTTTGACCGCCCGGCGTTCAAGAAGGTCGTCGCCCACGGCATCGTGCTGGGTGATGACGGCAACAAGATGAGTAAGTCCAAGCGCAACTACCCGGATGTCAACGAGGTCTTCGACCGCGACGGCTCCGACGCCATGCGCTGGTTCCTCATGTCCAGCCCGATTCTGCGCGGCGGCAATCTGATTGTCACCGAGCAGGGCATTCGCGAGGGCGTGCGCCAGGCGCTGCTGCCGATGTGGAACGCATACTCCTTCCTGCAGCTCTACGCTTCCAAGCCGGCCGAGTGGTCGGTGGACTCCGACAACATCCTGGACAAGTACATCCTGGCCAAGCTTGCAGCAACTGTCCGTGCTGTCACTGAGTGCCTGGACAACACCGACATTGCTGCTGCCACCGATGAGGTCCGGCAGTTCTGTGACGCACTGACCAACTGGTACGTGCGCCGCTCCCGCGACCGCTTCTGGGCCGGCGATGTCAAGCACCCAGAGGCGTTCAACACCCTGTACACGGTGCTGGAGGTTCTCACCCGCGTGGCTGCTCCGCTGTTGCCGATGGCCACCGAGGTCATCTGGCGCTCGCTCACTGGCGGCCGCTCGGTGCACCTGGAGGATTGGCCGGACGTCGACAAGCTGCCGACCGATGACGAACTCGTTGAGTCCATGGACATTGTCCGCAATGTCTGCTCGGCAACATCGCGCATCCGCAAGGCCAACCAGCTGCGTAACCGCCTGCCGCTGAAGAAGCTAACCCTGGCATTCCCGGATGCCGAACGTCTGCGTGATTACGCCGACATCGTTTCCTCTGAGGTCAACGTCGACAAGGTGGAGTTCACCTCCGACGTGGACTCGGTGGGACGTTTCGAGGTCTCCGTCAACGCCCGCGTTGCCGGACCGCGCCTGGGTAAGGACGTTCAGAAGGTCATTAAGGCTGTGAAGTCCGGCAACTACGAGGTTGTCGACGGCGCCGTTGTCGCCGATGGTATTCCGCTGCAGGAGGGCGAGTACACCCGCAATCTGGTCGCGATCTCGCCGGATTCCACCGCTGAGGTCGACGGCGTCAATGGCCTGGTCGTGCTTGACACCGAGCTCGACGAGGACCTGGAGTCCCGTGGCTGGGCTGCTGACCGTATCCGCGGTCTCCAGGACGCCCGCAAGAACGCTGGCCTCGAGGTCACCGACCGTATCTCGGTGAAGCTGCAGGTCCCGTCCGAGCGTGAGGAATGGGCCAACCGCCACGCTGACCTCATCGCCCGCGAGGTTCTCGCAACCGCCTTCGACGTCGTCGCTGGCGGAGAGCCACTGAGCTACGACGTGGCGGACGGCTGCTCGGCGGATATTGCCAAGCAGTAGGGGAGAGTAATCTCAATGCCGACTTCCGGGCGGTGGGTCCTGCACATCGACATGGACGCGTTCTTCGCGTCCGTCGAGCAGCTCACCCGCCCGACTCTGCGCGGGCGGCCAGTTCTCGTCGGCGGACTGGGTGGTCGAGGTGTGGTCGCCGGTGCCTCCTATGAGGCCCGCGCGTACGGCGCGCACTCGGCTATGCCGATGGCCCGCGCACGTCGGCTCATGCCACCGAACGCAGTGACGGTCAGCGCGCGCAAGGGCATCTACGGGCCGGTGTCGCGCCGCGTGTTCTCTGTAATCCGCGAGCGCGTGCCCGTGGTCGAGCAGCTCAGTGTCGACGAGGCTTTCATGGAACCCGAAGAGCTTCAGGGAGCCTCGAAGGAGCAGGTCATTGCCTGGGCGGAGCAACTGCGGGCAGATATTCGGCGGGAGACCGGTTTGGCCTCGTCGATAGGCGCGGGTGCGGGCAAGCAGTACGCGAAAATTGCGTCCGGCCTGGCGAAACCCGACGGCGTGTATGTGCTGGATCCCGCACGCAATCACGAACTGTTGCACCCGCTGCCGGTAGAGAAGCTCTGGGGCATTGGCCCTGTCACCGCTGCGAAGCTGCACACGATGGGCGTGGAGACAATCGGCGATTTCGCCGCCATGTCCCAGCGCGATGTCGAGGTATCGCTGACCTCCAAGACCGGTGTAATGCTGTGGCAACTGGCGCAGGGAAGGGATGACCGGCCGGTCAAGGAGCGCGATGTCGCCAAGTCCGTGTCGGCTGAGTACACCTATCCCGAGGATTTAGAGTCGCAGGCACAGCTCCACGCCGCCGTCGATCGCGCAGGTGAGTCCGCTTTTCGACGGCTCAAAAAAGATGGCCGTGGTGCGCGCACTATCACTTGCAAGGTGCGTCTGTCCGACCTGAGCATCCATACCCGATCTGAGACGCTCGCCTACGCCACACAGGACTTCGACACTCTCATGGCTGTCGCTCACCGAATCGCGTTCACACCCGCGGAGGTTGGCCCAGTGCGACTGGTGGGCGTCGGTTTCTCCGGGCTGGATTCGCACATACAGGAAGTCCTGTTTCCTGAGCTCGACCGCGCTATCACCGTCGAAGATCGAGTGCCGGCCCCTACGCTTTCCGACGCTCCCGCCGGCCTGGTCGAGCTATCTGGAACCGGTGCGTTGCCGACTGTTCGGCTTTCCGACTCCAAGTGGGCACCCACCTCGGACGTACACCACAGCGAGTATGGACATGGTTGGGTACAGGGGTCGGGGCACGGGATTGTGACTGTCCGTTTTGAAAGCCGCACCAGTGGCCCCGGGCGCATGATCACGCTGAAGGAGGACGACCCGGAGCTGCGCCCGTGCTCTGCGGTGTGCAGTTTGGACTGGCCAGAGTGGCTGGCTTCCGACAAAGAAGCAGCTCTTGACTTGCCGCAACCTGAGCGTGAAAGTGAAGATGAGGTTGGCCCCGATGCGGATGCTTGATGCGGCTGCCTGACGTGGCCGTTATCCTCGGTGCCGTTGGCGGCTCTCTGTTTATGGGCTGTCCGTAAACTGGGGCACTATGACTACCGAATCCCGCATTGCAGAGCTCGAGGCAGCTCGCCGCGCCTCGTTGCGCAACACCGATCGAGATCCGAATCCGACGACCACACTTCCCGACGACGGTCTGGATAACCGCCAGCGCATGCTGAACGGTCAGTGGTATATCGCCGATCATCCGGAATCGCAGGCTCTGAACGCGCGAATTGGCCAGGTGGCCGCTGAATTTGAAGTCGCATTCCGCGAAGACCAGCAGGCAGCACAGCAAGTGCTGGCACCGGCACTGGGGTCTTTCGGAGAGGACAGCACCGTCCGCCCGCCGATCTACCTGGACTACGGCGATAACATCCACATCGGCGACAACGTTTTCATCAACTTTGGGCTCACCGCACTTGACGTGGTGAAGGTGACAATCTGCGACTACGCGCAGCTCGGGCCCAATGTGCAGCTGCTTCCACCAGTACACCCACTGGGAGCTGAGGCCCGCGCCGCTTATCTAGAGTCCGGTGATGAAATCATCATCGGGCGCAATGCTTGGATCGGTGGTGGAGCCATCATCCTGGGCGGTGTTTATGTCGGCGACGATTCCGTGGTCGCCGCGGGTGCGGTGGTGACAAAGGACGTTCCCGCGGGCGTAGTCGTGGCTGGAAATCCGGCGAAAATCATCCGCATCATCGAGGCGTGAATTAGAACAGCGTCTGCGGATGCACATTCGCGGCCAGCGCGGCAGCGAGAATGATGCGCGCCTGCGGTGCATGCACGCAACCAGCGCTAATCACACCGTGCCGAGCCAGCGTCGCACCGCCACCGGCGCCACCGTAGGCGGCGTGGACATCGCCACGCGGGACGCGCGTCGCCATCACGACGGTCACATCAGCGGCAATGGCCCGGTCAATGGCGGCGGCAAACTCATCGGAGACATTGCCCGATCCCAGGCCTTCTACGACAATGCCGCGTGCACCGGCGGCGACGGCCGAATCCAGCTGTGAACCATCTGCACCTAAGTAGGCGGGGATAATCTCTACCTTCGAGCCCGCCAAGGCGGCCAGCGGCAGCGGATCTGGACGAACCGGCTCCTCCGGGGCATTAGTGGCAAAAGCCAAAGGATCGGTTGTGTGCCATTTTGTCGCACCTCGCACCGGCAAGACTGCGTGGCCAAAGACAATAAGAACGCCAATTCCCTGCGCAGAGGCATCGGAAGCAATGGTCACGGCCTCAAAGAGGTTCCCGGGTCCGTCGGTTTCCGGATGATCATAGGGAAGCTGTGCACCAGTAAAGACAACCGGACGCGAGTCCGCATGGAAAATATCGGCAGCCATGGCCGTTTCTTCCATCGTGTCCGTGCCATGAGCTACGACGACACCGTCCACGGAGTCGTCGTCAAGCACTTCGTGAATAGTGGCGAGAATACGATCGACATCGTTGAGTGTGAGACTCGACGAGTCCAACATGCCGAGCTCACGAACTTCCAGCTCTAACATGCCCTCTGGATAACGCTGCGCGACCGCCGCGACGAGCTCCGCGCCCGAGATGGTCGGGGTTAGCGCACCATTGCGATTCGTGGTGCAGGCGATGGTGCCGCCGGTGGTGATGACAACGATTCGGCGAGGGGAGGCCGGGGTAGACGAGGCCGAGCTAGCCGGGGAATGATCCTGAGTCGACATGTCCACCATCTTACCTAGGCGATGTTTTGGCCTTGTGTAGGATTATGGAAGGCGTGAAGCCAGCGAATCTTCATGCAGATTTTATTGGAGTAGTGCACATATGAAAGTCCCCTGCAACCAGCGCGTTAGCGGAATGCGTTGGCGCACAGCGCGTGGTGTGACAGTAGCGGCGATGGTCTCGGTCAGCGCACTTGGGCTCGCTGCCTGCGGTGGTGGCAATACTGCAGCGCCGACGACTGAATCGAAGACATCCAGCTCGGCGGAACCCGTCATCATGCTGCCGACGCGTGCAGAGCTTAACGACGTTCTCGCACGCCTCATCAACCCCAATCTACCTATCGAGGAAAAGGCGCTGACCATCGAGGACGGCGATACTGCCGGCGATTTCTTCGACATTGTCACTCACAGTGCCAATGAGCAGGAAATCAGCTTTGATGTCATTGACCCGGTCACGCCTGGATTTACTACTAAGCAGGCCGTAGCCGGTGTCAATATCCTGCGTCCGGAGGAAGATCCGATGCTCGTGGAGCAGGTGGACTTTATCCACCGGGATGGCCGTTGGATGCTGAGCAAGGAATGGGCCTGCAACCTGGCATCGACGCTTGATCCGGAGCACAAGCCTGGGTTCTGCCTCGCGCCCGGCGAGACTCCTCCGCCGCCGCCTGATCCAGAAGAGGAAGAAACCCCGGTTGAAGAGGCTCCGGTTGAAGAGGCTCCGGTTGAAGAGGCTCCAGCACCGGTCGAGGAGCCAGCTCCGGCTGCGGAGCCCGAAGCGCCGGTCGAGGAAGTGCCGCCTCCGCCGCCTCCCGCACCTGAACCACCGGCTGAAGAGGCTCCGCCACCGCCGCCACCGCCGCCGCCGGCTCCGGCTCCGGCGGAGGACGCGCCTCCACCGGCTTAGGTGCCGTCGGGCCAGGCATCACAGCCTAGTCCGGTCGGGTGCACTGGCCACACAAAAGAAAGTGTCTAGGTTTATGACAGTTCCGCCCATTTTTTGGGCAGAAAAGTGACATAAACCTAGACACTTTCTCGTCTTCTAACCTTGCAGTGCCCGAGCTATTCTTCTGGGCTACTTCCTCGAGCCGTCGCCGTCCTTAAACTCCAGCCCGCGGTGCGTCTGCTGAGTGATGCGCACATCGGAGTTGCCGTCGCCGTAGGTCACGGAGGTCACAAAGTCGATGTTGCCCTTCATCGGAAGCGGCTTAGTCAGGTCGATGGTGACGCGGTCGGCAAGCATGTCAGTCGTGGCCTCGACAACCTTCAGTGCACCCTCGCCGCCAGTGTCCAACTCGGTGACTGTCGGAACCTGCTTGACATCGACCTTCAAATTAACAATGTCGCCCGCACGGCTGAGCAGGGTATAGGTCACTTTCTGCGTCATCGTGGTCTGGCCTTCGACCTCGCTTTCGACCGTCCAGGTCGCATCCTTTCCGATGTCCTCGGAGGGGAAGACGATAGGTACGGAATGCAGCTGCTGCAGCGCCATCTCCACGCCAGCGCGAGCGGTGTCGGTCGCCTTCTCCGGCGCTCCCAGTTTGAGTTCCTTGACCTCACCAGTGGCCGTTGTTGACCAATCAGAGATGAAGCCCTGCGCGGTCGCGATATCCTCATTCAGCTCATCGTTGGAGCCGTGGGGTTTACCCACCTCTGACGTCACCACACGAGTATCGTCATCGCTGGTAACAGTACTAGTCAGGGGGATTTCCAGGCGGGTGTCCGGGAAGGTCTGGTCGCTATCGGCGTTTCCGCCACGCTGCGCGAAGCCCTGCGTCACCGCCACGGTCGACTCCTGCTCTGCACCGTCGTCCTTCCAGCGCACGCTCGCCAGCTCACCGCTACCAGCACTGGTCAATTCGACCTTGGGTTGTGCAACGTCCACGGGTTGCGTTTCCACCGAGCTTTCCGACGAGCACGCGGCCAATGACACCACAGTGGTAGCGGCAACAACAGCGGTGCCGACCCTCGCCAGCAGGCCATGCTTGGTGTGACCAGGCTGGTCGCTGCGGCTAGGTCGACGGAACCACGAGGAGGTGGTGTCTCCTGCACGTCGTAAAGCAGTGGAGGCCGGAACAAACTGAGATTGGAAACGTCGAGTCACACCGGTTAGCGTACCGGTTTCGCGGTGGATAGGAACCACCCGGGCGGTGTCAGTTGGCTGAATATGGGTTTGTTAGGCCATTATGGGACAGTGACTAAGAAGGAAACGAGGACATATTTCCCGCGGCGGGGGATTCTCGCTGCGGTTATTGTGTCAGTTGCGATTATCGATCAGCTGACCAAGATTATCGCTTTGAAGACTCTCGATGGCCGTCCTGCGGTGCAGGTCATTGGCGATCTCTTCGAGTTGCGGCTCGTTTTTAACCCCGGTGCAGCCTTTTCCTTTGGCACGAACGCCACCTGGGTTTTTACTACGTTGCAGCTGGTTTACATCCTGGCTGTGATGTGCTTTTCCCATTGGTTGCGCAGTCCTATATCGGCGACTGCGGCGGGGCTTATTGCTGGTGGTGCGCTGGGCAACCTCATCGATAGGCTGTTTCGGGAACCCGGTTTCTACGTCGGCCACGTCGTCGATTTCCTGTCGGTTAAGGGTTTTGCCGTATTTAATATCGCGGACTCCGCGATTACAGTGGGCGTTATTATCCTCGTTATCTGGATGGTTTTTTCCAAGGAGCCGGATCTCTTCGCTGATCAGATTGCAGCGGAGAAGAAATCTGCTCAGAAGAATCAGAAGCAGTCGGCGGAGGGAGGACAGCAGTGAACGACAATGCATTAAATCGCGGTGCAGCACTCGGGGGAGCGCACCAGCCCGACCGAGAAACCCGGCAGATGCCCGTTCCACCGGGCTTGGCCGGAATGCGGGTAGATGCCGGTGTGGCTAAGTTGCTGGGGCTCTCGCGCACAGCGGTGGCTGATTTGGCAGCGGCTGGGGACATCACGGTTGATGGCGTGAGCGTGGGCAAGTCCGACCGACTGGAAGAAAACGCTTTCCTCTCCGTGTTGTTACCGCCCGTGGAAAAGCCATTGGTTCCCAAAGAGGAACTCGTCGAGGGCATGGACGTGCTCTACCACGACTCCGATTTGGTAGCTGTTCACAAGCCTGTTGGCGTGGCTGCGCATCCGTCGGTCGGTTGGGAAGGTCCAACGGTTATCGGCGGGCTGGCGGCTGCTGGTTTCCGCATTTCTACCTCCGGTCCGCCCGAGCGAAAAGGCATCGTGCATCGCCTGGATGTTGGCACCTCTGGCGTGATGGTTGTCGCCTGCTCAGAGCGGGGCTACTCCGTGCTCAAGCGGGCGTTCAAAAACCGTGAGGTGTCGAAGACCTATCACGCTCTGGTTCAGGGGCATCCGGATCCGCTGTCGGGGACAATTGATGCTCCGATTGGCCGTCATCCTTCGGCGGGGTGGCGCTTTGCCGTCCGTCAGGATGGCAAACATGCTGTGACGCACTACGAAACGCTTGAGGCTTTCGCCCCAGCAACGCTGTTGAAAGTGAATCTAGAGACTGGGCGCACGCACCAAATTCGTGTGCACTTCTCTGCGCTGAATCACCCATGTTGTGGCGATCCCATGTACGGTTCCGATCCGGCATTGGCCCAGCGGCTTGGGCTTAACCGCCAGTGGCTTCATGCTGTCTCGCTTGGTTTCCACCATCCGGCAGATGGTCGCTGGATGGAAATCGAATGTCCATACCCAGATGATTTGAACCACGCATTGGAAGTTTTGAGGCAGGGCGCATGACGCAGACTCCATTGGGATCCAAGAATCGAGCGCGCCCCGAAACTCGTGCGAAAAGCACCGGTGACGGCAGTATTTCGCCAGTGATGGCACTAATCTCAGGTTTCTGTGTTGTCGTATTGGTGATTGTTTTAGCAGTCGCTTCGACATCCGATCGCGTGAGCAAGCCGCAGAATATCAACGGCGATGCGCTCGGTCCAGACCCGTGGGAAGCAACCGAGCAGTACGTAGAGCGTGCCGACGAGTCCCTCGAGAATATGAAGAAGGAAGACTACCAGCTAAAGAACGGCCAGCCAGTCGTGGAGGACCCGAAGTTCTGGGCGATGGTGACTTTTGACCGGCTGCTCGATGCGCAAGAAGCGGCACAGGTCTATGAAAAAGAGCCCTCTCTGCGAGTATCGACTGCAATCATCGGTGGCGTGAGTACCCGGTATTTGCCGCAGCCGAGCAAAACGGCGAGTGAAGAAAAGCTGCTGCAAGATCAACTGGAGTTAGCGGCTGCCTACGCAGACGTCGCGATTGACGACGAACGGCTCGGCTTCAACGGTTTACTGGTCTATGGAGACGCTGAGGCGTTGATGAATGTCAAGAAACTGCCTGCTGTTAAAGCAGTCGAGGCGCTGCCATCAGATGCGGCACGCGGCCGTTTTGGTATCCGACCGGTGCTGAGTTCCGGTTTCACGGATAAAGATCCGCTTTTTGCGCCGGGGCTGAGCCAGAACTAATAGAAGCCAGAACTAAGTGCCCAAATCCAAAAGACTAGGATGAAGCGGCTAGAACTCTGCCGTCAGTACGCCGCCAGTACGCAGTCAGTTTCAACGAGAACGAAAAGGAGTCAGTCAACAGTGATTCAGGCATTCGGTGCGTACCTTTTGTGGGCGCTGTTTCCGCTCTACTTTCCGCTGCTGGAGCCGGCGGGGGCCGTGGAGATTTTGGCGCATCGATTCGTCTGGACGCTTGTCTTTATGGCCATTGCCCTCAGCTTCATGCGCGCATGGCCAGAGCTGAAGGCCGCGAGCGCCAAGACGTGGGGCACTATTTTTATTGCCGCACTGTTGATCTCCGTCAACTGGGGCGTGTACGTCTACCTGGTCAACAATGGGCAGGTGGCGGAGGCCGCACTCGGCTACTTCATTAACCCGCTGGTCAGCGTTTTGTTGGCGATGATTTTCTTCCGTGAAAGCATCTCGCGGTTGCAGCTCGGCAGTGTCATCTTGGCAACCATTGCGGTCATTGTTCTCACTATCGGTGTGGGACATCCGCCGTTGGGTGCGCTGGCGCTGGCGTTCAGTTTCGGTTTTTACGGACTAATGAAGAAGCGGGTATCGCTTTCCTCGGCAGCGTCGCTGACGGCCGAGTCCGCTGTAATCACACCGATCGCGCTGGCCTACATCTTCTGGTTGAGCTCCAACGGGCAGAGCACCTTTACCTCCGAAGGAACCGGCCACACGCTGCTCATGATGAGCGCCGGTGTTGCTACCGCCATTCCGTTGCTGCTCTTCGGCGAAGGTGCCAAGCGCCTGCCACTAGCCACCTTGGGCCTGATGCAGTACATCACGCCGGTTCTCCAGATCACTTTGGCAGTCACCGTGCTCGGCGAGGAGCTCGAGCCGGAGCGCTGGATTGGCTTCTTCATCATCTGGGGTGCCGTCGCGCTGTTCATCTGCGACCTCATCCTGAAGATGCGCCGTCAGCGTCGGGTACGCCGGGAACTCCGCAAGGCTGGCATTGAACCGGCCACGGTTCCCGACGATGCCGCCGACCAGACGGATGGGGCGGTTACCCGGGACGTCGTAAAGCCGGCAGACAGTTAGCAGAAAAGGTCGCGCAGGTGCTCGTTGAGGAAGATTCCCTGCGGGTCGACCTTTTCGCGTAACGCCTGGACCTCGCCGAAGAGTGGATAGCGTTCTGCGAAATCCTCCGCGCGGAGCGTGTGCAATTTGCCCCAGTGCGGGCGACCTTCGTGGGCCTTGAAAATCGGCTCAATGAGGTTGAAGTACTCTCGGTAGTTTTCCTTCCAGTAGCGGTGGATGGCGATGTAGGCACTGTCGCGGCCGTACGCAGTTGACAGGGCCACATCATCGGCTTTTGCGGAGCGCACCTCGATGGGGAAGGAGATTTTCATCCTCTTGCGGGCAATCGCGTCGCGGATTTCTCCGAGGACATCGGAAGCGGCCTCGAGCGGGACGGAGTACTCCATCTCGGAGAAACGAACGCGGCGCGGCGAGACAAAGACCTTGTGCGCCTCGTTGGAGTAGCGGCGCTCGGGCACTGTGTTGGTGGCAATCCGGTTGATGGTATCGGTCGTAGCGGGAATGGCTTTGGCAATCTCGCAGCACGCCAAGAGTCCCATGTTGTTGACGACTTCGTCGTTAAGATACGTGCGCGCGCTGCCCAGGCGCTGCTTCAGGCTATTGCGGCTCGGGCGGCGGTGGCGCTGCGGTTCGATGCGAGTATTGTGCTTGACCAGCGTCTCGCGCTGTCCCGGGAACCAGAAAAACTCCAGGTGGTCAGCTTCTTTGCAACGCTCGGCGAAGCTCTTGCGCAGGGAGTCAAACTCTTCGCGATGCTCGTCGGCATGCAGATCAAACGCCGGTACAACGGACATCGTGACCTCCGTGAGCACGCCGAAGACACCCAGCCCCAGCCGTCCGAGGCGGTAGAGCTCGCCGTCGATTCCCTCAGCGTCCGGATGACAGTGCCTGACGACGCCATCCGCGGTGACAATCTTGAATCCCTTAACGGTGCCTGCGAAGCCGGTGAACCCAAGGCCGGTGCCGTGCGTGCCAGTAGAGATAGCGCCGGCCAGCGACTGTGGATCGACGTCGCCCTGGTTGGGAAGCGCCCAACCGAGTGGGCGCAGAATACCTGGAGTGTCGCGCAGGCGAGTGCCGGCACGCAGCGTGGCGGTTTGGTTGGCCGCGTCCAGTTCGACCAGGCCAGCGCAGCGGTCGAGTTGAATGCGATGCCCATCGGTGGTGGCCACGGACGTAAAGGAATGACCGGCTCCCAGCGGACGCACCGTAGTGCCGTCGGTCTTCGCTGCCTTAATTACCGAGATGACGCCCTCGTCATCGTGCGGCTGATGCATATAGGACGGGGTGCACGACTGAGTGTGAGCCCAATTGTTCCACCGCGAGTTGGCAGCAGCTTTCGCCTGCGCACGCCGACGTACGCGTGGTACGCGGGACTCAACTGTGGAGACTGTGAAGCGGGCGTTGTTGCGTGAATTGCTCATGTGAAGATCAATCCCTTTCCTCGGTACGTGGGCCAGTGGGCGATGATGGCGCCATCTCGAACTGCAATGACTTCTTGTGCGTGCTCGGCTATTTCGCCGGCCTTGGCGTGGCGGAACCACACGGGATCTCCCAGCGAAAGTGCATCGGCGCTCTTGCCGAGCAACGGAGTCTGCACCTCACCGGGGCCTTCCTCTGTCGCGTAGCGCAAGCCAGTGGGGTACCAGGGAATTGGCAGCCGGTCATCTCCCGCCGGCCCAGAGGCAATTCGACCACCGCCGGACACCGTGACCACGCCCTTCTTAGGGCGTCGCGTCGCCGGCAACACAAACCAGGACGCCGGGCGCAGATTGAATGCGCGATAGTTATCGAACAGTGTTGGTGCCAGGAATCCCGACCCCGCCGCTGCCTCGGTTACTGCGGCTTCGGCGCACGTCGACTCCAACGACCCCGTGCCACCGCCGTTGACAAACTCCAGTGGTCCCGCCACTTTCTCGACTGCAGCGACAACCTTCGCGCGGCGCTTCGCCAGCTCCTTCCTGGACACGGCTTGCATGAGGCGAATCGCCCGAGCACGCAGGGAGTGTCCGGCATCGCCCACTCCGGCAATGTGCCCCTCATACATCATGATTCCCGCCAGCTGCAGCTCCGGACGGGCAATGATCTGCTTGGCAAACGCCGCTGCCTGCTTCGGCGAGAACAGGCTGGAGCGCAGCGTACCGATATGCACGCCGGGGAGGGGGCGAAAGGACGCATCGACGTCCATGCACACGCGGATTGGCGCATTTTCGCTTGCCGACGTCGCCAGCGCCTCCAGATGCTCGGGACGGTCAACCATTACGCAGATGGCGGCACGCGCTGCATCATCGTCGGCAAGCTCTGAGATCGCGCGGGCGTCAAGTGTTGGGTAGGCGACGACGATGTCGTCACTAATGCCTTCTCGGAATAGGTACAGCGCTTCTGCCAGCGAATATGCAAGCACGCCCTGGAAACCGGGGAAGGCCAGGACGTGCGAAATAAGCTGTGGAATGCGAATCGATTTCGAGGCCACGCGAATAGGCATCCCGTTTGCACGGCGGAGCATATCGCGGGCATTGGCTTCGACCGCCGCGAGGTCGACGACGACTGCGGGAAGGGAAGTGCAGTTAAGTAGCGTGTCGGTAGCTAGTGGCGGGCGGGCTGTCTGGGGCATCAGCGGCGGCAGCGCCTCAGGCAGGTGAGACATCGATGTCGGAGCCGGGAGGGATGTGTCCGAGGACTCCGGGGCAGAAGCTCGAGAAAGTTTCATGCCCTAAAACGTAATCATTGGAAACCTGTACTGTCTTTGATTTTGAAAAGAAAGTCAGAATTTCCCGGGTCTGTGCTTTATTAGACCAGCCAGCTGTAGCGGGCGGCATCCATGTTGGAGGTGATGACATCGCCATCGACGAGGTAGCCGGCAGCAACGGGGCGGCGGTCGATGGTTGCAAGAACCTCGTCAAGCTCGGGCTTGGGGAAGTAGGTGAAGTGGCCATCGGAAAGTGGTGCGAACACTGTATTGCTCCTTTGGTTCTTTGCTCGAGGGCAGTGCGTTTCTCTATGGCCGCGAGGAAATATGAGGACTTCCTCACAAACCGTGGTGTCGAGTATTGTCAACTGGTTTTGAAAAGTAAAGTAAGTGGTGCGGTGATGTTAAACACATCTTTAGCCATAACTGTGCAGACATAAGGGGCTGCTTCATTTTGAGTGTTCGAAGGAATCGTGTTCAGTCCGGGCGATTGTCTACAATCTGGACTCATGGCTAACTCCTCCTTCGTGCACCTCCACAATCACACCGAGTACTCCATGCTCGACGGTATGGCGAAGATTGATTTGCTTGCCGACGAGGTTGCGCGACAGGGAATGCCTGCGGTCGGTGTCACCGACCACGGCAATATGTTTGGCTCAAATGCTTTCTATCGGCAGATGAAGTCCAAGGGCGTCAAGCCGATCATCGGCATTGAGGCCTATATGGCGCCGGAGAGTCGTTTTAATAAAAAGCGCATTCAGTGGGGTGAACCGCATCAGCGTCGAGATGACGTCTCCGGTCGCGGTTCCTACTTGCACCAGACCATGTTGGCCGCGAATGCGCAGGGTCTGCGGAACCTGTTCTACCTGTCGTCGATGGCGTCATATGAGGGGCAAATTAGTAAGTACCCGCGTATGGATGCCGAGTTAGTGGCGGAACGCGCCGAGGGCATTATCGCAACCACTGGTTGCCCGTCTGGTGATGTGCAGACTCGTCTGCGCCTGGGGCAGTTCGACGAGGCTCTGCAGGCCGCCGGTATGTGGCAGGACATCTACGGCAAGGAAAACTACTTCCTTGAACTGATGGATCACGGGCTGGATATTGAGACCCGTGTGCGCAGTGAGCTACTGGAGATTGGGCGGAAGCTGAACCTGCCGCCGCTGGTTACTAATGACTGCCACTATGTCACCCGTGACCAGGCCAAGGCTCACGAGGCTATGCTCTGCGTGCAGACGGGTAAGACGCTCAATGACCCGGACCGTTTTAAGTTCGACGGTGACGGCTACTTCATTAAGTCCGCTGAAGAAATGCGCGCTACCTGGGACCATCTAGTTCCGGGTGCCTGCGATAACACGCTGCTCATCGCTGAGCGCGTCGAGGACTACGACGAGCTGTGGGAAGAGCATCCGCACGACCGCATGCCGAAGGCCGACGTGCCGGAGGGGGAGACACCGACGACGTGGCTGCATCACAACGTGATGGAGGGCCTGCGCAAGCGCTTTGAGGGCCGCGAAGTTCCGGAGGAATACATCCGGCGCGCGGAGTATGAGATTGAGGTTATTGACGGTAAGGGCTACCCGTCGTACTTCCTCATCGTGGCGGAGCTTATTCGCCATGCCCGCGAGGTGGGCATCAAGGTCGGTCCGGGGCGTGGTTCCGCTGCCGGTTCCCTGGTTGCATACGCGACGTGGATCACCAATATCGACCCGATTGAGCACGGTCTTCTTTTCGAGCGATTCCTGAACCCAGAGCGTCCGTCCGCGCCGGATATCGATATCGACTTCGACGACCGCCGCCGCGATGAAATGATTCGCTACGCGGCCGATCGCTGGGGTGAGGACAAGGTCGCGCAGGTGGTCACCTTCGGTACGGTGAAGACCAAGCAGGCTCTGAAGGACTCGGCGCGTGTGCAGTTCGGTCAGCCGGGTTACCAGATTGCAGACCGCATTACTAAGGCGCTGCCGCCTGCGATTATGGCTAAGGACATTCCGCTGAGCGGTATTGTCGACCCGGAGCACCCACGCTACGGCGAGGCCGCCGAGGTTCGGCAGCTTATTGAAACCGACCCGGATGTGGCTCGAATTTACGAGACGGCTCGTGGTCTCGAGGGCGTCGTTAGGCAGACCGGCGTGCACGCCTGTGCCGTGGTGATGGCGTCGGTGCCACTCTTGGATCACATCCCGATGTGGAAACGACAGGCTGACGGTGCGATTATCACCGGCTGGGACTACCCGGCATGTGAAGCCATTGGTCTGTTGAAGATGGACTTCTTGGGTCTTCGAAACCTGACGGTTATCGGTGACTGTATTGAGCACATCAACTCCAACCGGGACGAGACAATAATGCTCGATGAGCTTGAGACCGATGACCCAAAGGTCTACGAGCTGCTGTCGCGCGGTGACACCCTCGGTGTGTTCCAGCTTGATGGTGGCGGCATGCGTGAGCTGCTCAAGCGTATGCAACCGACGGGTTTCGAGGACATTGTCGCATCGCTGGCGCTATACCGTCCGGGCCCGATGGGCGTGAACGCGCACTTTGACTACGCAGATATTAAGAATGGCCGCAAGCCCTACAACGCCATCCACCCGGAGCTGGATGAGCAGCTGAAGGAAATCCTGGAAGAAACGCACGGCCTGATCGTGTACCAGGAGCAGATCATGAAGATCTCGCAGAAGCTGGCGAATTACACCGCGGGGCAAGCAGATGGTTTCCGTAAGGCCATGGGTAAGAAGAAGCCCGAGGTGCTGGCCAAGGAGTTCGTGAACTTCGAAGGCGGCATGTTGGAAAATGGTTTCTCCAAGGATGCTGTCCAGAAGCTGTGGGATATTATTCTGCCCTTCGCCTCGTACGCGTTTAACAAGTCCCACGCGGCGGGCTATGGCCTAGTGTCCTACTGGACCGCGTATCTGAAGGCCAACTACACCGCTGAGTACATGGCGGCGCTGTTGACCTCGGTGGCGGATGATAAGAACAAGCTGGCTATTTATCTGTCGGACTGTCGCCACCTTGGCATTAAGGTGCTGCCGCCGGATGTCAATGAGTCGGGTATGGATTTCGAGCCGGTCGGTGAAGATATTCGCTTCGGCCTCGGCGCTATCCGTAACGTTGGCCATGATGTGGTCGCGTCGATTGTGAAGACGCGCGAGGAGAAGGGCAAGTTCACGTCCTTCTCGGACTACCTGGACAAGATTGAAACGCTGCCATGCAACAAGCGCATCACCGAGTCGCTGATTAAGGCTGGCGCTTTCGACTCGCTTGGGCACCCACGAAAGGGCCTTGCGCTCATTCACGAAGAAGCCATTGACTCGGTGCTGTCGACCAAGAAGGCTGCAGACAAGGGACAGTTCGACCTGTTTGCGGGCTTCGGTGGCGAAGAGGACACCGGTTCGGAGGGCATCTTTGAAATCCGTGTGCCGGATGAAAATTGGGATCGCAAGCACGAGCTGACCCTGGAACGAGAAATGCTGGGCCTCTATGTCTCCGGTCATCCACTCGATGGGTTCGAAGAATCGCTGGCCGCGCAGACCGATACCGCTTTGACCACGGTCGTCGGTGGGGAGGTCGCTAACAACACCGAAATCACTATTGGTGGCATTGTCTCCAGCGTTGACCGTCGCGTGAATAAGAACGGTCAGCCATGGGCGATTATCGGTATTGAGGACCACAACGGCGCGCGCGTGGAGGTTATGGCTTTTGCGAGAACCTACGCGATGATTGCCACCAGCATTGCTGAAGATGCCATCGTGCTTATTCGTGCTCGCGTTCAGTACCGCGATGACCGCATGAGTGTGGTCTGTGATGACCTAAAGCTGCCGGATCTTGGCCGCAATGGCTCCACTTCGGCGCCGTTGCGTCTGACCATGCGCACTGATCAGTGCACACCGGAGATGATTGCCAAGCTGAAGTCAGTCCTGTTGGATAACCCCGGCGACTCCGACGTTTATCTCAAGCTTGTCGACGGCGATTCCCACACCACTTTGGTTCTCGGCGAGCACTTGCGGGTCGACCGGGACGCCAGCTTGATTGGTGATTTGAAGGCGACGATTGGGGCCAGTATTTTGGGGTAGCTTATCGTGGCCCTGATTGTCGCAACCGATTGTATGACCGAGTAGAGTCATAGCTCATGAGTGAGAATTCTGTGCCTGCTTCCCAGCCCGAACGCCGACTTGTCCACGCGGCCGATATTCAGATTGCGCAGGCACGAATTTCTTCGGTTATTGCGGCCACTCCGCTGCAGTTCAGCCCACGTCTTTCCGAAATTACCGGCGCTAAGGTATTCCTCAAGCGGGAAGACCTCCAGGACGTGCGCTCGTACAAGATTCGCGGTGCCTACAACGCCATGGTCCAAGTCACCGACGAAGAGCGGGCAGCAGGCGTCGTTGCGGCATCTGCAGGAAACCACGCTCAAGGCGTGGCCTACGCATGCCGTCAGCTGGGTATTAAGGGGCGCATCTATGTGCCCAATGCCACGCCGAAGCAGAAGCGCGACCGTATCGCATACCACGGCCGCGATGCCGTTGAGATTGTCGTTGTCGGAGACTCTTTCGATGAGGCCGCCGCTGCTGCTCGTGCCGACGCACAGCGCACTGGTGCAACCATGGTGGAGCCATTCGACTCTTTCAACACCATCGTCGGACAAGGCACTGTCGCAGCTGAAATCATTGCGCAGCTCTCCGGTCAGGGGTTGACTCTGGATACCATCTGCGTACCGGTCGGCGGCGGTGGTCTGCTCAGCGGTGTCACCTCGTACCTGTCGGATATGTCGCCGAACACCCAGGTCATGGGCGTGGAACCTGCGGGCGCGGCCTGTATGCGCGCAGCCCTGGAGAACAACGGCCCGATTACGTTGGGGCACACCGACCCGTTCGTCGACGGCGCCGCGGTGGCCCGCTTTGGTGACCTGCCATGGCACATCCTGGAGGCCAACCGCAACCGCGTTCATCCGATGATTGCGCCAGAGGGCGCGGTCTGTGAGGCGCAGCTGGATCTTTATCAGAACGAAGGGATTATCGCTGAGCCGGCCGGTGCGCTGTCTGTGGCAGCTCTGGAGCAGATGCAGTTTGAGCCGGACGAGGTTGTTGTCTGCATCATCTCGGGTGGTAATAACGACGTGCTGCGCTATGCCGAGATCATGGAGCGCTCGCTGGTCTACCGCGGCCTCAAACACTACTTCCTGGTGAACTTCCCGCAGAAGCCCGGCCAGCTGCGTATGTTCCTCAGCGATGTTCTCGGCCCGGATGACGACATCTCGCAGTTCGAGTACCTCAAGCGTAACAACCGCGAAACTGGTGCGGCCCTCGTCGGTATTGAGCTGCGTCATGCTTCTGACCTCGAGGAATTGCTGGCACGCATGGATGCCTCGCCGCTGAAGTGTCGCCGACTGGTGCCCGGCACACCAGAGTATGACTTTTTGACCTAGACTTGCTGGGTCCAGCTGGGAAACTTCCGAGGGAGTCCTCCCAGGTCCATTAATTAAATGAATCTTTTCGAACAAGCTTTGTAGCGAAGGGGAGCGTCCACCCACTATGACTGGGGCAAGCAGTGTCGACCAGGGTGTCCGAGTGGAAAATACCGTGATTGTCGAAATGTGGCTGGCTGCCGCAGAGCAGGATCTGGCCACCCGGATTCCAGGGCTGCTGGAATCTGCCACGCAGGCCAAAGTTGAGCCACTGTTTGTCTGGTCAGGGCTGTCGATGGACGAGGTTGAGCGTATCGACCGCTTCTTGGGAACGCTCCTGGCCCATCATCTGGCTGGTGGTACCGCTGCCGATATTGATGCTGCGAAGAGCGTCGTTGACAATCACCCGCTGGTCACCCTTGCCTCGCTGGTAGGGCGCGCCGCGCGTGTTGCGTCGGCAAGCGAAATGTGGCTGGACTGGCCGGCCGCTTTGCAGCTGAATCCAGACGCTGACACTACCGGCGCGCTTATTGCCCACCTCGCCGCCACAGTGCCGACAATGCTAGCCAATGCCGGTTTGCCTAACGACGTAGACAGCGACCAGGCCGATTCGGATGAGCTGCAGCAAGCGGCACAGGTGCTTCTGCTGCACGCGGGTGTGCAGCTATCGGTGATGCCACTGATTATCGAGCGCTGCGAGGAACTTGCCGGGGTAGCGGAGCTGACCAATCCTTCGGCCAATGACCTGGTACAGGCGTTGTCGAAGGTACATCCGCTGCTCGAGGGGCTGCTGACCGAAATCGCGGAGGCGGAAGATGGTGCCTACCCGCTGGCGCTGCGTCAGTTGGCCAGGACGGCACCCCGCCAGGCACACAAGTTGTTTAAGGCAACCCTCGGTTACGCCATTGCCACCGCCGCTGATCCGGCCAACTGGGAAGCTCGGGAAGAGCTGGGCCAGCTCGATGCGGGCCTTCCGCCCATACTGGTGGCCGCTGCGCGTGAAGAGCTGCGTATGCGTCCGGCGGGTACTGCGAACCGTCGTGAAGCCGTGGGCGTGGTGGCAACGACCGGCCGCCCACAGCTGTACTTCGATGAGCTGACACAGACCGTTGGCGTACAGCTACCGACGCCGCTGGACCCGGCGGGGCGGACCTGGCGCGTCACCTTCGGCGGCACGGTAGCAACGACGCCGGTGGTGGGCCTGCAGGATTCGCTGCCACGTCCAGTGGTGACCATTGATGAGCCGGTGCGCGATGTGCTGGTGGAAATCGGCGATGAGAAGCACTGGCGAGTCCCGGCGATTAGCACTGAGGACCCGATTCTCATTTTCGGTGCCGACGGTCAGTCGGTCACGGATAAGGTATCGCTGCACTCGACCTCCGCTACAGTGGTCTACCCCGTTGATGCCACACTCGTTGACCCCGTCACGGGTGCTGAGGTGCCATTGCTATCGGACCCGCGCCCATTCAACTGGGAGCTGTGGCAAGTCGCTGAGATCGATCTTCGCGATGTTCATGCAGTTCAGGTTCGTCGGTCCGGGGCGGCTGGCGAGGTTCGGTCGGCATCACCTCAGCGTCAACCGCGAATGACCATGCCTCACGCGCGTCTCGACGGCGCGGTGTCTGCCTACGGTACCCCGGTTTACGCTGGCGGTCCGGTCGCTGTGTTCCCGCCGACGCTGTCCGGAAAGGACGAGTCCTGGCGTGCCATCGTCACCGAGTTTGGCGGCTATGGTGCGTTTACCACGGATTCCGTCATGGTCTATGACCTCGAGGTACCCGCCGCGGGTGGCGAGGTTGAGATTCTTACCGATGATGATTACCCGTGGGTCGGCGAGTTCGTGGTTCGCCTGGTCAATCCGCGTGGCCGCAGCTTCCAGAAGCACTTCGCCATTGCGGAGCAGGCTGACCTCACGATTACTTACAGCGGTGGTGGTGACGGCTTCCGCATCCCGACCATCGATGGTCTGAGCCCCGCTGACATCCGCGTTGTCTCCGGTGACAAGCCGCTTGACGCCGAGCCCGCTATCGTGCGCCTCGGGGCGGACGAAATCACCGGTACCGTCGAGCTTTCCACCGACGAGGGCGCATGGCTGCAGTTGCAGGTCACGCCAGGCACTCTGCAGTTTGAGGTTCCGCTTGCCGACGAATCCGTCGCCCGCCGCACCACTACCTTGGTCACCCGCCCGAAGCGTGTCGATGCCTTCGGCAAGATTGTCGTCAATGCCCCGGGCGAGCTTCGCCATGCGCATGTTGCAGTTTCCAGCGGTGAGCGCGACATCTGTCGCGTCCCCATCAAGCGTTTCGGCGATACTGGCTACGCGGAGTTCGGCAAGTTTGCCGACCGTATCTCTCTGCTGAAGGCCTTGCGTATCAGCTTGGACTGGACTCGTGTGACGGGACGTAAGCGCCTGTCTGTACCGCTGGTGGAGGCTTCCTCCCGCGATGCCATCCGTCAGATTGCCTTCAACGATGAAGCCACTGACATCATCGAGGTTGATGTCGCTGACGATGTTTCGCACTTGCCGATGACCCTGTGGCTCTGGGCCGCCGGTCAGCCGTGGCGCGAACCCGTCGCCCTGGAAGTCGTGGAGGGTGAATGCGAGCTTCCCGACGAGCTCCGCGGCCTTGGCCCATTCGTCGCGCAGGTGACTCTCGGCGTAGAAAAGGAACGCCATCCGCAGTGGCCGGCGGCCGGGTCGACCATTTTGCATCATGTTGATGATGCCGAGGCTGTCGACCTCGACAGCGAGGACACCAATCCCGTTGCTCGCGCGCAGGAACTGTGGGGCAAGCTAAATCAGGAGCAGCTCGCACGTTTGTGGACGCTACTGGCGACCTTGCGCGCTGGTCGTGCAACCGACATGGCGCAGGCGAATCCGCTGTTGGCCGCTCCTATGCTGGGCGCGATCCTGCGTGCTGAACCGCGCGCCGGTCTGGCTGCGTTGAACCGCTCAGTCATCGCGTTGGACGATCAGCCGGGTATGTTTATCGCCTCCGGACTCGTGCTGGGAGACTTCAGCGCTACTAAGCCGGTGCCGGGGCGTCGCCGTGTGCCGTGGCTCGGTGCCTTGGCAGCATTGGCGGATCTCACCGATGAGAGCGTGGACCGTTCTCGACAGCTGGATTACCTACGTACTACTGGTGGCCAGGGACTGCTGGACATTGCTGCCAGTGGCCAGGACACTACTCTGGAGTCCGCGACTATCGACCAGAGCTCGGTGCAGATTACCGCGCTGCCGGAAGCACAGGCTAGCGCTATTTTGTCGCAGGTCTTTGATTCTTACCGCATGGTCCCGGGTCCGCTGACCGACGATGACGCTCGCTTCACCGCAATTTACGAAGTGGTACGCAATCGCGCTGAGATTGTGGAATCCGGTGTGATGACCCAGCTTGCCGCTGCCTCGCGGGTGTTGTTTAAGACGGTGTCGAAGGCATCTCCACGACTGCGCAAGGCGGTCAATGTGCGCTTCCACAAGCTCGATGGCATCGATGCGGATGATCCTTCGCTGCACTGGACTCTGGTGCCGGGAACGTCACTGCTTATTGCAGTGGCTGCCCGCGTATTGGCCCGCACTCAGGCTGAGAACTCTAATGCCAGTGTCGCCGCTGTCCGTGAGCTGATTCCGATGTGGGCTCAGCTGGCGGACCTGGTTCCGACGTTGGTGATGAGCGATATTCTCATCGCAGACGCGTTGGTGGCTCACGCCCTCCACGGTGATGTCACCGAGCTGCCGTGGCCAGCACCCGAGTCGGGTGCTGATGTCGAAGCTGATGCTGACGCTGCGGCCGACGCTGATACTGACGCTGCGACCGACGCTGATGCTGACGCTGCGGCCGACGCGGATGCTGAAGGCACGGCTGACGTGGAGGACTAGCCTGTCTGACTAGCTGAGCGAGACGACAGCGTAGCCCCACGCTGGAAGCGAGATTTCGGGACCAGCAGCTTCGTCATTGACGATGCTGGCTGCTGCGTCTTCAAAAGTGTGCAGCAGGTGGGCGGAACCGAACTCGGAATCCAAGTTGACGCTGGTTTCGGCGTCTGAGAAGTTCGCGACCAAAGCGACAGTTTCAAAGGCATCTGAGCCTCGGGCACCCATTTCGCGCTCATCCTGACTGCGCACAACAACAAGGCACCGATTGTCCTCGTCATACTCGGTCACTACAGATGCTGACCACGGAGTGCGAAGCGACGGGTGAGACTTCCGCAGCGCGAAGAGATCGCGGTAGGCCGACAGAATAGTGGCGTGCGCGCCCTCCGAGACCTCCTGCCAATTGAGCTTCGAGCGATTAAAGGTCTCTGGATCCGACGGATCGAATACCTCTTTCGGATCCCACCCGGCACGGGCAAATTCACGTAGGCGTCCCTCGCGCGTGAGCCGTTGCAGCTCCGGATCTTCATGGGAGCAGAAGAAAGCAAATGGGGTAGAGGCACCCCATTCCTCACCTTGGAAGAGCATCGGGGTGAAAGGACTGCATGCGATAACTGCTGCCTTTAAAACCTGCTGCGCCGGGGTGAGGTTCATGGACGGACGGTCACCGACAGCGCGGTTACCCGTTTGATCATGCGTGGTTGTGTACGTCACAAAAGCATGCATGGGCTGGACAGACAGGTCAAAGGGACGGCCGTGAGTACGACCGCGGAATGTCGACATTGTGCCCGTGTGCCAGAAGCCGGTTTCCAAAGCGCTAGCCAGCGCTTCCACCGAACCAAAGTCCGAGTAGTAGGCGTGGTCTTCATCAGAGATCAATGTGTGCAGCGCATGGTGGACGTCATCATCCCACTGAGCGTTGAGGCCAAAGCCACCGGCAGCCCGCGGGCGGACCAAGCGCGGATCATTTTGATCGGACTCTGCAATCAAGGAACGCGGAATACCAGTCTCGGCTGCGACAGTGTCTGCGACAACCTGCATCTGCTCCAGAATGTGGAATGCCCCCTCATCATGCAGAGCATGGACTGCATCCAGGCGCAGACCGTCGACGTGGTAATCCACCAACCATTGGCGCACTGCATCCAAAATGTAGGCACGCACCTCATCAGAGTTGTCGCCGGTGAGATTGACAACCTCACCCCAACCCGTCGAACCACCAGCGGTGTAGGGCCCGAAAAATCCCACATAGTTGCCGTCTGGACCGAAGTGGTTATAGACCACATCCAAAATGACGGCCAACCCCTTGCGATGGCACGTATCAATCAGCTTCTGTAGGCCTCGTGGGCCACCGTAGCCCTCGTGCACACTGTGCCAGGACACACCGTCATAGCCCCAATTACGGTCACCGCCGAAAGGCTGCACTGGCATCAGCTCAATGTGTGTCACCCCCAGCTCAATCAGGTGGTCTAGATGTTCCACCAAACCTTCGAAATTGCCAGAATCGCTGAAGGTACCCACATGCAACTCATAAATCAGACCTCCTGGCAGAATCCGGCCCGACCAGGCCGAGTCCTTCCACTTATAGGCACTCAAGTCAACGACCTCGGAGAAACCATGCGGACCATCCGGCTGGGACTGGGAACGCGGATCTGGCAGCGGTATTGTCCAGTCACCGACAGCGGGGGAGGAGCCGTCCCCCGATTCGCCGTTAGGCGCGCCGTATCCCGCATGTGCCCGCAGCGAAAAGGCGTAGCGATCCCCCGGTGTGCGAGCCACATCAGCTTCGAACCAACCAGAGTTGGCGCTGTAGCCATGGGTGGCATCAGCGATTGGATGCATATCAAAAATCGCAGGCGCGTCAGGATTACCCAACAACAGACGGACTTCGGAAGCGTACGGGGCCCAGACTCGGTAGTTGCTCATGAGCACCATGGTAGGTCAGTCAGCGGATTGACACAGTGAAACTTTTTCGACCACTGCGGATTTGAGGTGAGCCCAAGGTGAGGTCGAGATAGTAGCGACCGACGGTGATTGGGTGTGCACGAAGCCCATACGCAACAATGGACACTATGACCACCGAGCCATCCACTTCGACCGAAGCGACGCAGAATCAGCGTGACATCGAGCTGATTGTCCCCGCCGACGGTGACATCGTCACGAATGAAATCGAGATTAAGAAATCGCGCTTCATTACGTGGATTGCGCGTGCCGACGACGAAGATAGCGCCCGAGAGGTCATTAATTTGGCCAAGGCGGAGTACCCGGATGCTCGCCACCACTGCAGCGCATACATTCATGAGGTCGTCGGAGGAAATCGGGTGGAGCGATCCTCAGATGACGGTGAACCTGGTGGCACGGCAGGGCGCCCGATGCTCGATGTGCTCCAAGGCTCTGGAATGACGAATGTCACCGCCGTAGTAATCCGCTATTTTGGCGGCATCAAATTGGGCACGGGCGGGCTTGTAAGGGCTTATTCGGATTCGGTCTCAGAGTGTCTAGAAAAAGTCACGCGCATGCGTCGAGTGCAAAGAGCCTTAAGAGTAGTGAGTGTCTCCGCTGCAGATGCCGGTCGCATCGAGGCAGAATTGCGTGCTCGCGGCTACGAGATTGTGGAAACGCGGTGGGGGCAGCACGTGGAGTTTTCCATCGCAGTGACTGCCGATGGGATTGCCCAGCTTGACGGCGAAATGCAGGCGCTGACTAAGGGAGCTAGCGAGCCGTCTACGGACGGTGGCGAAATCTGGTGGGACCTGCGCGCCTAACAGCCACTAACCCTGGTTCGGGGACTCCTCGCCGTTGTGTGCGCCGCGATGACGCTTGAGAATTTCCACCAGTTCGTCCTTGTTTTCCGCAATCTTTTCCGGCCGACCGAAGACACAGACCGCTGCCACAGTAGCGCCGTCTTCCTCCACTGCGATAGAGACACCATCGACGCCACCGCCTTCGGCAATACCCGGGGCAGCACAGACGCCGGTCTCTGCGATTTCCCCAGCCTGGCGGAGGAAATCATCCACATAAACCTGGTCTTCCGGTCGCGCAGAGTTCAGGTAGGACCACAGTTCGCGCTTTTCAAACCGACTCATCAAAACCCAACCTGCAGAGGTGCGCAGCAGCGAGCGTGGCAGGAAGTTCTCCGTCAGGTACTGGTAGCGCATGGATTCACCGACGGTTTTGAGGTAGAAAAGCTTGCCACCAACCGGCAGTGCCAGCACGGTAATCAAGCCAGTTTCGTTGTGAATCGCCTCAAGCTCGGCCGTCGGAACGTGGACCATGCGACGACCGGCCATGACATTGAGCAGAAACGGCGCCATGCCGAGCGTGTAACGCTTGTTGGACTCGTCAAGGTAACCTGTCACAGTCAGACCGTTGACAAGGCCCTGCGTGGTACTGAGCGGATAGTTCAACGTGTGGGCGATGTCTGTGAGGGTTAGACCTTCGTTAGAGCGCGCAACGAGTTCGAGGATCGCCGCAACGCGGTCGACCATACGGTGGCGGGGGCGGACAGTTTCTGTCATAGCGCTAACTCTAGCAACCTAGCTACGCCATTGTATTAATTACCTACTCAAATAGGAATATTTAGCAGGCTTGCTATATCTGTCGGGATTTTTCCCGAATTGTACGCCCTATCGACCTATGCGATGCGTCAGGGCGACCAGAACGCTCTAATATGTACTCCATGAGCTATCTTCAGCCCCAACCTCAGAACCCCATTGAGCTCCGCAAGAACGCGGTGCGAAAGTACTCCCGCAATGCCGTTGTATGGGCAGGCAGCGGTGTCGTCGGCGGTGCAGTGCTCGGACTTCTAGCCGGAAGCATGTCGCTATTCCTCATCCTGGCAGTAGTCGGCCTGGTCGGTGGTTTTCTCAATTGGCAAAAGGTTCAGCGGATCGTCAACTACAAGGATCCGCAGTAAATGCCTGCTCAGCAGCAATTGTCTACCGAACCAGTGCGTATCGATGCCTGGATCTGGGCGGTCAGGTTGCTGAAAACTCGCTCATTGGCCGCAGATGCGTGCCGTGGCGGCCACGTCAAAGTCAACGGCGAGGCCGTGAAGCCCTCAGTTCTAGTCGTCCCAGGGGACAGAGTGCGATTGTGGGCAAACCACCGCGAACACATTGTTGAGGTCACCAAGACTGTGAAGAAGCGGGTCGGAGCTCCGGTGGCCAGGCAGTGCTATATCGACCACTCTCCGCCACCGCCTCCGAGGGAGATTCTCGCATCGATGCCGATGCGCGACCGCGGTGCCGGGCGGCCTACGAAGCGCGATCGCCGTCAGCTCGATCGTCTTCGGGGACGTCGCTCATAGGCATCCCGGCCTCAGCTAGTTGCTGCAATCGTGCGCGCAAACGAGCTGGTCGGCGCTTCGGGTTATGGCTGGTATCCGCAGTGGCCTTGATGTGCTTGTCGCCGCGAGCCGCTAGTAGCAGGTCATCGATAACACGCACATGACCTGGGTTAAAGCGGTACTTCATGGCCTTGCTTACCGCGCTGAGACGCTGCGGATTAAGTAGCTCTCGCAGCTGCCCGACAGTGCGAATGCCATTGCGCTCCAGCAGTTCTTCTGCCCAGCCGTAATGCTCTGATTTCGAGCGGGGTGCATCGGGAAGCAACATCGTCAGCACTCCGGGTAGGGTTTCCTCAGTCACCACAATGTCATCGGCTGTGGTCTTTGCCGGAACTGAGGGCTGTTCGCCCTCTCCTTGCGCGGAATCGTCTGGCGTAGATTCCTCCAGCACGGCAACGACTTGGTCGAACTGCTGATCCGCGAGCTCAATAAGGCCAGCGGCCAGCGCAAAAGCTCTATCAATCCGCGGGTCTGTCGCTCCCTCAGGGGCCTTGTAACGAATATCGTGCTCAAACTCCGCCCACGCATGCTGCAGCACAGTGCGCAGTTGCACCTCAAACTGCATATCCGCATATGGAGCTAGCTCTGACGGCGCCGCCGTCGACACCTTGCAGATCAAGTGCTGGGAGCCGTATCCCAACCGGCCGCTGATTCGTGTCTCCGCGGTCTTGTCGATCGTGCGCAGCACAGTCAGCGAATCTCCCAGCGCATCCATAATCGCGGGAATCTCCGTCGAATGGTACGTGGTTACACGCACGCCGATGATGTCGTGGATATCGTGCCACGGGTCAGGGTAGACGTAGCTGCCGTCCGCTTCACGACGCAGGGCCTTCTGCCGCAATGAGCGGAAAGACTTCACCCGCGCCGTGACATTGTCAAAGGCCAAACCGGCATCGGAGAGAATCTCTTTAATCGCATCGACAAAGTCCTGTGCGGCAGTGGGGTGCCGAGTTGCCCACGAGTCGTACTTCGACTGCAGCGCACGTGTAACCTCTCGATCCTCCGCCAACTGAGCCTTGCGGGTCTGCTCGCGGGAATCGTCGGCAAGCGAATCCTTCATCCGATTAGTCGTCATCGTCCTCGCGTACCAGCAGTGCCACTGGGAAGGAGCTGAACAGAGAAGCCACGGCGATGGTGCCCGACCAGGTATGGCCGGTGAAACGGTCGGTCCAGAATCCCTTGGGAAGTGTCACTGTAGTGTCGCCCCAACCGCCTTCGCGCTGCAGCCCCAGCGGACGGCGCGTCACCAGCGCGATAACATCTTCCGGCTCGCCCTTCGGTCCACGTGCTGCACCGACCAGGTGACGCTCGCCCACACCAACGGCGAATACTGGCTGGTAGGCACCGCCGACGAAGGACTCCGGGCGCTCCGCACGCAGCTTCACGCCGTGGTGAGTCACCATCAGCTTTGCGACGTCCGCATCGGCATCCGTAAAGTCCTCCGGCAGCTCAGCTGGGTGCTCTGGACTCTTAGTCACCGACGTGACCTCATCGCGGGCAACCTTATCCAGCGCCGCGACGCGCGCATCGTAGTCGACGAAGCGGCGGTTGTCGGGATCAACCAGGGAGTCCTCGGTGAACTCCGTCCCCTGGTAGGTATCGGGGATGCCGGGGCCGACAAGCTGGAGGAGCTTGCGCGACAGAGACGTGGTCAGGGCAGCTGGCGCAATGGAGCGGACGAACTCTGTGATGGAGTCGGTCAGGGGGCCGTCGAGAAGCGCGTCAATCCAGCTGCGGATGCCGAGTTCGAACTCCTCGACCGGCTCCGTCCAGGAGGTGTGCACATCTGCCTCGCGGATAGCCTTGATGGCGTAGTCGTGGAGGCGTTCGCGCAGTTCATCGGTAATTACGCCGTCGGTCGGCCAGACTCCGATGATGTTCTGCAGCAGGAAGTAGCCGGTGGCATCGTCCGGGGCGGGGGTGATGGCCATCCAGTTGCGAACATTTTCAGCCCAGTCGCCGGAGACATCGGAGAGCTGGAGAATGCGGGCTCGGACATCTTCGCCGCGCTTGGTGTCGTGCGTGGACAGCGTGGTCATGGTTCGTGGCCAGAGGCGAGCACGTTCCGACTGCAACAGGTGGAATTCCGCTGCCGACATGCCGTAGCGACCGAGATCACCGCCGACTTCGTTTAGGCTGATCAGGCGACAGGCGCGGTAGAAGGTGGTGTCCTCGACACCCTTTGCCATGACCGCACCACAGACCTGCGCGAACCGCGTGGCGGCCTCACCACCGGCTACCAAACCTGCCGAAATGAGGTCGAGAGCAAAGACGCGCGAGGGGAAACGCGCTGCCATTTCACCAATGACCGTGGAAGCCACTCGCGACAGGGAGACATAGTCCGAACGGTAGACAGGCATGGCCGCGACCAGCTTGCAGATGGTGTCGATAAGCACTTCATCGCTGACGCTGGTGCCGCTGATAGACCAGTTGTCCCGGCGTAGAGCCCGCGCTAGACGACGAACCTCCGCAGCCAGCTCGTGAGCCGCGACATCGTGTTTGAGAGCTTGTGCGGTTGCCTGCACGGCAGTCTTGTCCCAGGTTGAGCCGGACTGCTGCAGAGCCAACATGCTCATGGCGTCTCGGGAGTCGCGGTTGACGAAGACATTGTCGAACTCACGCAGGGCGTCGTAACCCGTGGTGCCGTCAACCTGGAGCCTCGGATCCAGTGGCTCTTCGGCACCCAGAATCTTCTCGATAACCAGCCACTTGTCATCGCCGAGTAGACGGCGCAGCTCACTGAGGTAGCCGAACGGGTCGCTGAGACCATCCGGGTGGTCAATGCGGACACCGTCAATGATGTCCGCAGCTAGCAGCTCGCGGATGATGCGGTGTGTGTGCTCGAATACCACCGGGTTTTCCTGGCGGATGCCAGCCAGACCGTTGACGCTGAAGAATCGACGGTAGCCAATGACCCCGTCCTTCCAGTACATCAGGCGATAGGCCTGGCGATCATGTACTTCCTGCGGGGTGCCGTCCTCGGTGCCAGGGCGCACCGGGAATTCATTGTCGTAGTAGCGCAGAAGTGGCTCGTCGCCAGAGGTGTCGAGCTCCAGCTTGTCGATATCTTCCGGGGAGCCCAGAATCGGCAACCCCATCTTGCCGTTGGCACCGTTGTCCTCGTGCCAGTCGATGTCGAAGTAGGGCTCGAACTGAGAATCCTTGCCATAGGTCAGAACGTCCCACCACCAGGCATTGAGCTTGGGCTCCTCCACACCGAGGTGGTTCGGTACCAGGTCGATAATGATGCCCAGACCGGCCTTGTGCGCCACCTGCGCGAGCTTCTGCAGCTCTTCCATGCCGCCGAGCTCCGGGTTCACAGTCGTCGGATCGATGACATCGTAGCCATGGTTCGACTCCGGCACGGAAGTGAGGATAGGCGACAGATACAGGTGTGAAATTCCGAGGTCTGCCAAGTAGCCGACCTGTTCAGCCGCGTCAGCGAACGTGAAAGCGCGCCCGTTTGGATCGGCCTTGGGGCCACGGAGTTGGAGACGGTAGGTGGACGTAATTGGTCGGCGACTCATGTTCCCCTTTATACCGCCCACCAGGAAAAGCTGCTGCCTGACCGCTGTGGCAGCAGCTAGACCCAGAGCCTGCGCCCGCCGTCCGAATGCGAATCTCTTTCCGTGAACGTGGCCTAGAAGGGCGGCATTCCGTCATCGCCGGGCAGGGAAGTGGAACCAAACAACGGAACCGACTCACTGGAGTTGTTTCCGTCGCTGGCGCTAGGTGTCCCTTCCGCAGTGTCTCCTGTTTCGGACGCGCCATCCTCTTCCGGATTCAGCCCGAGTGCAGTAAAGAGCTCCTTCTCGCTCCAAATCTGGATTTCCTGGCCTTCGGCCTGCAGCTGTCGAGCCCTCTTCTCCTTCGACGTCACCGAATCCCACGGACCGGCGACCAATATGGTTGTTTTCTTCGTAACACCCTTATTGATATTCGCACCTGCAAAGGCAATCTTGTCCCACAGAAAACCCTTGTCATACGGTGCAAAATCGCCCGTCAGTGTCACACGCTGCTGGTACAGAAGGCCGCTTGGATCCGCGTCCGGATTCGGGTCTGGAATGGTGTCCGGTGTCTTGGCTGCATCCCATTTCGCATTGCGACGCGGCCGACGTGACGGCGCGGAACTGCGGGACTGCGCACCAGCACTAGCACCAGTGCCCGCGTTGGTTCCGGCTCCAGTGCTGGCGACGCCAGACGGGTCATAGCGCACCATCCGCACTCGTCCACTGCCAATCTGGCCCAAGCTCAGCGAGACCTTCTTGCTCAAATCAGCCACCGATGTCGCGTGCTGCTGCTCCATCAACCACAGCGCTACCTCAGCACATGCGACCGCATCCGCCGTCGCATCATGATGATTCTCCAGCGACGCTCCAGCGGCCTCCGCCAACGTCGGCAGCTTCAAGTTGGGCAGCCCCAACTGCATCTGCCGAGCCCACATATAAGTACACGCAAAATTCAACTTTGGTGCCGCGACGCCCTCAGCCCGGCACGCCCGCGACAGGGCTGTGAAATCAAACCGCGCATTGTGAGCAACTACGTCCAAATCCCCGACGATGTCAACAAACTTCGCCAGCTGCTCCGGAAATGACGGCTCACCGGCCACATCTGCTGCCGTGATGCCATGAATCGCGACATTGGCTTCATCAAAATACTCCAACCCCTTTGGCGGACGGCACATCCAGGAATAACGCTCCGTCACCTTCCCGCCACGCACGACCGCAACGCCAAGCTGAATAATCGAGCCGGTGTCTTCGTTCGCTGTCTCTACATCGAACGCCGCAAACGGTGCGATGTCCGACACCGCAACCTCATCCCCCGAAGGAAGCGGCGCAAAAGGCACAGAGTGCTTTACGACGTCGCCCGCGCCCTCAACCACACTCACGCCTTCGGTGACCGCCGCGCGCTGTGCCACCCACGGCATCAACGTGGAAGTAAAAGCATCTGCTGAGCTGTAGAACTCCGGATTCTTGGCCATCTCCGCCATGAGGTCTGCCAGCAACTGCGCCGCTGCCTGGCGATGAGACATCACACGGGCCTTGGGCAAAGTTACTCCGAGGTCTACCGTGCCGGGGAAGAAGCGGTTGGCCGGAGTGTAGGCACCGTTTTTACTTGCTGATGCGACCTCGGCAACGTCGGCAAGCGGAAGGGGCTTCGCGGGGGCGGTGCTAGCCGTGTTGATGGTGTGGGTAAGGCGGAGCCCATCTGCGGTAATAGTCACCGTGTCGCCGGTGAGCTCGAAGACGACGGCGGGCTCGGAGGATGGCGTGGTCGTAGTCATGCACTAGATGGTAGCGCCGATGGCGGATTGAGCCCTATAGAGGCTGCGGTACCTGCGGTTCTAGCCGAGTACATGTGGCTTCCGACAATGTGGAAATGTCCACAGAAATAGGAATATTTATGGAGTGTTCGGATAGTGGGGGTGTCTGTACCCCTGAAAACCACATGTTTTGGGAGGTTAAATGTCCGGATGCATTTTGAGCGGGCGCTCCTTATACTTTTCGACGAACGGCGGTAACTGGTCGTTCGAGCTTTCGAGCTCAAGCGAAGGGCAAAGCGGAAACAACGTATGCCAGTGAAGCGATGAAATAAGGAGTAAACATTTTGAGCACGCATCCTGTGCACCCTGGTTCTATCTTGAACGATAATTTCCTCGAGCCGCGACACCTCTCTATCTACCGACTGGCTCTTGCCATCGGCGTGCCAAGCTCAACTCTGGAGCGCTTTCGCACCGGCCGCACTGCGGTCACCACTGACCTCGCAAATCGACTGTCCGACTACTTTGACACCGAGCCGGAGTACTGGTTGAACTCTCAGGCGGAGTTTAATATGCGCGCATCTGCGTAAGAAGACTTCACGCCAGCTCGGCTCCCGCGGTGCTGTGTTGACCCAAACCCTGTTTTGAGTTGAACTCAGAGCCGAAAATCCCCTGTCAGTGGAAGAAAAGTCTTCCGCCGACAGGGGATTTTTTGTGTAGGACCCAACGCGGACGCGGCTAGTGTCGCTCGATCAGCACGATGGTCGAACGGGCCGGCACGCGGAGCTCGCCTTCCGGCTCAACGATGCGCTCGCGAGTCGGTCGACCCGTAATCTCTGTGGTGTCGATGATGACTTCCCAGCTGTGTGCGTATTCGGTGCCCGGAATTTGGAACATGATGTCCTCGTGGTGGGCGTTGAAGCACAGGAGGAAGGAGTCATCTTCAATCCGGTGACCTCGGCGATCAGGTTCAGTGATGGCATCGCCGTTGAGCCAGACCATCAACGACTTGCCGAAGTCGAAGTTCCAGTCATCGGTAGTCATGACACGACCCTCATAGGTCAGCCAGGCAATGTCACGATCATCGGTTTCCGCACCGAGCGGGCCACCGCGCAGGAAGCGGCGGCGCCGGAAGACTGGGTGTTCCGCACGCAGTTCAGTCAGGAACTGGGTGTATTCGACCAGTTCAGAGTTAGTACGAGTCTGATTCCAGTCCACCCATGACAAACGGTTGTCCTGACAGTAGACGTTGTTATTGCCCTTCTGGCCACGTCCCATTTCGTCGCCATGGCTAATCATTGGAGTGCCCTGGGACAGTAGGAGAGTGGTCAGGAAGTTACGATGCTGACGGGAGCGCAGAGAAAGAACGCGCTCGTCGTCGGTCGGGCCTTCCACACCGCAGTTCCACGAACGGTTGTGGGACTCGCCGTCGCGGTTGTCCTCGCCGTTGGCCATATTCTGCTTCTCGTTGTAGCTGACCAAGTCGTTGAGAGTGAAACCGTCGTGCGCGGTCACGAAGTTAATCGACGCAGTTGGGCGGCGGTCATTGTTTGCATACAGGTCCGAGGAACCGGTGATACGCGAAGCGAACTCGCCGAGCGTGGATGGCTCACCGCGCCAGAAGTCACGGATAGTGTCGCGGTATTTACCGTTCCATTCAGTCCACTGCGGTGGGAAGTTACCGACCTGGTAGCCGCCTTCGCCGACATCCCACGGCTCTGCGATGAGCTTGACCTGGCTGACAATCGGATCCTGCTGCACCAAGTCAAAGAAGGCGGAGAGGCGATCCACATCGTGGAATTCTCGAGCCAGGGTGGAGGCCAAATCGAAGCGGAAGCCGTCGACATGCATCTCGGAGACCCAGTAGCGCAGCGAATCCATAATCAGCTGCAGGGAGTGCGGGTGGCGCACGTTCAGGGAGTTACCGGTGCCGGTGTAGTCCATGTAGTGCTGTCGGTCACCCTCGACCAAACGGTAGTAGGCCTCGTTGTCGATGCCTCGGAAGCAGATGGTTGGGCCCATGTGGTTGCCCTCAGCGGTGTGGTTGTAGACCACGTCGAGGATAACCTCAATCCCCGCATCGTGAAATGCGCGCACCATGCCCTTGAACTCGCTGACTGCGCCGCCTGGCTTTTGGGAAGCCGAGTAGTCCTGGTGTGGCGCCAGGAAGCCGAAGGTGTTGTAGCCCCAGTAGTTGCGCAGCCCCTTTTCGCGCAGGTGGTCGTCCTGGAGGAACTGGTGGACAGGCATCAGTTCGATAGCCGTGGCACCAAGGTCCTTGAGGTAGTCAATAATCGCCGGATGAGCGAGACCGGCATAGGTACCGCGTAGCTCCTCCGGAATATCCGGGTGAGTCATGGTCATGCCCTTGACGTGGGCCTCGTAAATCACGGTCTCGTTGTACGGCGTGCGAGGTGCGCGGTCAGCGCCCCAGTCGAAGAATGGGTTGATGACCACGGAGGTCATGGTGTGTCCCAGGCTGTCCTCGGTGTTGCGCTTCGAGTGGTCATGAATGTCATAGTTGAACAGTGATGGGTGACCGTCGAATTCGCCGTCGAAAGCCTTGGCGTATGGGTCGACCAGCAGCTTGTTGGGGTCACAACGCTTACCGTTTGCCGGATCGAATGGGCCGTGTACACGGTAGGCGTAGCGCTGGCCCGGCATGATGGACGGGATGTAGCAGTGCCAGATATGCGCATCGACTTCTTCCAGCGCAATGCGTGTTTCTTCGCCTTCGGCGCTAATCAGACAAAGCTCCACCTTTTCCGCAACATCGGAAAAGAGCGCAAAGTTGGTGCCAGCGCCGTCGTAGGTAGATCCGAGCGGGTAAGGCTCACCCGGCCATACTTGATAATCGCCGACTGTATTTGCTTGGTTCATGTGACTACCTTAACCGCTTTGTAAAAAACATGAGCCATTTTCAGTCCCGTGTGGGCGCGCAAACCGTCCTATTCGCCGAGCGCACTTCGCAAAAACGACCCCCAGACAAAAAGTCGAGTTGAACGGTTAAGCGTGTAAAGTTCGCGCGAAAATAAGTATTTAACCCTGCAAGTGGGCAATTTGACACTCCAAACGCACCTTGGTGGGCGCCGAATCCCCAATATTCGCGGTCACCAACGCGCGAAGATTCCCAAAGGCCTTTACTTTTGGAATTATGAGTCCACGAACCATTGGTGTAACGGAAGTAGCGTTCCGAGACGCTCATCAGAGCCTCATGGCAACGCGAATGGCTATGGAAGACATGGTCGATGTCTGTGAAGAAATGGACAAGGCCGGTTTTTGGAGTGTGGAGTGCTGGGGTGGCGCAACCTTCGACGCTTGCATTCGCTTCCTCAACGAAGACCCCTGGGAGCGACTGCGGACATTCCGCAAACTGATGCCGAACAGCCGCCTGCAGATGCTGCTGCGCGGTCAGAATCTCCTCGGCTACCGCCACTACGAGGACATGGTGGTTGACAAGTTCGTCGAAAAGTCCGCTGAAAACGGCATGGACGTATTCCGTGTTTTCGACGCCCTCAACGATCCACGCAATCTCGAGCACGCCATGCGCGCGGTCAAGAACGTCGACAAGCACGCGCAGGGCACGATCTGCTACACGACGTCTCCGCTTCACGACGTCGACGGGTACGTTAAGCTCGCTGGTCGTCTACTGGATATGGGGGCGGACTCCATTGCGTTGAAGGACATGGCAGCGCTGCTGAAACCCCAGCCGGCTTACGACATCATCCGTGGCATCAAGGAAACTTACGGCGAGGACACCCAGATTAACGTCCACTGTCACTCGACCACCGGTGTCACCATGGTGACTTTGATGAAGGCCATCGAAGCTGGTGCGGATGTCGTGGACACAGCAATTTCGTCGATGTCGCTGGGGCCGGGACACAACCCGACCGAGTCGCTGGTGGAGATGTTGGAGGGAACCGACTACACCACCGACCTGAACATGGATAATCTGATCACCATTCGTGACCACTTCCGCAAGGTGCGTCCGAAGTACGCAGAGTTCGAGTCGAAAACCCTGGTCAATACCGACATTTTCATGTCGCAGATTCCTGGCGGCATGTTGTCGAACATGGAAAACCAGCTCAAGGCCCAGGGCGCGGGCGACCGCGTCGAAGAGGTCATGCGTGAAGTACCGATTGTCCGAAAGGACGCCGGTTACCCGCCGCTGGTGACTCCGAGCTCGCAGATCGTCGGCACGCAAGCTGTGTTTAACGTACTGATGGGACGCTACAAGGTTATGACGGCTGAGTTCGCCGACCTCATGCTCGGCTATTACGGGCAGTGCCCGGGTGAGCGCAACCCAGAGCTGATTAAGCAGGCAGCGGAGCAGACCAAGAAGGAAGAAATCACGGTTCGTCCGGCTGATCTCCTCGAGCCAGAGTGGGACGACCTGGTCGAGCAGGCCAAGGAGCTCGACGGTTACAACGGCACCGCGGAAGACGTCCTGACCAACGCACTGTTCCCATCTGTCGCACCGGGATTCTTCACCACGCGCGGCGAAGGGCCGAAGAACGTCGGTAAGACTGTCGAACAGCTCAAGCGCGAGGCAGAGCAGGCCTCTGGTGCAGCCAATGCCATTCGCGAGCCAATTCGCTACAAGGTCACCGTCGGCGGTCGCTCGCAGACCGTCCAGGTGGAACCCGCCTAGGAACATCGGGAGAAGAGATAGCAATGTCGCAAAGTTCAGCAAACCAGCCGACTTCGGCGGATGCCGTCGCGCCGGGCGTCGATGCCTCGATGGCGGAGCGCCTGGATTATTTGGATGCTCAGCGTCGCCGTGTTGAGGCCGGTGGCGGTGAAGCCCGGCAGGCCAAGCAGCACGAACGTGGGAAGATGACTGCCCGCGAGCGTATCGACAACTTCGTCGACGAGGGCACTTTCCGTGAAACCGGCATGTTCATGACTCACCGCACCACCGACTTCGGCATGGATACCGCCGATGCGCCTGCCGACGGTGTGGTCACCGGCACTGCCGCGGTTCTCGGCCGGGCAGTGCACGTGGCCTCCCAGGACTTCACAGTCATGGGTGGCTCCGCTGGTGAAACGCAGTCCCGCAAGGTTGCAGCCACTATGCGTGCCGCTGCCGACAACGGCACTCCGTTCGTGTTTATCAACGACTCCGGTGGTGCTCGCATTCAAGAGGGGATTGACTCTCTGTCGGGCTACGGCCAGGTCTTTTACAATAATGTCTGGCTGTCCGGTCTGGTGCCGCAGATTTCCATCATTGCAGGTCCATGTGCTGGTGGCGCTGCCTACTCGCCAGCGCTGACCGACTTCATCATTCAGACTCGCAAGGCACAGATGTTCATCACCGGTCCGGGCGTTATTAAGTCTGTGACCGGCGAGGAAGTCACCTCCGAGCAGCTCGGTGGCGCTGATGCGCACATGGCTAAGGCCGGTAATATCGACTTTGTTGCCGACGATGACGAGCAGGCCATCCTAATTGCGCAGAAGCTCTTAAGCTTCCTGCCACAGAACAACACAGAAGAGCCGCCGGTTGTTGATCCGGTATTCGATGCCGAGCCGGATTCAGAGCTCCGCGACATCGTCCCTGTGGACGGCAAAAAGGGCTACGACGTCCGCGAGGTCATCATCCGTATCGCCGACAATGGCGACTTCCTCGAGTGCCAGGCGGGTTTTGCCACTAACCTGGTTGTCGGCTTTGGTCGAGTTCTGGGCCGTACCGTGGGCTTTGTCGCCAACCAGCCGAACGTGATGTCCGGTGTGTTGGACATCAATTCCTCGGACAAGGGCGCAAAGTTCATCCGCTTCTGCAACGCCTTTAATATCCCGCTGGTCACCCTGGTTGACGTTCCTGGCTTCATGCCGGGCGTCACCCAGGAACACGGCGGCATCATCCGCCACGGCGCAAAGATGCTCTACGCATACTCCGCAGCGTCTGTGCCCAAGGTGACCGTCGTCATGCGTAAGGCCTACGGCGGTGCGTACCTGGCGATGTGCTCGAAGGACCTCGGCGCGGACTACGTATTCGCATGGCCGACCGCAGAAATTGCGGTGATGGGCGCAGAAGGCGCGGTCAACGTGGTCTTCCGAAAGGAAATTGCGGCCGCGGGCGACGAGGAAGAGCAGGCGCGCGTGCGCGACGAGCGTATCGCCGATTACAAGACACGCTTCTCGACGCCGTATGTCGCTGCCTCGCGAGGACTGGTCGACGACGTGATTGACCCGGCGGAAACTCGCCTGCGTGTGGCTGACGCACTGTCGGTTCTGCGCAACAAGCGTGAGGTTCGCCCGGCCAAGAAGCACGGATTGGGGCCACAGTAATGTCGGACAGCATCGGTGAGATTAAGGAGCTGCGAGCGCTCGTCGCTGAACTGACCGATCGGTTGGATGCGACCTCGACAAGCTTGCAGAAGGCCACGGCACGCCTGAATCAGGCAGAAAGCGAGTTGGCTGAACTGCGCAAACGCGTGGACGCAGATATCCCCGAGGACACTGTCATCGCCATTTCGGCAGCGGTGTCTGCGTACCTAGGCAATCGCGGCAAGGTGAAGGCAATTCGTTACAACCGCCACAAGACGTGGGCTGCGCAGGGCCGCCAGATCCAGCAGCAGCGCAACCTGCGTTAGTTGGAAATTTTCGATAACCGACTTATTTGAGCCTGACTCATTGACTTTTGCTACGTGAGGATTGTTGAGCCATGAAATTGAAAGTGACTGTCGGCGGCATTGCCTACGATGTCGACGTTGAAGTAGTTGAGGAGCCCAAGCGTCTTTCGCCCATCGTTTTGGGTGGGTCGTCTAGCGCTTCCGTTGAGCCGGCCACCGCTAGTGTCTCGGGTGTCTCCGCCAATTCGGTGGTGGCGCCACTGGCAGGTTCGGTCAGCAAGATTTTGGTCGAGGAAGGCCAGAAGATTGAGGCCGGGGAGGTGCTGCTCATTCTCGAGGCAATGAAGATGGAAACCGAGATTACGGCCCCGGCTGCAGGCACCGTCGGCTCTATTCATGTCGAAGTCGGTGACGCAGTGCAGGGCGGCCAGGGACTCGTCTCGATTGATTAGTCGCATTAGCCGGGGTGTAAAGATTTTGGGGTGAAATCTTTCTAGCCCCGGTTGCTGGAAATACTTAAGGTTGCCTTAATGTTTTCCTTATGAATGCCGTTCTTCTCGCCGTTTTGGTGATGCTAATCCTGGCGGTCTGCCGGGTACACGTTGTGCTAGCGCTGTTTATTGGCGCCTTGGTCGGTGGTCTTTCCGCCGGTATGGGGCTCGATGCCACAATGGTTGCCTTCCAGGAAGGCCTCTCTGGTGGTGCGAAGATTGCCCTGAGTTACGCCATGCTGGGTGCCTTTGCCATGGCAGTGGCGTCCTCTGGGCTGCCCAAATTGCTGGCCGATTGGCTGATTGCCAAGATTGGCACAGAGGATGAAGGCGCTAAATCTAAGGCAGAAGCATGGACCAAGTGGGGTATGGTGGCCGGTATTTTGGCCATGGCGATTATGTCGCAGAACCTCATCCCAGTTCACATCGCGTTTATCCCGCTGATTATTCCGCCACTGTTGCCGGTGTTTAACCGGCTCAACATCGACCGCCGAATGATCACCAGTGTGATGACCTTCGGTTTGATCACCACCTACATGTGGGTTCCGGTCGGATTCGGTTCTATCTTCCTGAACGACATTCTGCTGGGGAATATCGAGAATGCTGGTCTTGATGTTTCCAATATCAACATCATGATGACGATGGGCATCCCGGCTCTCGGTATGTTGTCGGGTCTGGCCATTGCTGTGTTTTTCTCCTACCGGAAGGCACGCCATTACGAAGATTTGCCAATCGCCGAGTCCTCGCGCGTGGAATCCCAGTCTGACGAACCGGTGTCGAAGTACCGAGTCATCGTTGCTCTCGTTGCGATTGTGGTGACCTTCGTCGTCCAGATTGTGATGAACTCTATGGAGACCGATGCCGATCCATTGTTGATTGGTGCGCTCACTGGTCTGGCAATCTTCATGCTTACCGGTGCCGTGCGCTGGCGTGAGGCGGACGACGTATTCACTGCCGGTATGAAGATGATGGCCCTGATTGGTTTCATCATGATCTCCGCACAGGGCTTCGCCTCGGTGATGTCGGAGTCCGGCCAGGTCGAGCCGCTGGTGACCGCCACTGCAGACCTGTTTGCGGGCAACAAGCCTGCCGCTGCATTCGCCATGTTGGTCGTCGGTCTGGTGGTCACGATGGGTATTGGTTCATCCTTCTCGACGCTGCCGATTATCTCCATCATCTACGTGCCGTTGTGTTTGTCGCTGGGCTTCTCGCCGATGGCTACCGTCGCCATCATTGGTACTGCAGGTGCTCTGGGTGACGCTGGTTCGCCAGCATCGGACTCGACGCTCGGCCCGACGATGGGTCTCAATGCCGATGGGCAGCACGACCACATTCGCGATTCGGTTATCCCGACCTTTCTGCACTTCAACCTGCCGCTGCTGGCAGCTGGTTGGGTAGCAGCTCTGGTGCTCTAATGCCAGGGTTTGGCTATGACCGCGAATGCTTCAGTGGGGCTTACTGACCTGCGGGTCCCTTAATCCCGGCAACCCCCGCAATTCCGGCGATAAAGAGCTCGGTTCCCAGTGCAATGCGCTGGCGACCGAGCTCTTTTGCCTGTTCAGCGGCATCTTCAGAGGAAGCCTCGGCCGCAGCGCCCGTACTAGCGTTGTTCTCGCCATTAGTGTCACCCGTGTCAGATACAGACTTGGCGCCGTTCAGATTAAGCGCGATGGCTGTCTGCTGGTCGACTGTCGCGCCGAGAATGAAATACACGAGGACGGACGCGGTATCAGCCGCTGATGGGGTGCTGATGGAGGTTTCGGGTGCGTTCTCCAGGACGTCGGCAAGCAATTGCTCGGGGCGAATCGTGGCGGTGCCCGTAGCCAGCGCGGCCGAGACGACCTCGGCGCCATCCCGATGAGCGGTGAGGCAGGAGTAGAGCAGCTCGGCGATGGCTTCGGTGTCGGCGCGCCAATCGCCTGTGGCGGAAAACTCTGTGCAGGGAGTCAAGATGCGGTCAGCGACGGCGCCGAGCAGTGCCTGCTTGGAAGGGTAGTGCCAGTACATTGCGCCAGCGGCGGTACCCAAGTGGCGAGTCAGGCGGCGGATTGTGAGATCGCCGAGTCCATACTCGTTGAGAATGGTAAGAGCTGCGTCGACAATGATGTCCTTGGTCAATTGCACACTGCCTACCGTAGACGAAAGAAGAATCATCTGGAAGATGTCTCAAGACTGAAATGCGGAGCGTAAAACCGCGACACGACGGGAATTGAACCCTGTTCGACATTCTGTAGATGCGGTATTAAGTTTGATAACTGAACAACTTCTCAAACAGTGTTCAAGTTTTATCCCCAGCCTCAAGGAGTGTCGCCCCCATGACTCAACAGCAGCAGGACATTTTGGAACTCGCCCGCGAAAAGGTGCTCGCCCGCGGAGAGGGGCTGAACTACGAGGAGACCCTGGCGGTTCTCAACCTCGACGACGACAGCATCGAGAATCTGCTGGCGCTGGCTCATGAGGTGCGCTTGAAGTGGTGCGGCGAAGAGGTCGAGGTTGAAGGCATTATCTCGTTGAAGACTGGCGGCTGCCCAGAGGATTGCCACTTCTGTTCGCAGTCGGGTCTGTTCGAGTCCCCGGTGCGTTCGGCATGGCTGGATATCCCGGCTCTGGTGGACGCCGCCAAGCAGACTGCAAAGTCTGGTGCAACTGAGTTCTGCATCGTTGCTGCAGTAAAGGGGCCGGATGAGCGACTGCTCAGCCAGATGGAACAGGCCGTCGCCGCCATTCAGGCAGAGGTTGATATTAATGTGGCCGCATCGATGGGCATTCTGACGCAGGAACAGGTGGATCGCCTGGCCAAGGCTGGTATTCACCGCTACAACCACAACCTTGAGACCGCCAAGAGCTACTTCCCGCAGGTCGTGACCACCCACACTTGGGAAGAGCGCCATGACACCCTGCGCATGGTCGGCGAAGCTGGCATGGAAGTCTGCTGTGGCGGCATCCTGGGTATGGGCGAGACCCTTGAGCAGCGTGCTGAGTTTGCTCAGGACCTGGCGGCGCTCAACCCGACCGAGGTGCCGATGAACTTCCTCGACCCGCGCCCGGGCACTCCTTTCGCCGGTCGCGAGCCGATGCCAGCTAAGGATGCGCTGCGTGCCATCGGTGCCTTCCGTTTGGCACTGCCGAAGACCATCCTGCGTTTTGCTGGTGGTCGTGAGCTCACCCTGGGAGACCTGGGTGCAGAAAAGGGTCTGCTCGGCGGTATCAACGCTGTCATTGTCGGTAATTACCTGACCACGCTGGGCCGTCCGGCGGAGCAGGACCTGGACATGCTTGGCAAGGTACGACTTCCAATTAAGGCCCTCAATGCAACTGTCTAAGCCTCGGCCATCTAGCCCGCGCGCGACGCGGAGTAGGAAAGTCGACTCCACAGAGCTGCTACAGGCCATGGTGCTGGGAGACGAGCCCAAGTTCGATCCTTTTACCGGCGCCAACCTCCAAGCTGGTGAGGTGCGCGAACGCTCTTATGGTGCAAAAGCTGGATTGGAGGCACCTCGGTTCTGCCAGCTCTGTGGACGTCGGATGGTGGTGCAGGTGCGTCCGGACGGCTGGACTGCAAAGTGCTCGCGCCACGGCGAAGTAGACTCCGTTATGTTAGAGCAGCGATAAAAGGTGCTGGTTGTGCAAGTGCGCCGTTCAGGCGCGCTAGTACTGGATGCGCGCCGTGAGGTAAGTTTGTCAACTATGACTATGAAAAATACCCGAGTCCCACACGTTGAAAAGCAGAGCGTGGCAATGGCCTCGGGTATTGTTCTCTTCTCCGTTGTAACGGGAGCAGTTACGGGAGTGGCCTGGGCATTCCTGCGACCCAAGCAGCAAGTGCAAATGCTCCCAGATAACCAACTAGCGATTATTCAGGAAACCGTTGACGCTGGTTTTATCGGGCTGCTCTGGTTTGTTGCTGTCACTGCCCTCAGCGGCCTGGTGCTGGGAATCACTACCTTCCGAAACCGTGCCATCACGACCCCTGCACAGATGCTCACAGCAATTGGATGGGCAGGTTTCTCCGCGTTGATGAGCGCAGCAGTGACGTACCTTGTCGGTCAGTCGGTTGCGGCATTGCTCCAGCCGAATCTGGCGGGAATGCAGCCGGGCGATAAGTTCTCGGTGATTCCGGACTTCAAAACCTATGTAGCACTGCTGGTCGCGCCACTGGTTGCCATGCTCGCACTGTGGTCCCGGGTGTTGTTCCAAACTGACTTCACGGAAGGCAACGAGAGCGCTGCGGACAATGCTACGGACGCAGATTCGGTCACTAAGTGAGACAGTGAGGTTCTGCGCGGGGGCCGTCGTAAAGCACTACTTCCTACTGAACAGGGGTAGTTATTGGGAAATAGGCTTATACAAGCCTTACAATTTTGGGAAATAGGCTCGTCCTCGATGCCGGTATTCGCCCCGATTTAGGGGCATTTTCGATATTGTGTGGCGAGCTTAGGTCTCTTGCACTTGCCCGTTTGAGTCCGCTGCGAATGCCTCCGGGGATCGTTGCCGGTAACGGTGACGGCGTTTTCTCCGGTCGTAGCCACAGCCCATTGAAGTAAGGACGTAGTTTTCCGTGAATACCAGCCTTGCGGCCAATGCTTCCAGCCTGCCGCGCCTTGAATCGGATCTGTACGAATCGGTAGTCGATAAAGATGGCCGCTACGGTGGCGTAATTGCAGATGAGCGCTGGGCTCAGGAGATTAAGCGCCTCGCCCGCGAACGCAATGCCGTAATTCTTGCGCACAACTACCAGCTGCCGGAGATTCAGGATATTGCCGATTACACCGGCGATTCCCTCGGGCTTTCCCGCATCGCTGCGGAAACCGATGCCGATGTCATCGTTTTCTGTGGTGTCCACTTCATGGCGGAAACCGCCAAAATTCTGAGCCCTGAGAAGACTGTCCTTATTCCGGACGAGCGCGCCGGCTGCTCCCTGGCGGACTCCATCACTGCAGACGAACTGGCCGAGTGGAAGGCTGAGAATCCCGGCGCACTGGTGGTCAGCTACGTCAACACCACGGCAGACGTAAAGGCTCTGACCGACATCTGCTGTACTTCCTCCAACGCCGTCGACGTGGTCAAGTCCATCCCGGAAGACCAAGAGATCCTGTTCAACCCGGATCAGTTCCTCGGCGCACACGTTCGCCGTGAGACCGGCCGCGACAACATCAAGGTATGGGCTGGTGAGTGCCACGTCCACGCCAACATCAACGGTGAGGAACTCGCGCACCGCGCGGAAGAGAACGCCGATTCGCAGCTGTTCATCCACCCGGAGTGCGGTTGCGCGAACTCTGCGATTTACCTCGCGGGTGAAGGCACTATTGAGCCGGAGCGCGTGCAGATGCTCTCCACCGGCGAGATGCTGACCGAGGCGCAGAAGCTGAAGGAGAACGAGCCCAACGGCAAGGTGCTCGTGGCCACTGAGGTGGGCATGCTCCACCAGCTGCGCAAGGCCGCACCGGATGTCGACTTTGAGCCAGTCAACGACCGCGCTTCCTGCTCGTACATGAAGCTCATCACCCCGGCGGCTCTGCTGCGCTGCCTCGTTGAGGGCACCGATGAGGTCGACGTCGCCCCTGAGGTCGCCGACAAGGCGCGCGCCTCGGTCGAGCGCATGATCGCCATCGGTAATCCAGGCGGGGGCGAGTAACACGTTTGGTCTGCGCCCATCATTCGACAGTTGGACACTGACGTGTGACTTCCTCGTCATCGGCGGGGGAGTCGCAGGGCTCAGTGCTGCGCGTAGGGCCCTTGAGCTCGGCCTCGACGTGCTGGTTATCGACAGCGTCGAGTGGCGCGTCGGTGCCCGCAAACAGCTGCGTTTCGCCGATGCCGCCACGAATCTCGCACAGGGCGGACTCGCGGTCGTCGGGCTTGACGACGACCCCAGCGGCCATGTGGCCAATGGGTTCGACGACACCACTGATTCCCATATCGCGGACACTCTCGATGCCGGTGCCGGCCACTGCGATGAAGGGGCCGTGGCTTCTATCATCCGTGCCGGCGCTGCGGCGACCGAGTGGCTGATTGAGCTAGGCGCCACATTTGACCCGGCGCCGGATAACCCGGCTGTATATTCCCGCACCAAAGAGGGCGGACACCACGCGCGGCGCATCATTCATGCCGGTGGTGACGCCACTGGCGCTGAAATTGAGCGCGCCCTAGAAGCCTCAGTTACCGGCGTGCGAGTACTGCAAAACGCTACAGCGCGCCAGCTCATCGTTGGCAAAGACGGCCGCGTGCTGGGGGCGCTGGTAGCAGATCCCCGTGGTGGCGGCGCTATTCGCGCAGGTGCAACTCTGCTGGCTACCGGCGGCGTGGGCCATATTTACCGCGCGACTACGGCGCCCTCGGGCGCCCGCGGTGAGGCTATCGGCATGGCCTCCGACGCTGGCGCGGAGATTCGTGACATGGAGTTTATCCAGTTCCACCCGACAGTGCTCTATGACGAGCGCTCGGCATCAGACGGCACCGGCCGACGCCATCTCATCAGCGAGGCTGTCCGTGGTGAAGGAGCCATTCTCGTCGATTCCCGGGGAAACAGTGTGACCGCCGGCGTTGACCCTCGCGGGGACCTGGCTCCGCGCGATATCGTCTCGCGCGCCATCGCGACTCGCATGCGCGAGCTCGGCGAGGACCACGTCTTCCTCGACGCACGTCACATCGACAACTTCGCCGTCCGCTTTCCGACGATTACAGCGGGCCTGACCGCAGCGGAGATTGATCCGACCAAGGACCTCATTCCCGTGGCCCCGGCGGTCCACTACACCTGTGGTGGCATTGCCGTCGACCCATTCGGTGCAACTTGCGTGCCGGGTCTCTTTGCAGCCGGTGAATGCTCCGCGACGGGGCTGCACGGTGCCAACAGGTTGGCTTCCAATTCGTTGCTGGAAGGACTGGTCGTCGGCAAGCGGGTGGCCGAAAAAGTCGCTGAAACACACGCTGTGCCGGTCGGGGACGAGGAATTCGCAGCGGCGGTTGAAGGCCTGCCGCAGCCACGGCCGGAACTGGAACCGCGCCAGCTTTTCCGGTTGCAGACTGCGATGCAGGAAGGTGCTGGTGTAACGCGCAATGAGCAGAGTTTGCGGCAGGCTTTGGCGGTTATCGATCGGCTCCCGCAATCGGTTCAGGTCGTAGCCGCAAGGAAAGTTGTCGAAGCGGCATTGGCACGACCATATACTTTGGGGTGCCACACTTGGTTTGAAAAGGACAGGGATTAGCTAGCCATGACTCTTGAGAAGGACACTCTGCGCGGGGTGCTGAACGAAAACATCACCCGCGGACTCATTCGGACGGCACTGCAGGAAGATATGAGCTTCGGGCCGGATGTGACCTCGCTGTCGACAGTCTCGGCAGCTGCGCAGGCACGCGCCCGGCTGGTGGCCCGGCAAGAGGGCGTTATCGCGGCTATCGATGCGGTGGAGTGGACGCTGCAGGAGGTCATCTCGGGTGAGTTCACCGTCGAAAAGCGCGTTGAAGATGGCACCCTGGTGCGTCCTGGCACAGTGCTGGCAACGATTTCTGCGCCGACTCGGGGGTTGCTGACTGCTGAGCGGACAATGCTGAATATCTTCACGCACGCCAGTGGTGTAGCTACTGCGACGCGCCAGTGGGCTGACGCAATCGTTGGCACCGGTGCGCGGGTGCGTGATTCCCGAAAGACACTGCCGGGTCTGCGCAACCTGGAAAAGTATGCGGTGACCTGCGGTGGTGGAATTAACCACCGCTATGCATTGGGCGATGAGGCACTGATTAAGGACAACCACGTGGTGGCCGTCGGTTCCGTGTCCGGTGCGTTGAAGAGGGTGCGGGCTCAGTATCCGGAGCTGCCGTGCGAGGTGGAAGTCGATACCCTCGCACAGCTCGATGAAATCCTGCCGATGAAGCCGGACATCGTCATGCTGGACAACTTCGAGGTCTGGGAGACTCAGATCGCGGTGCAGCGCCGCTCGCAGATTTCGCCGGCCACCCAGCTGGAGTCCTCTGGTGGACTGACCATCGATGTGGCTCGTGAGTACGCGTCCTGTGGTGTCGATTACCTGGCTGTGGGCGCGCTAACCCACTCGGCCAAGGTGTTCGATGTCGGACTCGACTTCGACGAGCAGTAGCTGAATCAGCCCCGGTTTCGCTTCGTAGCTTCGCCTACAGGCGACGGGCGATCTCTGCCCCAATCTCGCTTAGTGCCGACCCCCAGCGCTCCCGCGATTGCTCATCACAGGTTTCCTGTGCGCGGTAAAGCGCCTTCTCCGCAGCACCGACATCGCCCAAATGCAGGTGGCACTGTGCAATTTGTGCAAGCAGAGGCACGGCCTGGATATTGAGCTTGTCGGACTGGAAAAGTCCCGCCGCCAACTCCAGGTGATCAATGGCGCGCCCCTGATGTCCTCGACGAATCTCTGCTTGGCCGTTCAAGGTGTGCCACATCGCCCAGCGCAAGTGGCGCGGTGGGGTGTCCGCGGTCGGCTCGAAGCCGTCTTTCTCCAGGTTATCCAGCAGATCCAACCAGTCCGCGGCCTTGTCCATCAGCTTTGGTGCAGAGCCACGGATGGGGCGCCCCAGACTGTCGGTCTGCGGGGCATCAGCCTTGTCGCCGAGCTCCTCGAACCCCTGCATCAGAGTTAGGGCTGCTTCCCAGAGGTTGTTCTCCTCAGCCAATGCCGTGGCGGCGTCGAAAAGCTGCTGCGGGCTAGAAGTCGCGGAATCGCCAGAAGTAGTCATGACCTAACACTCTACTTTGTGCCACCGCCAGCACCGAAGTGGGCGGGGCGCTAGTATTCGTCGTCAAGCGACTGAATGATGATGACGTCAAGGGCATCGAGAACAGGATGGCCTTCCCACACGTCGCGGGGCAGAAGCTCTTCGACGCGCCGAGCATAGGCGGCGGCACCGTCGGAATCACCCGCGTCGAGACGGTAGCGAACCCCCGCCAGCAGCGCGCGGGCGGCTTCCTCGCCATCGCCGGACTGCAGGTAGCCCTTCGCGGCGGCTTCCACATGGTTGATAGCCAACGTGTCGCGGCCAGCGGAGTAGAAGACGTAGGCGGCATCGTCGTGCCAGTCGGCGAGTGACCAGTCGTCGGAGATGAGCTTCTGAGAACGCAGCAGAAGGTCCTCAGCCTCGTTGAGCGTGTGGTCAATGGCGGCGGAAGCGTCCTCAGAGACAATCTCGCCGGTGAATTCGGAGCCCTCTTCGGAAATGACCAGGTCAATGACATGAATGATGGAACGCGCAGCCTGGCGGTAGGCCTTGGCAGCGCCCTTGGTATCGCCGTTGCGTTCAAGGTGCTCGCCGTGTTCGATGAGCAGCTTTGCCGCCTGGCGGGGATTATTGCCGAGCCCCGCGGCTGTGGAGGCAATAGAAAACGCCGCGTCGGTGCGTTCTTCATCGGCAGTAAATGCTGACCAGTGCGCAACTGGTTCGGCAAAGCGCAGTGCCTCGTCAACCTCGTCGGCATCGAGGAGACTGCGGGCCAAAACGAGCTGGATATCCATGGTGATGGGGTTGACTGGCATGCCCTCGGCGCTGGCGAGCGCGCGGCGGGCAAATTCGGCGGATTCCGCGAAATCGCCGTGGGCGTTGAGAAGCGCACAGAGCAGACGCACGCTGCGAAGCACCGCGACCGTGAGTCCTGCATCGAGACCAGCCTGCACGATTGGGCGTAGCTGGCGGATTGCCTCCGCTTCCTCACCAGCTTCCAGAGAGAGAAAAGCCAGAAATTGGCGCGCTTCAATCGTCGTGGTGACGGGTTCCGACTGAGGAGCCGCTGCGACGCTGGCAGCGATGCGGGCGGCCCTGCGCAGCTCACCACGGCTGTGCGCGAGCTGCGCCTCCAACAGCTTCCGGTCGTCGAAACTGCTTCGCTTTGGTGCCCAGCGTGCGGACCATTCAGAGAGCTGACCGGCGATTTCCGCCCGGCGCGCCAGCGATGCTGCGGCGCCGGCAACAGCCGCGCTGACCAGGTAGTAATAGGCCTCGCCGGGCTGTGGAGTGGTGGCGACGATGTCCTTAGTAAGGCTGATCAGCTCAGGGATTTCGGAGTCCTCGGGGCGCCGGCCGGTGATGGCATCACCTGGGTTGGCGTCGATGAAGGCCTCAGCTTCGGCGAATGCTCCGTAGGAGCGTGCGTGCAAGATCGCGGGGCGGATGTTGGCCTCAGTTGCCCAGCGCAGCCACTCGGCGCGTGCAGCAGCGGCTTCTTCTACCAATTCCAGTTGGTCGGCAACTGCATGCCTGAGTGCGTGGAATTCGCCAATGACATCGGGGGAGTTGGTAGGCGCGTCGGCCAACCAGTGCGTGTGGGCGAACTTGGTGACAGCGCGCCAACTGGTGACGTGGTCGAGCGTGGCACCGGCCTTGCGGGAAATAGCCAGCAGCTCCGGGAGGGAGTCCGGCAATGCCTTTAGCGGATTGGGCAGGGGAGGAAAGTCCAAGGGGTCGGACGAGTTCTCCGTTGCTGATGCGTTTTCCGAATTCACTGACACGTGGTCGGCAGCGATGCCGGCATCCCAATCGCCAACTTGAATTTCAGACTCAGAGTTTTCTTCTTCCCACCAGACCATTGGACTATCTTCGCCCGTGGCATCGGGAAGATGCAAAACTGCTTTGTTTTTCAGACCTGTGCAGCCGGATGCGCTGTTAATCCGGGTTTGAAAAGCTACGCATTAGTTCACGAACTTCATCGCGCACCGGGTGATCCGGGCCGACTAGGTCGCCGATGCGAATCGCGAACCGGCGGGCGCGTTCCTCATTGTTATCACTAGCAGCAGCACGCACCGCGATAGTCAGTGTGCGGGTGGCGTCGGCAGGGGCGTGGGCTTCTAAGAAAAGCTCGGCAGCTTCGTCGGAGTACTTGTACACGCCGTCGTTGTCCCACACAGACCAGCACAGCAGCGCCTGCGCTTCGTGCCACTTGGCCGATTCCCAGGACCCAACCACGTAGCCACGTGAGCGTTCCATCAGGTGGTCGGTCAACTCACTTGTGGCGCCCACGTTACTGAGTGATAGTGCGGCATTCATCAGAGTTTCCGCAGGTGAAATCGGTGACGAGTATCCGGCACGAATATCGGCCAGCGCGTCGAAGAGCACTGCCGCATGTTCAGTATTTCCCTCTTGGACTGCCGATTCCGCCGCAATAGCACAGGAAAAATCAGTACGCGCGGAATCCTGGGTAGGCTCAGACCACTTTGCAACCGACTCCGCTTCCTGGCCGGCGTGGCGGAAATCTCCGAGCTCGTACAGTGCCGTTGCCTTCAGCAGCGCGATTTCCATGGTGACTTCACAGTCGGGGTAGTCTTCTGACACGTCCTGGGCGCGCTGAGTCAGCTTCAGCATCTCCTCGGCATCGGGTTTGTTGTGTGCGACCTCGAAGTTGATGTCTGCCATCTCACGAACCGCGAGAATATAGTCAGTGTCCAGTCTGTGCTGGTCCGCGACTGCCACGTTGTTCGACAGCATTCGGAACGCGGTATCGCTATTACCGGTCTCTATCGAGTACCGTGCCAAATTCTGCCTCAGCTCAAGGCCCGCGATTACGGAGCGGTTACCGATTGCATTGAGCTGTGAGGCGCAAAGTCGCGCTGCGTCGACGACCTTCCCGGCTCGGTGCAGCAGTGATGCCTCCGTTAGAGTCTTCGCCAGCGCAATCGACTCAAACTTATCCTCATTCGGCAGTGCCCGAATCATCTCGTGCAGCTCCTGTGCCAAGTCCTCACGGTTGACCTTTCGCAAGGCGCTCGCAATCCGAATCAGCGCGTCAGTCAGTGCCGCCCGCTTCTTCCACTGGCGGGGGCTAAACGGTTCATCCGCTTCTTCGCTTGCCGACGATTCCTGCGGCCGCAGCCCATCCGCATCCGTGGTCACCGCGCTGTGACTGCTGGTTGGGGCATCCAGATCGTCGGCAAGCACGAGTGCCCGGTACCAGGTGATTTCCCTGCTCATGCGTGCGATGAGGGGGATTTCGGTCTCTGCGGCAGCAGAGGTTGGACCATCGGCGATAAAGGTGGTGTAGCGGCGGGCTTCGTCGGCCGCCAGCCGTGCCCGGGCGCGCCAGTACTCCGGCACGTTGTCGTTATCGGATGCCCATACCATCCAGTTCAGGGCGGCATCGTGCGCAGCTGTCATCATGCCGAGCGATTCGGTGACCTCGCGGACTATGCGGTAAAACGCGCCGACGTGTTCGGTAACGCCGTGGGCTTCCGGAGCAGAAAAGAGTTGTGGGTTGTAGAAATGATGCGCGAAAACTGATTCCAGTTGGCGCGTGGCCAGGGAATTATCGGCTGCGGTCGCTTCTGCGTAGTCTGCGACGAGCTTCCGCAAATCCGGGCTGTTTCCGTCCTGGTTCAACAGCTGGCCTTTCTACGACTGGTTACTACTTTCCCTAACACTGTAATGGGTCACTGTGGCAGAGCTAACTTGCGCCACAGTATGAGGGGTTAAATGGGGCAATCGGTATGAACCGGGCGTGAGAAAGATATGCTTAGTTCATACTCAAGGGTGCCTTTAAGGGCGAATAGTAGCGAAAACCGTGGATAAAGTCTTTGGCTTTGACCGAGATTTTCAATACTTTGTTGTCATTTCTTTGTCACTCTGAAGTGCTCACGTATGAATCCATCGTGCGAATAGGCGGTTACTAATTAATTATGTTGTCCACTATTGATCTTCGCGGTCAGACTCCCACCACCGCCACTCTGCGTCGAGTGTTGCCGCGCGGTGCGGCAGACGTTGATTCCATGATTCCCACGGTCAAGCCCGTTGTCGATGACGTGGCAGCCCGTGGTGTGGAAGCGGCGATGGAGTACTCCGAGAAGTTCGACCGTATTCGTCCGGCATCCATGCGCGTTCCAGCGGAGGTTATCGATGCCGCGGAAGCCGCGCTGGAAGACGACGTCCGCTCTGCTCTGCAGGAGTCCATCGGGCGCGTGCGCGCGTTCCACGCTGCTCAGAAGCCGAATGACAAGACTGTTGAAATTCTTCCCGGCGGCATTGTCCGTGAGAAGTGGATTCCGGTTTCGCGCGTCGGTCTTTACGTCCCCGGGGGCAATGCCGTCTACCCGTCGTCTGTGTTGATGAACGTCATCCCAGCTCAGGAAGCTGGTGTGGAGTCCCTCGTCGTCGCCTCTCCACCACAGGCCGACAACGACGGCTGGCCGCACCCGACCATCCTGGCTGCCTGCAAGCTGCTTGGCGTGACCGAGGTGTGGGCCGTCGGCGGTGCACAGGCCGTCGCACTGCTCGCATACGGCGATGAAAATGAGAGCCTCGAGCCGGTCGACATGGTCACCGGTCCGGGCAACATCTTCGTTACCGCCGCTAAACGCCTGTGCCGCTCGGTCGTCGGTATCGACGCCGAAGCTGGTCCGACCGAAATCGCCATTCTTGCAGATAACGCCGCTGATCCTGTCTCCGTCGCCTACGACCTGATTTCCCAGGCAGAGCACGACATCATGGCCGCCAGCGTACTTATTACCGACGACGCCGATTTCGCCGCCGCTGTCGACCGCGAGGTCGAAAACCGCTACGAGGTCACCATGAACGCCGACCGCGTGCGCGAGGCGCTCACCGGCAAGCAGTCTGGCATCGTGCTTGTCGACGACATGAATATCGGCATCCAGGTTGCAGATGCCTACGCCGCTGAGCACCTGGAGATCCACACCGAAAACGCACAGGCCGTTGCCGAACGCATTACCAACGCTGGCGCAATCTTCATCGGTCGCTTTTCGCCGGTGCCGCTGGGCGATTACTCGGCTGGCTCCAACCACGTGTTGCCGACCTCCGGTACCGCCCGCCACGCCTCGGGGCTGTCAACGCACACCTTCCTCAAGTCGGTCCACATGATTGACTACAACGAGGCCGCGTTGAAGGAAGTTGCCGACAGCGTAGTAGTCCTGGCGAACGAAGAACGACTGCCAGCGCACGGCGAGGCCATCCGCGCCCGCTTTGAGACGCTTCTCGGCTCTGAGAGCAATGGCGCAGAAAAGGGGAACGACAACTAATGAGCAACCAGCCTGAGAACCAGTCACAGCCGTCGGTAGCCAAGTTGGCGCTGGCAGATCTGCCACTGCGCGACGAACTGCGCGGCGAGGAAGCCTACGGTGCTCCGCAGCTCGACGTCGATGTTCGCCTGAACACCAACGAAAACCCGTACCCGCCATCCGATGACCTCATCGCCGACCTAGTGGCGCGAGTGGAGAAGGTCGCCTCTGACCTCAACCGCTACCCGGACCGTGACGCAGTAGCACTGCGCAGCGCACTCGCCGACTATGTCACCCGCCAGACCGGCGTGGACATCACCGTTGACCAGGTATGGGCTGCCAACGGCTCCAACGAGATTCTCCAGCAGCTGCTGCAGGCATTCGGCGGGCCAGGGCGCAGCGCAATGGGGTTTGTGCCCAGTTACTCGATGCACCCAATCCTCTCGTCCGGCACGCAGACGGAGTTTATCGGCATCGACCGCGACCCGGAGACCTTCGACATCGACATGGATAGTGCGCTCGCGGCAATTGCCGAGCACCGTCCTGACGTCATCTTCATCACGACGCCGAACAACCCGACTGGCAACCTGACTACGCTCGCTGACTTGCGCCGCATTATTGAAGCCGCGCCGGGCATCGTCATTGTCGATGAGGCCTACGCCGAGTTCACTGAGGAGCCGTCGGCGACAACGCTGCTGGCTGAGTTCCCGTCGAAGCTGGTTGTCTCCCGCACGATGAGCAAGGCTTTCGACTTCGCAGGAGGCCGCCTCGGCTACTTCGTTGCTAACCCGGCATTTATCGATGCTGTGATGCTCGTACGTCTGCCATACCACCTGTCGACGTTGACGCAGGCCGCAGCCACAGTTGCACTTCGCCACTCGGATGCGACGCTGTCGACCGTCGCAAAGCTTGCCGACGAGCGTGACCGCGTCGTGGCCGCCCTGAACAGCTATGGCTACGACGTTATTGACTCGTACTCGAACTTCGTCTTCTTCGGGCGTTTCGCCGATGCCTCGACGGCATGGCAGAGCTTCTTGGCCGAGGGAGTACTCATCCGCGATGTTGGCGTGCCCGGTCGTTTGCGTGCCACTATTGGTCTGTCCAGCGAAAATGATGCGCTGCTGGCGGCGGCCAAGAAATTGGCAGCGACCGCGCTGGCTTAAGCGAAATGCTGCTGGTACATCCCACTACAAGGAGAAATCTGACTTATGCACGCCAGTGATAAGGACCATCTGAAGGAAGAGCGCACTGAGCGCGTTGGCCGTATCGAGCGCGCCACCCGCGAATCGAGCATCGTCTGCTCGGTGAATCTCGATGGCACCGGCAAGGCCGATATTTCGACCGGTCTGCCGTTCTTCGACCACATGTTGACCGCTTTCGGCTCCCACGGCAGCTTCGACCTGACTGTGCACGCCAACGGCGACACCGAGGTCGATGCGCACCACACGGTGGAGGACACCGGCATCGTTATGGGGCAGGCGTTTGCCCAGGCGCTGGGGGATAAGTCCGGTATTCGCCGCTTTGGTGACAGCTTCATTCCGATGGATGAAACGCTGACGCACGCAGTGGTTGACGTATCGGGTCGTCCGTATTTTGTTGGCACTGGCGAGCCAGAGCAGATGTTGACTGCCGTTATTGGTGGCCACTACGCAACTGTTATCAACGAGCACTTTTTTGAGTCCTTCGCCCTAAATGCCCGTATTGCGCTGCATGTTCGCTGCCTCTACGGGCGCGATCCGCACCATATCACCGAGGCTGAGTACAAGGCCGTGGCTCGTGCCCTGCGTGCTGCCGTCGAGGACGACCCGCGCGTCCACGGTGTGCCCTCGACCAAGGGCACTCTGTAGGGCGCAGCTGTAGTAAACAGCCGCCGTAGGCAACAGGAAAATCCACCTTAGCTGGCATTTTAGGGGAATCGATGGTAACAACGTCTGTAGACGTGCTTTTAGCGCAGGTGTCTACCGCCTCGACGCTGAGCACTTATTTTTTGTTCATTGTCGCTGGCCTGCTGGTGGGCGGAACATGGTCACTCTATAAGTCCGGATCGAGGGTCGGAACAATCATCCTTGGTCTCTTATCTGTGATCGCGCTCGCCGGCGCAATTTTGTGGTTGATAGGAGTGATGGAGTAAATGGCGTCCCGGGTGATGGACCGCAGGCAGCTAGACGAACTGGACAGCATGTGGAAAGCGCCCGGACTAGTACCTACGCTAGTCGCCGTGATGGCCGCCTTCGGTGGCTGGTCACTCCTCATGCCTGTCATTCCGCAGGCAATTCTTGACGATGGCGGTGGAACCTCGCTCGCCGGTGCCTACACCGGTGTTTTTATGGCCGCCACAGTTCTCACGCAGACGCAGACTCCACGTATGTGTCGCCGTCTTGGCTACGGCATGACCATGCTGATTTCAGGTCTGTTTCTGGGCTTGCCGACGATTCTGCACATCTTCGGCACCGATGCTGCTTTGGTGCTCATCATTGCGGTTCTCCGCGGTATGGGCTTCGGTGCGTTGACTGTCGCCGAGTCCGCATTGATTGCAGAGCTTGTGCCACTGAAGTTCCTGGGGAAGGCCTCCGGTGCGCTTGGTGTGGCCGTTGGTTTGTCCGAGCTCATTTTCCTGCCGCTTGGTCTCATCATTGCAGATAAGACTGGCTCCTACACTCCGGTTTATATTCTGGGTGCCGTCATTTCGCTCGTTGGCTCGGTGATGGCCCTATTCATTCCGAAGATTAAGCCAGCGCCGAAGGAGGGCAAGGGCGGCAACGAGGATGTCGGTGACCCCGTTCCTGGCTCTGCAGCAACGCAGCCGAGCCCAGTTGAGCATGTTGCCACTTGGAAGCTGGTGGCCATTCCCGCGCTTGCAATCTCCACGATTGCTATGGGCTTCGGTGGTATTTCCGCTTTCCTTGCGCCGGCAGCTCGAGAGGTTGATGCTGTTTCTGGTGCAATTGTCGCTGGTCTGGCACTATCGGTTCTCGGTGGCGCGCAGATGGTATTCCGTTACTTCGCAGGAATCTACGCCGACCGTAAGTCCGAGGCTGGAATTCTGCTGATTCCGGCATTGATCAGTGGTTTTATTGGCCTGCTGATGATGTCCGGCGTGGTTCTCTTTGATCTGTCGGCCTGGCTGCTGCTGGTCGCTGCCATTTTCTACGGCGCGGGCTTCGGCATTGTGCAAAATGAGGCTCTGCTGCTGATGTTTGCCCGCCTGCCGCGTGACCGTACTGCTGAGGCCAGTGCCTTCTGGAACATGTCCTTTGACTCGGGCACAGGTATCGGCTCGTTCGTTCTGGGAGCCGTAGCTGCGGCTGCACTCCGTCCGTACCCGGCTGTCTTTGCCTTTGCAGCAGCTCTGCTGGCAGTTGGCCTCATTGGTGCGGTGCTCGACCGAATCATCGGAAAGCACCGCGTGGCGGAGTACCAGAACACCCGCGCTACGCTGCGTCGTCTGGGAGATGCCGTGAAGCGTCATACGCCGGAGGCAGCCGTGCGTGTTGCCCGCCCGGCAAAGAACGCAGTGACGCGCTTGACGGTTCGGGACCGCAAGAAGAAGTAACCACATAAAAAGAGACGTTAGAAAAAGAGTGGCTGCGCTAGTCCTAGCGCAGCCACTCTTTTTTGGTTAATAAATGCAACCCCCCCCCCGGTGTGTGATCAGCCGTGCCTGTTTACGCGACGGCGACGTCCATCTCGGTGAAGAGAGACCGCAGGCGGGTTTCGATATCGTCGATAAGCGACTGGAGCTCGTCGTCTGTGAGATGGTCCGGATCCGCGACATCCCATTCCACGTAGCGGTCGCCGGGGACTGCTGGTGTCTCGTCGATGCCCATGAGTACGACAACATCAGCGCGGTGGGAAACACGGGGAGTAATCGCCTTTTGGGTGAGGCGTGAGGTGTCCACGCCACGGTCGCGAAGAGCCGCGACGACGCGCGGGTTCAGGCCATCCTCTGGGTTGAGGCCGATAGTGCGGATAAAGACTTCATCACCAACCAGGTGGTAGGCCAGGGCAGTGGCAATCTGGCTGCGGCCGGAACCACGGCTATCGGCAAAGAGAATCTCTTGGCGCGGGGCGAAGTCCTTGCATCCGCTCTCGGCCTTGATGCGCTGGGTGGCCTCGCGTTCGGCGAGGACGGGGAGGAAGTTAGTCACCTTCGCAGAGCCGGACAGCTCTGCAATGACATCGTCGAGGATGGAATCGATGGTCGCAGCGTCGCAGGCTGCACCATAGAGCCGGTGAAGGTCCTCGCGGACAATGGCAAATGATTTACTAAGAACGGATGCGGTAGTCATAGCGTCGGAGCCTCTCTGTGAAAAGTAATCAGGGGTATTAGGGATCAATCAATAACTTAGTTAACCTGTTGTTAACCGTGGGTTTACCAAAGTATTCGGTGGGCGTATACCAGCGCTTTTGCCTGTCCAGGCAGTTTTCTTGGGGTAAATGGGAAACATCGATTCCCAGCGCCTTAAAATGTCCAACTATGGAACAAGTCTCACCTTCGACGAAGACCTCAACTGTTGCCATCCTTGATTACGGCTCCGGTAATTTGCGTTCAGCTGAGCGCGCTGTGGCCACCACGGGTGCCGAGGTTATTGTGACCGCCGATCCGAAGACCGTGATGGAGGCCGATGGTCTCCTCGTTCCCGGCGTCGGTGCCTATGCCGCATGCATGGAGGGTTTGCATCGAGTGCAAGGGCCGCGCCTGATTGGTTCTCGACTCGCAGGTGGTCGGCCGGTGATGGGAATCTGCGTTGGTATGCAGGTGCTCTTTGACCGCGGCGTCGAGTACGCCGACGGCATCCATGCAGTGGAGACCGACGCATCCGCAGCTGTCACCGGCACCCCGGGTTGTGGTGAATGGCCCGGTACTGTCGAGCGCCTCGAGGCGTCGATTCTGCCGCACATGGGCTGGAACACGGTTGAGGTGCCGGAAGGCTCAAAGATGTTTAAGGGGCTGGAGGGTCAGCGTTTTTACTTCGTCCATTCCTACGGTGTGCGCGAGTGGGACCTTGATACGGATTCTCGCATCGCTCCGCCGCTGGTGACGTGGTCTGCCCACGAATCCGATCGGTTTATCGCCGCCGTGGAAAACGGTCCGCTGTGGGCCACGCAGTTCCACCCTGAGAAGTCTGGCGAAGCAGGGTTGAAGCTGCTGCAGAACTGGGTGGACACGCTGTAGTTGCCCAATCGGTAGTATCTGCCCTAACCGCACTACCTGGTAGGTGACGGAATTTCGCCACCTAGACCACCTATACTGAGATAACTAGCAACAAGCGTCGTGGCGACTATGGCCACAACGCCCAAAAGTCGAAGAGAGTAGAGCCCCCATGAGTTTGACCCTGCTGCCCGCTGTAGACGTAGCCGATGGCCAGGCTGTGCGCCTTGTTCAGGGTGCTGCTGGAACCGAGACTTCCTACGGTGCACCGCTGGAAGCTGCCATGAATTGGCAGAACGCAGGCGCTGAGTGGATCCACCTGGTCGACCTCGACGCCGCGTTCGGTCGCGGTTCGAACTACGACCTGCTTGCCGACGTCGTGGGCAAGCTCGACGTGAAGGTGGAGCTCTCCGGCGGTATCCGTGACAACGCTTCGCTCGAGGCTGCGCTGGCCACCGGCTGTGCCCGCGTCAATATTGGCACCGCCGCACTGGAGAATCCGGAGTGGTGCCGCGAGGTTATCGCCAACTACGGCGATCGTGTGGCCATTGGACTGGACGTTCTTAACGAAGAGCGGCAGTGGCGCCTGCGCGGTCGCGGCTGGGTCTCCGACGGTGGTGACCTCTGGGAGGTGCTGGAGCGCCTGGATGCCCAGGGTGCATCCCGTTTCGTGGTGACTGACGTCTCCAAGGACGGCACCCTGCAGGGGCCGAATGTGGAACTGCTGCGCGAGGTCGCCGCTGCCACCGATGCTCCAATCGTCGCTTCCGGCGGTGTCAGTAGCCTGGACGACATTGCAGCTATCGCCAAACTGGTCGATGAGGGCGTCGACTCCGCAATTGTGGGTAAGGCGCTCTACGCAGGGCGTTTCACCCTTGAAGAGGCCCTGGCAGTAGCCCGCGGCTAAAGAGAACACTTTCGTGGCCGGGCCGGGGAGACGTCGTCAAGCGAAAGCGTTAACGAGCGAACGGCACCCCGGCTGTGACGGCGGATGAAGGACTTAGAAAGTATGGATGCCCTGGAACCGCGGGCGATGCTCGCTATTGCTGAAGCGGCGCTCGATGAGGTTGAAGGCCTGTTCACACAGCAGGTGGGCGCGGACCCGGTTGTCATGAAGCCGCGCGGGGATTTCGCGACGGAGACTGACCTGGAAATTGAGCGTCGTCTGCGCCAGCTCCTCACGCAGTATTCTGGCCTGCCCGTCTACGGCGAGGAATTCGGTGGCAAGGTTCCCGAGGAACACACAGCCTGGGTCATCGATCCGATTGACGGCACCACGAATTATTCCAACGGCTTTCCGCTGTGTGCCATGCTGCTCACGCTCATGCACGAGGGGGAGCCGGTGGTCGGCATCACCTCCATGCCTCTGCTGCGCCGTCGTATCACCGCAGCTAAGGGCAGTGGCACGTTTGTCAACGGCCGTCGCGTCAACATCGATGCCGAGGCCGGTCGCCCGGTTTCGATTGCCTTCGGGTCCGTCATTGCGAGTACCGACGGCACACTCCCGCGCAAATGGCGCCAACTGCTGCTGTCAAAGGTGGGCGAGCGCTATCCGACGATCCGAATTACTGGTTCTGTCGGAGTGGACTTAGGCTCCACCGCGATGGGGGCATTCGGCGGCACCGTGACTTTCTCGCCGCATGTGTGGGATAACGCAGCTGGTGTACTGCAGATTTCCGAAGCTGGTGGCGTGGTCACAGACTTGGCGGGCAATCCCTGGCGACATGATTCGGTAGGCGTGCTGGCGGGAACTCGAGATGTTCATGCCACGCTGCGGTCGATTATTGACGAACTGGGTCGTCCCGAGGCTTTCCGGAGCTAAAACGTGGGCGATGCCCCGAGCTGGGTGGTTGCGCAAACCTTCGAGCCACAATTTTGAGCTAACACGAGGAGAACTTAAAAACTATGTCTCTGGCAGTACGCGTGATTCCTTGCCTGGATGTCAACAATGGGCGGGTCGTCAAGGGGGTTAACTTTGAGAATCTCCGCGATGCCGGCGATCCGGTGGAGCTGGCCCGCCGCTATGGCGAGGAGGGTGCTGATGAGCTGACCTTCCTGGACGTCACGGCTTCCAAGGATGGTCGTGGCACCATGCTCGAGGTGGTGCGCCGCACCGCGAGTGAGGTCTTCATTCCGCTGACGGTCGGCGGTGGCGTGCGCAGCGTCGAGGATGTCGATCAGCTGCTCCGCGCCGGAGCCGACAAGGTCAGTGTCAATACCGCTGCGATTGCACGCCCGGAACTGCTCAGCGAGCTGTCGCGTCGTTTCGGCGCGCAGTGCGTCGTCCTGTCGGTGGATGCCCGCCGTGTTCCCGAGGGAGGCACGCCCCAGCCGTCGGGCTTCGAGGTCACTACGCATGGTGGTTCACGCTCGGACGGGATCGACGCCGTCGAGTGGGCGCGCCGCGGCGAGGAACTCGGTGTCGGCGAGATTCTTCTGAACTCCATGGACGGCGACGGCACCAAGGACGGCTTCGACCTGGAGCTGCTGGAGAAAGTCCGCGCTGCCGTCGACGTCCCGGTGATCGCCTCTGGCGGTGCGGGTAAGGCCGAGCACTTTCCGCCAGCAGTGCGCGCCGGTGCCAACGCGGTTTTGGCCGCATCCATTTTCCACTTCGGCGAGGTCAGCATTGCTGAGGTTAAGGAAGAGATGGCCCGCGAGGGAATCGAGGTGCGCCAGTGACTGGTCTAGCCCCGGGCGCGGCAGCTCACGGCGCCGGAGATGATCCGCGTGAGTACACGCTCCCGGCGGACATCGCGAACATCGCCAAGTTCAACGCTGACGGCTTGATTCCCGCCATCGTGCAGGAAGAATCCACTGGCCGCGTGCTCATGATGGCCTGGATGGATTCCCACGCCCTGGCGTACACCATCGCTACCAAACGCGGCACCTACTGGTCGCGCTCCCGATTGGAGTACTGGATTAAGGGTCTGACCAGTGGTCATTTCCAGACGGTGACATCGCTGGCGTTGGACTGCGATGGCGATACCGTGCTGATGCAGGTGGTGCAGGACGGCGCCGCATGTCACACTGGCTCGCACAGCTGCTTTGACGTGCATCCCGTGTTCGAGGACTAGGCGGTCAACCGTGGCTGCCGAGGTGGGGATTTCGTCGTCAAGCGCGCCCACCTCCGGTGAAGTCCGGGGGTTAAGTGATATGCAATCCGGGGTGCGTGGCACAATAGCGGCTATGACTCGTATCACCATGACCACGCGTGAGCGCTTCCGCGAACTGGCTGCACATCATCGGGTCGTACCCGTGGTTCGCAAGGTTTTGGCGGACGGCGAAACGGCGCTGTCGGCCTACCGCAAGCTTGGGGCCGATCGTCCCGGCACCTTCTTGCTGGAGTCCTCCGATGTGGGGCAGTCGTGGTCGCGCTGGTCATTTATCGGTTGCGGCAGTCGCGCCGCGCTGACGGTGGATGATGCGGGGGAGGCAACCTGGATTGGCAATGCGCCGTCGGGTGCGCCAGAGGGCGGAAATCCGTTGGATGCTCTGCGTCGTACGCTGGAGCTGCTGCACACGGAACTCCCGCTTGCCGACGATGCCTCGGTGCCCAAGCTCACCTCTGGTCTTGTCGGCTACTTCGGGCATGACATTGTCCGCTACATCGAGCCACAACTGCCGGATACCACTGACAATGATTTGCAGATTCCGGAGCTCATGCAGCTGCTGGTGGAGGACCTGGCTGCTTTTGACCACCACGAGGGTGTGCTGTGGCTGATTTCCAATGCCGTCAACTGGGACGGCTCGGATGAGCGGATTGATCAGGCGTATGACACCGCCTGTGATCGTGTCAATGCGATGGTGGAGCGGTTGTCAGAGCCCTCTGATCTGCGTCCGGCGGAAGTTAGCTTCCCAGAGCCGGTGATTCGTCGCCAGCGCGCCGCCGAGGACCACATGGATCGTATTGAGCGTTGCAAGGATCACATCCGCGCCGGTGATGCGTTCCAGATTGTGCTCTCGCAGCGGTTCGAGATGGACACGCAGGCCTCCGCCTTTGATATCTACCGCATCCTGCGGGTTTCCAATCCGTCGCCCTACATGTTCCTGGTCAACGTTCCAACCAAGAACTTCTCCGATACTGCTTTCCAAATTGTCGGTTCCTCCCCGGAGTCGCTCGTGGCAGTCCAGGGCAGTGAGGTCATCACCAACCCCATCGCGGGCACACGTCCGCGCGGTACCACGGTGGAGCAGGACAATGCGCTGGAAGCTGATTTGCTGGCAGACGAGAAGGAAAATAGTGAGCATCTGATGCTCGTCGACCTTGGCCGCAATGATCTCGGACGCGTCTGCCGCCCGGGCAGTGTTGTTGTGCATGACTTCCGTCATATTGAGCGCTACAGTCACGTTATGCATCTGGTCTCTACGGTCACTGGCGAGCTTTCCAGCGACGCCACGGCTGTCGACGCATTCGCGGCCACCTTCCCAGCGGGAACGCTCTCAGGTGCGCCGAAGCCTTCCGCGCTGAGCATTATCGACAAGTTCGAAGACACTCGCCGGGGTGTTTACGGTGGCACCGTTGGATACTTTGACTTCCGGGGCAATACCGATCAGGCAATTGCCATCCGCACGGGTGTGAAGAAGGGCGATACGGTCTACGTTCAGGCCGGTGGCGGAATTGTCAGTGATTCTGACCCGGTGGCAGAGGATGAAGAGACCCGCAACAAGGCCGCGGCTGTGCTGCGAGCTGTCGCGGCAGCTGAGACACTAGTCCCAGCGGAAAGGAGCTAGGTTTTCGATGAAGTCGACAACGATGCTCTCCGGTGGCCTCATTGGTGTGGCCGCGGCGGGAATGTGGTTGTGCAGCCGAAGTGCGTGGCTGACAGTCGATACTGTTGATGACAAGTCTGGTCCGGCGACCACTGATTTGGTGGGCGCTGTCTGGGCTCCAGAGTTGACGTCGATTGCACTGGCAATGGTGGCTGCGCTGTTTGCCACCACCATTTTGGGCGCACTCGGCCGCCGTATCGTCGGTGGGCTTGCGGCGCTGCTCGCAATTGCGGCGTCGTGGACTCCGATGACTTTGCTTGCCAGCGGAGAAGACGGTGTGGACTCCCAACGGGCGCTGGATTTGTTGACATCGGGAAGCGCCTCACAGCGCGCCAGTGATGCGGTGACTGTGGCAGACTGGGCGCAGGTCGATAACATTCAGGTACACGCGATGGGGCCAGCTCTAGCCTTGCTGTGCTGCGCATTGGCGTTGGTCGGGGCGGTATTGCTGGTGCGCCGACCGGGTGCCGTGAAGAAACAGAAGTCCAGCGCGTATGAGACCCCGGAGGTACGCCGTCAGCGTATCGCCGAGGATCTGGAGGAAGACCCGCAGTCGGGTCGAGTTCTGTGGGATGCTTTGGATGCCGGTGTAGATCCTACGGATCTGGATAAGGAGTAAGGCCATGGCTAACGTTCTGGACAAGATTATTGAGGGCGTACGGGAAGATCTCGCTGCTCGGGAAGCCAGGATTTCCTACCGTGAAATCAAGGAGCTCTCGCTGAAGGCACCGTCGCCGATTGATGCCGTGGCGGCACTGGCAAAGCCTGGGGTGCAGGTGATTGCAGAGGTCAAGCGTGCCTCTCCGTCAAAGGGAGAGCTGGCTGACATCCCCTCGCCGGAAGTTTTGGCGGCAGAGTACGAGCAGGGTGGCGCGGCTGTCATTTCCTGTCTGACTGAGGAGCGCCGCTTCCGCGGTTCACTCGCTGACCTCGATGCCGTGCGCCGCGCGGTGAACATTCCGGTGCTTCGCAAGGACTTCATCGTCACTCCGTACCAGGTCCATGAGGCCCGCGCGCATGGTGCTGACTTGGTGCTGCTGATGTGCTCCGCTTTAGATCAGCCGACGCTGGAGTCGCTGCTGGATCGCACCGAGTCGCTCGGTATGAACGCTCTGGTTGAGGCGCACACCGCCGAAGAGGTCGAGCGTGCCGAGGCCGCTGGTGCCAAGATTCTCGGCATCAACGCCCGCAACCTGAAGACTCTCGACGTGGACCTCTCCGTGTACGAACGTCTTGCGCCGATGCTGCCGGATCATGTTGTGAAGGTGGCAGAGTCCGGTGTCAAGGGGCCGGAGGAACTGCGCTACTACGCCTCCCACGGCGCCGACGCGGTGCTGGTGGGAGAGGGGCTGGTCACCGCGGGCAAGCCAGGAGATGCTTGCCGACGTCTCGTTGCCGCCGGTGTTCACCCGACACTCCGCAGCGAGTAGCGATAGCCCACGGTTGCGATGTAGCAGCTTTCTCGCATCGCGAATTCCGCCTCATTTGGTTGTGTGTCACACCTGTTGTGCTGGCACACCACAGTTTCTTAGGCCTTATCTCCCCGCAACGGGTGGGGATAGTCCACAATAGATAACTGTGAGTGACCAAGATTTCAAGAATTATGATGCCCGCGGTGACCGCCTGCCCACGATGGGTGAGGTTATCGCGGAGACAACGAACCACGAGTCAGATGCCATTGGGCACTGGGGTAAGTGGGGCGGCCAGTTTGTGCCGGAGGCGCTGATGGCCGTTATCGGTGAGGTCACCGATGGCTACGCGAAGGCCCGCGTTGATCAGGATTTTCTCGATGAGCTCGACCGGCTTCAGCGTACTTGTGTTGGACGTCCCTCGCCGCTGTACTACGCGGAGAAGTTCTCCGCTGACATCGGCGCTGACGTCTGGCTCAAGCGCGAGGATCTGAACCATACTGGCAGCCACAAGATTAATAACGTCTTGGGCCAAGTCCTGCTTGCCAAGCGCATGGGTAAGAAGAACATCATTGCCGAGACCGGTGCCGGACAGCACGGTGTTGCAACCGCCACCGCTTGTGCGCTGCTCGGCCTTAACTGCCGTATTTACATGGGCAAGGTCGACGCGATTCGCCAGCGTCTCAATATCGCCCGCATGCGCCTGCTTGGCGCTGAGGTTATCGAGGTCGAGATTGGCTCGAAGACTCTCAAGGACGCAATCAATGAGGCCATGCGTTTTTGGGTTTCACACGCCGATGACACCTACTACTGCTTCGGCACTGCAGCCGGTCCGCACCCGTTCCCAACAATGGTGCGCGACTTCCAGCGCATCATCAGCGCCGAGGCACGCCAGCAGATTCTCGCGGAGACCAGCTCGCTTCCCGACGCTGTCGTGGCCTGTGTTGGCGGCGGTTCTAATGCAATCGGCGCGTTCCACCACTTCATCGATGATGAATCGGTTCGCCTGATTGGCGCTGAAGCTGGCGGCGATGGTGTTGAGACCGGTCGCCACGCAGCCCCTATTTCGGCCGCCGGTAATCCGGGTGTGTTCCAGGGCTCCTTCGCCGCCCTGATGCAGAACGAGGACGGCCAGATTACAGAGTCGCATTCGATTTCTGCGGGTCTGGATTACCCGGGTGTGGGCCCGGAGCACTCTTATCTGGCTGATATTGATCGCGCGTCCTACCTGCCGGTGACCGATACCCAGGCGATGCAGGCATTCCAGGACCTGACTCGGATGGAGGGCATCCTGCCCGCTATCGAGTCCGCACACGCGGTGGCTGCCGCCCGACTCATCAGCGGTGACCTGAATGAAGAGCTGGGCCGTAAGCCGCTGATTATTGTCAATGTTTCCGGTCGCGGTGACAAGGATGTCGACACCGCTGCTAAGTGGTTTGATCTGATGGAGGAGTCCTAAATGAGTCTGAGTGACGTCTTTGACAAAGTCCGTGAGGAAAACCGCGCTGCATTTATCGGCTACTACCCAGCGGGTTTCCCGACCACCGATAAGTCGATTGAGAACATCAAGGCGATTGTCGACGCTGGCGCCGACATCATCGAGGTTGGTCTGCCTTTCTCCGACCCGATGATGGATGGCCCAACCATTCAGGATGCCGCCAACGTGGCTCTGGATGCGGGCTTCCGCACCCGTGAGATTATGCGTGTGGTCCGCGAAGTCACCGAGCACGGCGGTACCTGTGTGGTCATGAGCTACTGGAATCCGATTCTCCAGTATGGTCCGGAGCGTTTCGCTGAGGACTTGGCCGCCGCTGGTGGTCGTGGCACCATCATCCCGGATCTCATCCCCGAGGAGGCCGGCCAATGGCAGCGTGCAGCTGAGGCCAATGGTCTGTCCAACATCATGTTGGTTGCTCCGTCATCGACCAACGAGCGTCTGCAGCTAACTGCCACCGCGTCGACCGGCTTCGTCTACGCCACTAGCCACATGGGAGTCACAGGTGCCCAGGCCAGCGTCGACTCGGCCGCCGGCAAGTTGGTTGCCCGCACGCGTGAGGTTACCGATACACCGGTGTGCGTCGGTTTGGGCGTCTCCAATGGGGAACAGGCCGCGGAGATTGCCGAGTTTGCAGATGGCGTAATCGTTGGCTCGGCACTGATCAAGGCCGCGATGAAGACCACCGATGACCTGGTAACGCTCGCCCGTGAACTCGCCGCGGGCGTACGAGGAGAGAGCTAGCGCATTTATGAGTTCCACCCTTGTTCTCGCTGAGACTGCAACGACGTATCTGGCCAACATTCCCTCTCCGCCGCAGGGCGTGTGGCAGTTAGGGCCGCTACCACTGCGCGGTTACGCGATTTCCATCTTGGTTGGCGTACTCGTCGGCATTTACTGGATGCAGCGCCGCTACGCGGCCAGGGGTGGAGACCCGGAGTTGGTCCTCGACATTGCCATTGCGGTTATTCCTGCGGGCATTATCGGCGGCCGTCTCTACCACGTCGCCACCGACTGGGAGAAGTACTTTGGCCCCGGCGCCAATCCCGCCGATGCACTGAAGATCACCAATGGCGGTCTCGGTATTTGGGGAGCAGTGGCGCTGGGGGTGCTGGCCGCGTGGGCGGTCGCTAAGTGGCGGAAGGTGCCGTTTGCGCCAGTTCTTGACGCGGCCGCACCCGCAATCATCCTTGGTCAGGCCATTGGGCGTCTGGGCAATTGGTTCAACCAGGAACTCTACGGTGGCCCAACGTCGCTTCCGTGGGGTCTGGAAATTTACCAACGAGTTGATGAGTTTGGTCGGGTTGCCCCTGTCACCGGAACGTCGACAGGCGAAGTGCTGGCCGTGGTGCATCCAACGTTCCTCTACGAGATGGTCTGGAACGTCCTCGCCTGTCTGGTCATTGTTTGGGCGGACCGAAAGTTCAAGATGGGCGGCGGCCGCGTCTTTGCACTCTATGTCGCGGCCTACACTTTGGGACGTTTCTTCATTGAACTCATGCGCGTCGATGACGCAACGCTGATATTCGGTGTGCGTATTAATAACATCACGTCGCTCGTAGTCTTTTTCTGCGCTGTAATTGCTATGTGGATTCTGCGAGCGAAGAGCCGCGAAACCGCAGCTGAAGTCAGGGGAGAGCGCGAGGCTGCTGAAGCTCACAGTGTTTCCAACTGACGCATAGCCCGTTAAGGGACTAGGCTGGAGGCCGTGCTTAGACGAACGAAGATTGTATGTACCCTCGGTCCAGCAGTTGCTTCGCTGGAGGGGATTACCGGGCTGGTCAACGCCGGCATGGATGTTGCCCGTCTGAATTTCTCTCACGGTGAGCATGAGGACCACGCTCAGAACTACCACTGGGTGCGTGAAGCATCCGACGCTACGGGACGTGCGGTTGGTATTCTCGCCGATTTGCAGGGGCCAAAGATTCGCCTCGGTCGTTTTAAGGAAGGCTCGACCTATTGGGCTGACGGCGAGATTGTGCGCATCACCGTCGACGATGTCGAAGGCACGCACGACCGCGTCTCCACCACGTACAAGAACCTCGCTGATGATGCCCGTCCGGGCGATCGCCTGCTTGTCGACGACGGTAAGGTCGGCCTGGAGTGCATCGAGGTAGATGGCAATGATGTGGTGTGCCGTGTCATCGAGGGCGGTCCGGTCTCTAACAACAAGGGTGTTTCCCTGCCGGGGATGAACATCTCGGTGCCGGCTCTGTCGGAGAAGGATATCGCTGACCTGCGCTTCGCTCTGAAGCTGGGGGTGGACTTTATTGCGCTGTCCTTCGTCCGTTCGCCTTCCGACGTCGAACTGGTCCATGCAGTCATGGATGAGGTTGGCCGTCGTGTCCCGATTATCGCCAAGCTGGAGAAGCCAGAGGCAGTCGAGTCTCTTGAGGCCATCATCCTGGCTTTCGATGCTGTGATGGTTGCCCGTGGTGACCTCGGTGTTGAGGTGCCGCTGGAAGATGTTCCGCTGGTTCAGAAGCGCGCTATTCAGATTGCCCGCGAGAACGCCAAGCCGGTCATCGTGGCCACCCAGATGCTCGACTCCATGATTTCGAACTCGCGCCCGACTCGTGCGGAGGCCTCCGACGTGGCCAACGCTGTGCTCGATGGTGCAGATGCCGTGATGCTTTCGGGTGAGACCTCAATTGGTAAGTACCCGCAGGCCACGGTGAAGACCATGGCTCGCATCGTTACCGCCGCTGAGCGCGAGGGGGAAGTTCCTGCGCTGACTCACATGCCGCGCACTAAGCGTGGTGTTATTTCCTACGCAGCTCGCGATATCGGTGAGCGCTTGAATGCCCGCGCTATGGTTGCTTTCACCACCTCGGGTGATACCGCTCGCCGTGTGGCACGCTTGCACTCTCGCCTGCCGCTGCTGGTATTCACTCCGAATCAGCAGGTTCGTTCGCAGCTTGCGCTGACGTGGGGCGCGGAGACCTTCTTGGTGCGCGAGGTTAACAGCACGGATGAGATCATGCAGGTCATCGATGAGCAGCTCTTGACCATGGAAAACTACAACGCTGGTGACACGCTGGTCGTTGTTGCTGGTACCCCTCCAGGAAATGAGGGCAATACCAACATGATTCACGTCCACGTTATTGGCGAGGACGCACGCTAGCTCTTTGGCACGTTTGAAAAGCCGGTAAGCCCTTTTGGGGCTTACCGGCTTTTTGCTAGAGCCTTTCGACCTGGGCTGTTGGGCTGTTTCGTGGAATCCTTGCCCGGTGCGCGGTGGCAAGCAGCCGGCAAACGCCCCTTACTTTGCCAGGTAGGACAGCACGGCGGCAGCGGCGGCAGAAGTCGCGGAGGTAGCCGTCGGCTTGAAATCCGGCAAGAACGTCGGCATGTGGTTTGACGGCACGTCTTCGACCACGCGGTCGGCAGCAACGGCGGCTTCCCACGTATCCCGAGGTGTGGCGCCAACTGTCCAGTAGACATACGGGCAGTTCAGGCCACGGGGAAGGTCTGAGAAGTCCTCCGACGCCGTCCACGGCACAGCATCGGTGGAATCTTCGCCGAGAACAGCGTCCATGACCGGGCGAATCGTGGCAAACGCTTCCGAATCATTGTCAGTGACTTCGCCGTGATCCGAGTAGTCAATCACAGGTTCAACCTCAGTGCCGGAAGCCAGGCACTCGCCACGAACAACGCGCTCAATGCCCGCAATGAGCTTGGCGCGTACCTCGTTGGAGTAGTAGCGAATGTTCAGCACAATCTTGGCCTGACCTGGGATTGTGTTATTCGAATTGCCGGACTGCAGCGTGCCGACGGACAAAACACCAAACTCGTGGGGAGGAATCTCGCGCCCCACAATTCCCTGCAAGCGCAGAACGATTGCGGCAGCCAAGTACGTCGGGTCAATGGCGTTGTGCGGCATAGACCCATGTGCGGAGCGACCGGTCAGCGTGATGCTGATGGTGTCACAGCCAGCAAGTGCCGGGCCGGGCATGGTCATTACCTGACCTGCGGGGCCGGGAACAATGTGCTGGCCGAAGCACACATCTGGGGTGGGGATGAGGTCTGCCAGGCCATCGTCAATCATGGCCTGTGCGCCACAGGCCAATTCCTCGGCGGGCTGGAACAGTGCAATGAATGTACCCGACCACTCAGACTTAGTCGCTGCCATCAGGCTAGCCAGACCAAGACCAGCCGTCATGTGCATGTCATGGCCGCAGGCGTGCATGACGGCGGTGGCGGAACCATCGCGGGCGGTACCGGTGGCTGAGGAAGCGAAGTCCACACCTGTTTCCTCGAAAACTGGAAGCGCATCGATATCAGCGCGGAACAGCACGGTGGGGCCGGGACCATTTTCCATGACACCAACCAGTCCGTGGCCGCCGATTCCCTCGTGCACTGTGTAAGTGCCCATGTCGCGAAGAGCACCGGCCAGATAAGCGGCAGTTTTCTCCTCTGCTTGAGACAGCTCCGGGTGCTGGTGCAGGTAGCGGTAGATTTCCCACTGCCTGTCCAATGGCACTCGATGGGTGGCGATGAGGTCGCGAATGCGGCTCAATCGTGCTTCATTGTTGCTCACCTGGATTAAGACTCCTTACTTCTTTCTCTATTCTGCCCAGAGGCCTACAGTCGCGTTCCGTCCTCGACAAGCGGGTTGTACTTCAGGGAATTCGGCAGGCACTGGCACTCGGTCGCAATGTGAATGCTGTCCGAGATTTTCCCGGTCTCCCGTAGACGGTACATCTCTGGTACGACGCGGTCGCGCAGATCCCATGGGGAGATGGTGTTCAGATAAATCTTGGTGCCACCTTCAAAGCCGGCCAAGTTTGAGGTGCGCCACTTAATCATCACACGCCATGGCATGCGGGCATCCAAATCGACAGGACGGTGATGCCATTCCTCATTGCATGGAATGGTGGGGCCGGCAGCGGCATGACAGGCGTGAATCAGATCCGACATGGCGTCGATTTCAGCGCGGGTTTGCAGCCACGGTTCGCAGATGTCCGACTTCGAGAAAATCTCCAGCGTGGGGTAGCGGTGTCCGAATCCGGCAAAGGCCACTGCATGCTCATTTTCCGCGATGATTAGATTGTGGCGGGCAGCATAGTCCACTGCGAACTCGTTGTAGATATTCGGGTTCTTGCGCACCGCTTGCACTTCGCGCTTGAGCTGCTCGCCGTGCTCATCGATGGCCACAAGCTGCTTGTGCAAGTGATCGAAGCTCGCGCCTGCCGGTTTCAGCCAGTTTTGGAAAGCGGCCACATAACGCACGTAGCGGTTACGTCGGTACAGGTCAGCAATCGACTCGACGGTAAACGCAATGAGTGCGCGGTGCTCGGCAACGCTCAACGTGCCAGAAGAAGCCAGCTGGTTATCGTGAGTAGCGCCGTCCACAAAGTGGCGACGGGCAACAATCACATCGTGGCCGCCGGCGAAGTAGCTCGGGGCGCGGCGCAGCAATTCCTCGTCGGAAAGCGCGCTGATTTCCTCTTCGCTGCGTCCAGCGGCGCGGTAGCGCGTGCGAATGATGTTGAGCACATGCTCGCGGCCTTGCGGGTCGTCGAGGTAGGCCTCCATACGCTGCTGAGTCTCGCGATCGGGCTCGAACCCGTAGTTGTCCGCCCAGTAGTCATACGAGACGATTTCGAACAGGTTGGGCACGCGGCGGAATTCCGCAGTGGTGTCGAAGAGCTGGTCAGGAAGTACTCCGGTCACTGTGGTGTAACCGCCGAATACTGAGTCATCGAGGACAACGCGGGCCTTCTCTGGCGGGGTTTGCAGCAGATTGTTCCAGCCGAAGGAATCGCGGGAACCAAAATCCTCCTCGCTCAGTGGCTGCGGATCCGGGTGCTTAAGTCCCAGCGGCCGATTGCCACGACCGGGGACTGTCCACACCTGGGTACCGGAAAAAGGATTGACTTGCTTCACCGTGCCGTCGGCAAGCGTGATGAGAGGATTGCTGAAAGCCTGCATAAATTCAACACTACGTCGTTGTCAGCGATGGGCGCGCGTCAATGTAGGGGGATAGGAGCTTGATGACGGTTAGTTATTGTCTGGCCGTCTCGCGTGGCTTAGCCTGTGAAGTTATGTCGAAGATTGTTTTTCACTGCCTGGTGAAGCCGACCGAATCGGAGGCACTGGCCGAGGCATTTCGTACCAAGTTGAGTGAGTTTGACCGCGCCGGGCGAGTTAGTGATGTGGCTGTGTCGGTGGCGTCGGCGGACACTGACGCGCAGCTGGTGGAGCAGTGGGAGCGTGAGAACCCTAAGGAGCCGCTCGGAGAGAGAAAGGTATTCCGCTATCTCTTGAGCTTCGATCAGCACGGTGGTTCTCTCAATGAACTCGCTATGGACCTCTCGGAGCTACTGACTCCGCGTGCAGAATTGCCCCCGGACCCGGTGCTGCGTGAGTTCGACGAATTACTCGAATCTGTTGCGACGTATCCCTGGAATGTTGCCGTATTTAGGTAATTTCCTACCTAATTCGTGAAAAGCGTAAGTCTCCACGAAGCCGGTGCTTGGCTTGGCCAGCGGGTGTAGCGCGAAACGCTACGAGTTTTCCCAGCAATATGCCGTTGTATAATTATGTCCGCTTCAATATCGACAGTTGCCCAGTCCTTGTGCACACAACCTGTGCCACCGAGTTACGGCAACCGGGAAGCGGTTTACAACCGCTGACGGTTTGTTCTTCGTGGGCGCCATAATGGTTTCGCAGAGAGGTTTATTTTGAATATCGAGCAGAAGGTTTCGGGTCTCTATGACCAGATTCTCACCCGAAACGCCGGTGAGCCGGAGTTCCACCAGGCAGTGGCAGAAGTTCTGGAGTCTCTGAAGGTCGTCCTGGAAAAGGATCCACACTACGGTGACTACGGCTTGGTTCAGCGTCTGTGTGAGCCGGAGCGCCAGATTATTTTCCGCGTGCCGTGGGTCGATGACCAGGGCCAGGTCCAGGTCAACCGTGGCTTCCGCGTTCAGTTCAACTCTGTGCTGGGCCCGTACAAGGGCGGTCTGCGCTTCCACCCGAGTGTGAACCTCGGCATCATCAAGTTCCTGGGCTTCGAGCAGATTTTCAAGAACTCCCTGACCGGCCTGCCAATCGGCGGAGGCAAGGGCGGCTCCGACTTCGATCCGAAGGGCAAGTCCGAGCTGGAGATCATGCGCTTCTGCCAGTCGTTCATGACTGAGCTGCACCGCCACATCGGTGAGTACCGCGATGTGCCTGCCGGTGACATCGGTGTCGGCGGCCGCGAGATTGGCTACCTGTTCGGTCAGTACCGCCGTATGGCCAATCAGCACGAGTCCGGCGTTCTCACCGGTAAGGGCCTGACCTGGGGTGGTTCCCTGGTTCGTACCGAAGCTACCGGTTTCGGCTGTGTTTACTTCACCGAAGAGATGATGAAGGCCAACGGTGCTGACATCAGCGGCGCCAAGGTTATCGTTTCCGGTTCCGGTAACGTCGCCATCTACGCCATTAAGAAGGCTCAGGAGCTCGGCGCTACCGTCATCGGTTTCTCTGACTCCTCCGGTTACGTCTCCACCCCGAACGGTGTCGACGTCGAGCTGCTGAAGGAAATCAAGGAAGTTCGTCGTGCTCGCGTCTCCGAGTACGTGGCCGAGGCTGAGGGCGCTGAGTTCCACGAGGGTGGCAACATCTGGGAGCTCAAGGCCGATGTTGCACTGCCGTGTGCAACTCAGAACGAGCTCAATGGCGAGTCCGCCAAGCTGCTGGTCGAAAACGGCTGCCGCTTCGTTGCCGAGGGCGCAAACATGCCGTCCACCCCGGAGGCCATCGAGGTCTTTAAGTCCAACGGTGTCCACTTCGCACCGGGCAAGGCTGCCAACGCTGGCGGTGTTGCTACCTCCGCTCTGGAGATGCAGCAGAACGCGACCCGCGATTCCTGGTCCTTCTCCTACACCGATGAGCGCCTGAAGCGCATCATGACCAACATCTTTAAAAACTGCGAGACCACCGCAGCTGAGTACGATCACGAGGGTAACTACGTGCTCGGTGCCAATATCGCAGGTTTTAAGAAGGTCGCTAACGCAATGCTGGCTCAGGGCGTCATCTAGTTCGCATCGAGTCCGCTAACGTCTCCGCTTTACGACGGGTTCCCGGAGACCCCGCCCGTGGAGTAGCCAAAAAGCCCACGCTGTAAACTCCCTCCCATGGAGTTATCAGTGTGGGCTTTTGTCTTTATCGTGGCAACGATTTTCATCGGGGCACTGATGCAGCGAGTAGCTGGCATGGGACTCGGCCTGCTGGGAGGGCCAGTCCTCTCACTGATTGCAGGCCCAGTAGCAGGTATTTTGATTATCAACGTGCTCGCCACCGTCAATGCGGTCATGCAGACTATCTCGGTGCGAGAAAACGTCGACTGGAAGAAGTTCTGGCTAATTGGTCCGGTGATGGCTTTTGGGGCGTTGCCAGGCGCCTGGGTGGTTCACAACACACCCAGCGGGCCACTCCAGGTTCTGGTCGGTGGGCTAGTGCTGCTTGCGCTGCTGGTGACATCCTTTATGCCTCACCGCATGCGTGTTGACGGCCCACAGTACGCCGTTGCCTCTGGCGTTGCCGGCGGCTTTATGAATACCTTGGCCGGCATCGCGGGCCCGGCCATTACCGTTTACGCACAGGCTTCCCGTTGGCCAGCGCAGACGTTTGCGGCCACCCTGCAGCCGCTGTTCTTTGTCTCCGGTGGGTTGTCCTTGCTGTTCAAGGAAATCAGCGCTGATGTCTCCGTCTTCTCCACCACGCCGGTTATACTCTGGCCGCTGTGTCTGGCTGCCACGGTGGTGGGTATATTTTTGGGCACTCGCGTTTCTCGGCGAGTGCCCATTGTGGAAGCCCGAAAGCTCGCGGTCATTCTGGCGACTACCGGCGCGGCAGTCACTATGCTTCGCGGAATCTCCGCAACTTTTGGCGCTTAGGCTTGCTGTTCCGCCTGCCAGCCTCCCCTGGCTGTTACTTCAACGGCTGTTACTTCAACAGCGAAGACAGGAAGTTGCGGGTGCGTTCGTGCTGTGGATTCCCCAACACCTCATCCGGAGTGCCCTTTTCCACAACCACGCCATCAGCCATGAACACAACCTGGTCGGCGACTTCGCGGGCAAAGCCCATCTCGTGCGTCACGACGACCATGGTCATACCCTTATCGGCCAGACCATGCATGACGTTGAGAACCTCACCGACGAGCTCCGGGTCAAGAGCGGAAGTCGGCTCATCGAAGAGCATTAGCTTCGGCTCCATGGCCAGTGCACGAGCAATGGCAACACGCTGCTGCTGGCCGCCCGAGAGCTGAACAGGGTAGGCATCGGCCTTGTGAGCCAGACCAACAGTCTCCAGCAGCTCCATGGCACGCTTTTCAGCCTGCTCCTGGGAGACACCCTTTACCAGCACTGGTGCCTCGGTGATATTTCCCAGCACCGTGCGGTGCGGGAACAGGTTGAAGTTCTGGAATACCATGCCAATGTCGCGACGCTGACGGGCAGCTTCTGCGGCGGAGATTTCGTAGAGGCTACCGTTCTTTTCGCGGTAGCCAATCAGGGAACCATCGACGTAGAGACGGCCTGCGTTGACCTTCTCCAGGTGGTTGATACAGCGCAGCAGTGTGGACTTGCCGGAGCCCGAAGGGCCAATGAGACAGGTAACCGTACCGCGTGGAACCTCCAGGTCGATGCCCTTGAGGACCTCGAGCCGGCCGAAGTTCTTCCGAACCTTTTGCGCCTCAACCATCAAATCTTTGGTAGTCATTTACTGCGGATCCTCTCGGTAGAAGTGCTCTTCGTCCTTATCGACAACGCGAGTATTAGCAAGCGGCACACCTTCGGCGTCGGCAAGCGCTGCCAGCTGGCGGGCGGTGAGCTGGCGTGTAGCGCCGCGGGCGAAGTAGCGCTCAAGGTAGAACTGGCCGATCATCAGAATCGATGTGATGACCAAGTACCAGGTGGCGGCGACCAGCAGCATCGGCACCGGCAGGAATAGAGCATTGGCGATGTCCGTGGAGCGGCCGTAGAGTTCCAGCGAGAACGGCACTGCGATGACCAGCGAAGTGGTCTTCAGCAGGGAGATGAACTCGTTGCCCGTCGGCGGGATGATGATGCGCATGGCCTGCGGCAGGATGGTGCGGCGGACAGTCTGCCACCAGCTCATACCCAATGCCTTCGATGCCTCGGTCTGGCCCTCTGGGACAGCCTGAATGCCGGCACGGACAATTTCAGCCATGTATGCGGACTCGTTCAAGCCGAGACCGACGAATGCCAGCACGAAGGTATTGGAGAGAATGGTACTTAAATCAACCTCGGTAACGCCCAGGTCAATCGTCGAGTAGATAGTGCCGAGGAGACCCCAAAAGACCAGCTGCACGTAGACCGGCGTTCCTCGGAAAACCCACAGGTAGAACCAAGCAACTGTGGACAGCACGGGGTTTTCCGACATGCGGAGCACTGCGACGATGGCACCGCCGATGATGCCGATAAGCATGGCCAAGACTGTCAGTGCAATGGTCCAGCCAGCGGCAGCGGCGATTCGTGTGTCGAACAGGTACTGGAAGTAAACATCCCAGTGGTAGGCCTCATTGCGGGCGGCACCGATGATGAACCACAGGAAGAGCACCAGCAGCACTGCTGCGGTAATCCAGCGCCCCGGGTGTGGCAGCGGTTTGGCCTTAATTTCTTCGTTGAGTTCCGCCTGTGTGGCCTCGTAGCGGGCGCCAGACGCAGATGAGTCGCTCACTTAAAGTTCCTCTCCGTTAATAGTGGCGCGTTCCAAAGCACCGTCTTCCAAACCCCATGTGGTCAGGATTTCCTTGTACTGGCCGTTGTCGATGAGGTACTGCAGTGCCTGCTGCAGCACTGGGCCGAGTTCTGAATCCTTCGGAATAGCGAAGCCGAACGGGGCACCATCGTAGATATCTCCGGCAAGTTCGAGTTTGCCCTCAGAGCGATTGACCGCGTAGGCACTAACTGGTGAGTCAGCGGCCAATGCATCAGCACGCCCCAGCACCACGGTGGTAGCGGCGGTACCAGCATCCTGGTAGGCCAACTTGTTAATTGGTGGCAAGCCACGATCCAGACAATCCTGATTCTTTACCGGCAGGTCCTCCATGTCAGCGACGGTATTACGCTGAACGGCGACAGTTTTGCCACAGTAGTTGTCGGAGCTGGCGTCGCTGCCCGGGCGACGTGCCCACTGCAGGCCGGTATCCAGATAGTCGACGAAGTCGTAAGTCTTGCGGCGCTCCTCGTTTGAGGTGAATCCGGATGCGCCAACATCGACTGCGCCGGCCGACAGGGCCGGCAGAATCAGTGCGAAATCCTGTTCTTGGATTTCAATCTTCAGGTCCAAGACACTGGCCATGGCTCGGATGAGGTCGATGTCGAAGCCAATGATGGAACCGGCGGAATCCTTAAACTCTGCCGGGGCGAATGTTGGGTTGGTGCCGATGCGCAATACTTCGCGCTTACGAAGATCTGCTGGGACCTGTTTCGCCAGTTCGGGGACCGCTGCCGGTTTGATTTCTGACCAGCCCTCGGGGTTACCGCTTTCGTCATTGGTGACGCAGCCTGTAAGCCCTAAGAACAAGGTCGCAGTCAGCGTGGCAGCCGCCAATGCGATGGGTCTTTTCATATCTGAATATGTTACCTAGGTGTGATGTCCAGGGACGTTGTTCTGGCCCCCGCCCGTAATGACACCGTGCCGATTCAAGAAGTATCTGTCCAGACCGCTTGCCATTGAAGGCTGAGGTTACCCTCGTTTAGTGGACACCCTATTTG
>NZ_KV836195.1:0-945 GCF_001838285.1 Corynebacterium sp. HMSC074C03 | reverse complement strand
CATACCCATCTCGTTTTCTAGGAGCTCATCATGTCTCCGGAGCATTCCATCGACATATTCCTTGGGTTAGACGTCGGCAAATCTGAACACCACGCCTGCGCCTTAGACCGTGATGGCAACAAGGTCTTCGACAAACCGTTGCCTCAACTCGAATCCGAACTAGCAGGCGTTTTTCACCAGCTTCAGAAGCTTGGCACCGTACTCGTGATCGTCGACCAACCCAACACCATCGGCGCACTACCGATTGCTGTAGCCCGGGACTGCGGTTGCGAAGTCGGATACCTGCCAGGTCTTGCGATGCGCAAAGCTGCAGATCTCTATCCGGGACGTGCAAAAACAGACAAACGCGACGCATTCATCATCGCCGACACCGCCCGCACAATGCCCCACACGCTACGTGCCGTCGACCGCAATGATGAGGTACTCTCCGCCCTAAAGATGCTGTCCGGCTTCGATGATGACATCGCCCGCGATTGCACTCGCACTGTCAATCGGCTTCGCAGTGTCCTCACCCAGATCTACCCCAGCCTGGAACGAGTTTTTGCTGGTAGCACCCTGACTCGCACGCCGATCCTGGAATTATTGATCCATTACAAGGGACCGCAGGGGCTAAAAAGAGCCGGATACCAACGAGTGTTGAACTGGATGATCAAGCGCACACGTAAAGACCCCACCCCGCTGGTAGACGACATTTTTACAGCGCTGAAAGCTCAAACAGTCACCGTGCCTGGAAGCGATGCCGCCGAGTTAGTAATTCCTCAACTGGCTGCAAACATCCAGGCCCTCAAAGAGCAACGAAACACCATTGCTGAGCAGGTTGAAGAGATGCTCGCTGATTTCCCTCTTTGTGAGGTCTTGATGAGTATGCCCGGAGTCGGCATCAAGACCGCAGCGCAGATCCTTCTTGCGATCGGTGATGGCTCCGACTTCGCTAGTGCTGGCCAC
>NZ_KV836194.1:0-73422 GCF_001838285.1 Corynebacterium sp. HMSC074C03 | reverse complement strand
CTGGCACTTGACAAAAACATAGGGACACCCCCCAGAGCGCGCGACCACACAGAAGTGCGCACTACGACAGCATTCGAAACCATTTTCCCCAAAAATCTTTAAATCACCCTTTACTTCGCCTACCTGTTCGATTAAAATGAGCGATGAAAGATTAAACGCGAGGATTAAAAACGCAGAATAACGTCGCCTAGCTGCTTAAAACTCGGAAAGTTAACACTCAAGGTTAGTCGAAAATATTTTCCCTACCTCTTCCTTATTTCAACATTTCAACGTCCAGGCCTTATCTTTCAGGGGGATTCAACAATGGCCAGCGGGGAACAGATACCACGGAAACGCACTTACGCTGCGGCGATGGAAGCAACAGCGCCACGCTTTCACCATGAGATTTCTCAAACAGCACCAGCACGTCTTGGAATTGACCGTAATCGAGCTGATCTGCAGCTTGCCCTTGCTTGTGTTCCGTCTTCTTCAACAAAAGATGTCGAAGATTACATCGCCAAAATCGCTCCAGCTCTTGGCATGTCGCGCGGGAGGACACTCCAGTACATCGATATCGGGATGCAGCTAGAGCGGCTCCCGCGGTTGAAAGAGCTTCTGCTCAAACGCGCACAGCTACCGCTTCCCCACATGCGGGTCATTGCCACAGCCATCCTCCCCTTGGATGACGCCTCTACTGTGAAATATTTCGAAGACCATCTCCTCGAACTGATCACGCCGAGAGTCAATGGTGAAGTTCTTCGCGGGGTTCGGAGTCTTCAACAGAATATTCAGCGATTGATTAATGAAGTCGGCCCGCTATTGCGCCCTAAAAATGAGTACGACCCGCCGATTACTTCGTTTCAAAAAGGCATCGAGCAAAAAGCTGGCGAATCTATAAAGTTCGAGTTAAAGGACAACCTCACTGAAGTCACCATGGAACTGATGCCTGAGCGGGCAATTGAGTTTCAGAAAGTCTTGGAAGAAATTACCGCTGATCAGGACTGCGACTTCGTCGAGGCTTTTTCACACCTTCTGCACGGGACTGCTCAGGTCACCGCCACATTGAATCTGTACTGCCCACTTACTCAAGACAAGCCGCAGGAGGCATGGATCGGCGGTCTGGGGTGGATCAACAAAATCGCCACTGAATCCTGGCTCGATCGAGTCACTAGCATCCGGCTACTAGCGGACGAGAAAACGGAAAAGTACTCGCCAACAGAGCGACAGCGTACTTACGTCCAAGGTAGAGACGGCACCTGCCGCTTTCCCGGATGCGATGTCGATGCGACGAAGTGCGACATCGACCACATTCAGCCGTATAACCACGAGAATCCCGAAGAAGGTGGCCAAACCGAAACGCCCAACCTCCATTGCCTATGCCGCCGCCACCACAATCTAAAAACGGCCGGTCTTTGGAATGTCGTGCGCGATATCGACGGCGTGGAGTACTGGACCTCCGTCACTGATCAAAGCACCGAAAAAGCTGCGCTTATCAGCACAGAGTCGGGGCCGCTCGCCGGTCACGGTCGCTACTCTTTCGATCTACGTAAGACGAAGAAAGCACAGACACTCAAGGAGTACAACGAGCAGAGGTTGGAACACCTCCGCGAATCACAGGAGCTGACAAATCAAGCTCGCGAAGAACTGGGAATGAACAAAAACGAGAGAAACGGAGAAGCCGACGAACCCACCACACCGGAAACACCCGAGGCACCGGAAGCGCCCGAAGACGAACCGCCCTTCTAGCGCTACTCGCCTTCGGACTGCTGAGCCATGCGCCAGCGAATACCGGCCTCGATGAAACCGTCTAGGTCACCGTCGAGGACCGACTGTGGGTTGTTGACTTCGTATTCGGTACGCAGATCCTTGACCATCTGGTACGGGTGCAGCACATAGGAGCGCATCTGGTTACCCCACGAGGCATTGCCGCCTGCGCCGAGAGCATCCAGCTCCGCGCGCTCTTCCTGGCGCTTCTTCTCCAGCAACTTCGCCTGCAGAACTCGCATGGCAGATGCCTTGTTCTGGTGCTGGGACTTCTCGTTCTGGCAAGTCACCACGATGCCGGTCGGGACGTGCGTAAGCCGGACCGCGGAGTCCGTGGTGTTCACCGACTGCCCACCTGGGCCGGAGGAGCGGTAGACGTCGATACGCAAATCTGACTCGGGGATGTCGATGTGATCCGTTTCCTCCACAACCGGCAGCACCTCGACCTCAGCGAAGGAAGTTTGACGGCGTCCCTGGTTGTCGAAAGGACTAATACGAACCAGCCGGTGCGCGCCCTGTTCGACCGAGAGGGTGCCGTACATGTACTCGCCATGGACGACGAAAGTAGCGGACTTAATACCGGCCTCTTCAGCGTAGGACGTGTCGTAAACCTCGACCTTATGCCCGTGCTTGTCGGCCCAGCGCAGGTACATGCGCATGAGCATCTCGGCCCAGTCAGCGGCATCCACGCCACCGGCACCGGAGCGGATGTTGATGACTGCCTCGCGCTCGTCGTAAGGCCCCGAAAGCATCGTCGTGACCTCGAGGGATTCGATGTCGGCACGCAGCTCAGCGCGTTCGGCATCGGCCATCTCGACGGCGTCGGGGTCGCCCTCCTCTTCCGCGAGTTCGTACATCACGGAGAGATCGTCGAGGCGCCCGCGCAGCGAGTCAATCTTTTTCTTCTTCGCCTGCGCCTGCGACAGTGCACTGGTGACCTGCTGCGCGTGGTCGGGGTCATCCCACAGCGACGGGTCGGCGGCCTGGGCTTCCAACTCCCTGATCCGGTCGGAAAGCTCGTCGACATCGACCACCTTCTCAATGGTGGTCAGCGTCGCGTCGAGTTCTTTGAGGTCAGCATTCAGATCCGGGTTCACGGGTACTACCTTAGCTATACCGCCTGTTTCGGTGCACAATAGGACGTATGTCTGAATCCACCGCCAGCCAAGATTCCAGCCAAGACCCGCACCAAGATTCCAGCCAGGACCTAGAACTCTTTCTTGCCCAAGTGTCCGAGTCGATTGTGGCATCGGATACCAGTGTTGCGGTTGCCATCGTGAAGCGTGCCGCTGCCATTGCTGCTCGCATGCGCGACGAAGGCCTGGTCACGGAGTACAAGACATCGATTTCCGACGTCGTCACCGCGGCCGACCGCGCAGCGGAGAAGTTCGTCGTCGAGGCTTTGGCCGCGCTCCGCCCGGAGGACGGCATCCTTGGCGAGGAAGGGTCGGCGAAGGAGTCCCAGTCTGGTCGCACGTGGGTGATTGACCCTGTCGATGGCACCTACAACTTCACCACTGGTTCGGACTACTGGTGCAGCGCATTGGCGCTGGTTATGGGAGATGCGAACAATCCGGACGAGGTCATCCTCGGCGCGGTGCACCGTCCGGCCACGGGCGAAAGCTGGATTGGTGGCCCCAGTCTCCCGACCACTCGTATCAACATTGACGGCACTGTTGACGATCTCCGGGTCACTGACCACCCGCTTTCGGAAGTCTGCGCAGCGACATACCTCCACACCACAGTGGTGAGCTCGAGCGAGGAATCCGAGGTCACAGCCACAAAGTCCTGGCTGGATGCAGTGTCCCGCAGCGCTACCTGGCGCATGCTGGGCTCAGCGTCAGTGGATATGGCAGGCGTGGCCGACGGCCGCATCGGCGTATGGTTCCAGCGCGACGTCGCGGCCTGGGACTGGCTGCCTGGATATGCGCTTATTACGGGCGCAGGCGGCGAAGGCACGTCGGTGGGGCGCTGGAAGCTCGCGGGCTCAAGCGGCCAGGTCGCAGAGCTGCGTGAGGTTCTGCGCTAGAATTTCGGCCATGACCACCTCTTACTCCGAAGATCTCGCCCTCGCACTCTCGCTTGCCGACGCAGCCGATGACCTCACAATGTCCCGCTTTGAGGCGGCCAATCTAGTCGTCGAGTCCAAGCCCGACCTCACACCGGTCTCCGATGCCGATATCGCGTGCGAAAAGCTGCTCCGCGAGATTCTGTCGGACAAGCGCCCGAGCGATGAGGTTCTCGGCGAAGAATTCGGTGGCGAAGCTGTGTTTGAGGGCCGTCAGTGGGTCATCGACCCCATCGACGGCACGAAGAACTTTGTGCGCAATGTCCCGGTCTGGGCCACCTTGATTGCCCTGTTGGAGGACGGTAAGCCCGTTGTCGGCGTGGTCTCCGCACCTGCGCTGGGACGCCGCTGGTGGGCGTCCAAGGGCGACGGCGCATTCAAGCGCGTGCAGGTCGGCGGCCGGGAAGCCGCTGAGCGCCTCATTGAAGTCTCGAAGGTGGCGAACATCGCGGACTGCTCAATTTCTAACTCTTCGCTCACAGGTTGGGCCGAGCGCGACCTGCGCGACAACTTCATCGGTCTCACCGATGACGCCTGGCGCCTTCGTGGCTATGGCGACTTCTTTTCCTACTGCCTGGTAGCGGAGGGTGCGGTCGATGTCGCCGCCGAGCCAGAAGTTTCCCTGTGGGACCTGGCAGCTCTTGCGATTCTGGTGGAGGAAGCTGGCGGCCGCTTCACTTCCCTAGCGGGAGTCGACGGGCCGCACGGCGGGGACGCAGTTGCGACGAATGGGTTGCTTCACGACGCTGTCGTCAAGCGCCTGAACGGGTAAACAGGGTTTCCAACCTATCGCGATTTGCGACGAGCGCCCCACTATCTCCCGTCCGCGTGACCGATATCCAGGATACGTCGCAGCTCAGCAAATACCTCAGGGCGTACCTCATGGGTTACTACCCGTCCACTCTTAGACCTAGTTAGCAGCCCGGCATCCGCCATGGTCTTTAAATGATGCGACACCGTCGGCTGACTAAGCCCAGAAACAGCGGCCAGCTCCCCCACGGTCATCGGACTACAGCCAGCGGCAGCGAGCTGAGACAAAATTTGCAGGCGCGTCGGTTGCGCCAGCGCTTTGAAGAGCGTTGCCGCAGCCTGTGCTTCCGCCGTGTCGAGAGGCCGACCGCCAAGTGCACAGCATTCTGAGATTTCGTCCATACCTGTTGAGGCTACACGGCCCCTCTAAATATATTGACAATCATCGATATATTGATTACACCGGAAACTATGACACAGACTACAAAGTCACTCAGCTTCCTAGATCGCTTCTTGCCGCTATGGATTGCAGCTGCAATGGCAATTGGCCTCATTCTGGGCAAAATTGCACCGTCACTTGTGAACTGGCTGGCAGAGGCAAAAATTGCGACAATTTCCGTACCAATCGCCATCGGCTTGCTGGTCATGATGTACCCACCGCTCGCAAAGGTTCGATACGACAAAACGGGCGAAATTTTGACATCAAGGAAGCTGATGGGCATCACAGTCTTCCTCAATTGGATTCTCGGCCCCGCACTGATGTTCATCCTTGCCTGGATATTCCTCAGCGATAGTCCAGAACTACGCACTGGCGTGATTATCGTCGGTCTCGCCCGCTGCATTGCAATGGTTTTGGTCTGGAACGACCTATCTTGCGGCGATACTGAAGTCGCTGCCGTACTGGTGGCCGTAAACTCGCTATTTCAAATTCTCATGTTCGGCGCTCTAGGATGGTTCTACCTGCAGATTCTGCCCTCCTGGTTGGGACTGGAAACCACTTCCGCCACCTTTTCTTTTTGGGCAATCGCACTGTCCGTAGTGGTATTCCTCGGTATTCCGCTTCTGGCTGGCGCAGCATCACGCATAATTGGTGAACGCACCCGTGGTCGCGACTGGTATGAAAATGAGTACTTGCCCAAAATCTCACCATTGGCGCTTGCCGGCCTTCTATACACAATCGTGTTGCTCTTTGCGCTTCAGTCACAGCAGATTCTTGAGAATCCCTGGACCGTTGCGAAAGTGGCGCTACCACTAGTGATCTACTTCCTCGCCATGTTCGCAATCGCTCTCACTTCAGCCAAGGCCGCGGGCATGAACTACGCAACCTCCGCATCGATTGCCTTTACGGCCGCCGGAAATAACTTCGAGTTGGCAATTGCGGTTGCGATTGGCACCTTCGGCCCATTGTCCCAGCAAGCACTTGCGGGAACGATTGGACCACTTATTGAAGTACCCGTACTCGTTGCACTTGTCTACGTCACCCGCTGGCTCGGACCGCGCCTTTTCCCCAATGACCTTTCCGTACCGGACAAACTATAGAAAAAGGATTCTGAAATGAAGGAAATCCCGAAGGTACTTTTCATCTGCGTGGCAAATGCCGGTAAATCCCAGATGGCCGAGGCCATTGCGCGTGCAAAATATGCCACGCAGTTCACCGCCCTTTCAGCAGGAACGAACCCCAAAACTACTACCAATGCGCTTGCAGCCAAATCAGTTGCAGAAATCGGCGCCTCTATGGACGGTGCATCGCCAAAGCCCATTGACCCTACGATTCTCCGGACTGCAGATCGTGTTGTCATCATCGGCGATGCCGCTCATGTAGAGCTCCCCTCGGACGCTGAAGGCTCACTCGAGCGTTGGCTTACTGACGAGCCTTCAAAACGAGGCATCGACGGAGAAGAACGCATGGACCTGATTCGCGATGGCCTCGAGCGCCGTATCGACGAGTTAGCTGTCGAACTCCGTTCCACTAAGAATTCCTAAGCGGCAGAATCCAACAAAAGCCTCCTTATCGCCAGCGTAAGCCACACGACTGCGCCGACGCCTGCGATGAGGCCGAGGAGCAGGAATATCAGACCGACTCCCCAAAGCCCGGTGGTGTCGTCAGTGCCGGCGATGATGCTCCAGCACAGGGCATAGCCGGCGACCGCTGCCCACCACGTGGGCAGAAGGTTCAGAGTTGGGGCGGGCACGCGCATCATGGCAGAGGCAGTAAGGATGACCATCGCGAAGCCACTGCAGAAAACCTGCCATGGCGAGTAGTCGTATTCGCCCTCGAGCGTCCACGCGAGCGTACAAAAGCAGATTAGGAATGCTGCGACAAAGACGAAAATCGTGTGCCCAAACGCGATACGCTCACCGTACTTTTTGGCCAGCCACACGGCACCCATCCAAGCGAGAGCGGTGGGGATGGCAATAATCAACAGGTACGCGAGGAAGACTCCTGGCACCTCAGCCCAGGTGAAACTCGTCAGCATTGATCTCATGCCACTAGGTTACGCGTGCCCCTGGGCTTTTTTGAACGCGCTAGTTTCCCAGTAAAAACACAGACGAAACACTGTGTTTTACACATGCTCACTTAATGTATTGTCAGATTCGGCTGCTACAACTAGAAAGTCGTTTTCAATACGCCATTTGTAGAGAGTGCTTTTTACCAAAGAGCACCTCCCTATACGTTGTAGTAAAGGAGAAATCTGGGGTGAATAAACCTACCCGAATCGTGGGGCTTGATATAGCGCGCTCACTCGCCATCATCGGCATGATTATTGTCCATATGGCCTCACTACTTTGGAGCACAAAGGTTGTGCTCTCTGGCCTACCCTCATCACTGTTCGCCATCATCGCCGGCGCCACAATGATGATCATCGGCCGTAATTACAGCAGCACTACCTTCTTGCGTCTAATCACCCGCGGTGCCCTGATCATTCTCATCGGCCTGGCACTATTGCCGGTCGGTGGAGAAATTCAGGTGGTCCTCGTCATCATGGGCCTGGTAATGATGCTGGTTTCCTGGATGCCAGCGCTCGGAACCTGGTGGCGAGTCGGCTTCTTCATCGCCGCAACCATCGCCGCCACAATCAAGTACGCGCCTATGACGCTGCCACAGATCTATCCGCTACTCGCGTGGATTGCATATTTCATCGGCGGCATGCTGCTTTACGACGTCTACTTGCGCGGTCGCCTGCAAAGCACTTCCACCTCTGAGACCAGCACTAATACTCGGTTGAGCTGGATTGTTACCGCTGTCAGCGTTGTCATCACTGCCGTCGGCATGTACTTCCGATTTGATCCCGAGATTGCTGGCTGGCTCCGCTTTACCGGACACACTGGCGTCTTCGGAGAAATCATCCTCTCCGTCGCAGTTGCCGCCATTGTGCTGCACTTGTGCCTTTTCGTAGGCGACCGCTTCCCAGCTGTGGTTTACCCATTCGCGGCTATGGGAACAATGTCACTGACTATCTACATCCTGCACGTTCTCACCGCGTTTTATTGGCAGCAGAATGTTGTATTGCATTCCACGTTGTCCGCAGCAGGTTTCATCGTATTCTTCCTCGTCGTCGCTAGCCTCTGGAAGAAGTTTGTCGGACAGGGCCCTGCCGAAAAACTCGTTGCCACCGCAATCAAGGCCATTGTTCCTTCTGGGAAAGGGAAATAACCGTGAAGAAAACATCTTTTTCCATCGCAGCAATTGTTAGCAGCACCCTGCTTCTATCTGCAGCCCCAGCTCTTGCATTGGAAAACGGCGAACCCGCACCTGCGAATGCTGAAAGCAGTTCTGTGGCCGCGCTGAAGATTGGCAAAATCGGCAATTTCGGTGACTGTACCGGAACGCTGGTTGCCGACCAGTGGGTGCTCACTGCACGCCACTGCCTGGAGTCTGTGAACAACGAAGGGACCCAGGCCCGCATCGGCGGGAAGGTCTACGATGCCGATTCTTGGGCGCTGTCTCCAATGTCTGATGCGGGGTTGCTCCACCTGACCCAAAAGGTCACTGACGCAACACCCGCGAATGTTTCCCGCGATATCCCAACACCTGGACAGACGGGAACTCTCTATGGCTGGAGCAGCAGCTCGTCGATGGCCCGATCCGGACAGCTTCCGATGACCAAGATGGTCGTCAATGAGTTGCTAGGCGGAGGACCGGCTGATGGAACTCCAGGTGAGGCTGCTCCAGATGGGGCCGCTCCTGGTGAGGCTGTTCCGGGCGAAGCTGTCATGCCGGGTGCAGTTAAACCGGATGCAGTAAAGCCAGATGACTCCAAAACCGAGTCCATCCCCGCAGGAACGGAAAGCATCCCAGCCGACGCTGCCATGATGCCAATGATTCAAAGCGCCATCCTGGACGCACATTCCGTCTCTGGCGCGGGTATGCAGGGCGGTGACTCCGGCGGCCCGTTCTTCGTCGACGGCAAGCTCGCGGGCCTGGCTACTGCCGGAACCTCCAATGGCGATCCTGACCTCCCCTCCCCCAGCGCAGCTATCACCACCCTCGCTGGCACGGCTGACTGGATCGATGACATCACCTCTGGCCGAGACACAGAAAGCGTGCTGACCGCGGAGAACACTCCTGCTCCGCCAAAGACCATTCAGACCAGCGCCGATCACATGTGGGGTTACCTCGCCATCGCGTGCGTTGGCCTGGTTGTCGCAGCAGCCTGGTCGCGCATTAGGAATGGCCGACAGTAGAACCGTCTAACCACAACCACAAGCCGCCTCCCCGGAAAGTACTGGGTAGGCGGCTTTTATCGTGCATGCGAGGAACTTAATCGTGACTGAAGCCACAAAATCTCTCGGTAACTGACGTACAATCGTGAGGTATTCCTATGGTTTTATTCCAATTTTTCTAAGAATCGACGATGCGATTCACATAATTGCTAATTGGTGAAACCCCACCAACGAGAAAGGTAATCAATTCCCGTGGATGGTTACACGCCCTTCGACGTCTTGATGGATATCGGTTGGATTTCGTTGCTGCTCATCATCGGTAATTTGATGCGGCGATTCATCCCCTGGTTCCAGAAGCTTCTCATCCCTGCACCGATTACTGCGGGTTTGCTCGGCTTGCTACTAGGCCCCAACGCTTTGGGAATCATCCAGTTCAGCGAGCACTTCGGCGACTATGCGACGATTCTAATCGCTGCAGTCTTCGGTGCCCTTCCGTTCACAATGGACTTCGATGCCAAGGTTCGCCAGCGCGCGCGAACAATGTGGTCCTATTCCGTGGGCATGTACCTGGCACAGTGGGGCTTCTTCGCACTGCTTGGCGTGATTCTTTTCGCCCCGCTGTTCAATACTCCGGACTGGTTCGGCATCATGCTGCCCGTCGGCTTCGTCGGCGGTTTCGGTGTGGCAGCAGCAGTTGGTGGCGCACTGGATTCGGCCGGCATGACTGAGGCCACGAGTTTGGGCTTTACAGCCGCCGCGGTGGGCATGTTTTCCGCAATTGTCGGTGGCGTTATCTTTGCCCGCTGGGGTTCAAAGAAGGGGCACACCAACGAGTTGCCCGCCTTGGATAAACTGCCGGAGGACATGCGTACCGGCATCATCTCTCTTCCCGGCCAGCGACCAAGCGTGGGACGCGCGACCACGAGCCCGTCCTCAATTGAGCCGATTGCGCTGCATGTCGCGGCACTGGCGGTGACTCTCTTCCTGGCGAATATCCTGACTAACTTGGTCAATGACGCTTTCCCGGCCTTGAGCTTCCCGCTGTTCGCGATGGCCTTCCTCGTCGGCCTGGCGGGTGTTGGAGTACTGCACCTGATTAAGGCACCGCACTACCTGGATACGAAGTTGATGGGTTCGGTCTCCGGGGCGTCGACGGACTTCCTGGTTGCAGTGGGCATTGCGTCGATTGTGCCGGCAGTGGTGGCCACCTACATCGTCCCGCTGATTATTCTGTTCGTCGTGGGGCTGGCCTTCTGCCTGGTGTTGTTCTTCTACGTCGCACCACGAGTCTTCGAACATGGTTGGTTCGAACGCGCCGTATTCAGCTGGGGCTGGGCAACCGCTTCCGTAGCCACGGGCATCGCCGTCCTGAAGATTGTGGACCCGGAGCAGAAATCCGGCACTCTCGAGGAGTTCGGCATGGCCTACGTGGGCTTCGCACCATTCGAAATCGCGGCGGCCATCCTCGCCCCCATCGCCATTATCGCCGGACTGGTGTGGCTATTCGGTGGGGTCGCACTTATCGGTGGCCTGGCTCTGTTGATTCCGCCGATAATCTGGCTGAAGAAATCGAAAGCCAAGGCTTCGTAGAGTTCTTTATGAAGGGGCGAAAAAAGGAACGAGTCACTCCGCATCCGCCCACATTTCGAGCCCACCGTGGGCTGTCCGGGCCTGTCTGGCAGCTGTCTGCCAGCTGTCTGCCCACCGTTTTGCCAGTATTGCGCTCACTTATCGATGCATGATTCACCCATCGATGCGCTCCAGCGTATCCATAAGTGAATAACTCATCGATATGTGAAACCGAAAGCTAGCAGCGCGTACATGAGCCGAGGCAAATCGACCAGAATCAACCCAGCAACCCCTCAAGCTAAGTACCTTCAGGCCGACTAATCGAGCAGCGCCTCACGCTGCATTTCTGATGACCGCCCTTCAACGCTCGGTTGTGAAGTGCGCGAGTTCGTCAGACCCAACGACTACCCAACGGCTTAACCCCCAAACGGTGATTTGACCCCCGAATAAAGAAAACCCCTACCAGCGTTTGCACCGGTAGGGGTCTCTTCTTAGTGGCGGGGGCTGGATTCGAACCAACGACCTCTGGGTTATGAGCCCAGCGAGCTACCGAACTGCTCCACCCCGCGTCAACTGTCCTGGCTTTTACAAGCACTCACAGCGGGTGCTGACCTCTCTGGCCAACGAGAAGTAACTGTAGCACGGAGGTCCCAACAAAGACCAATCCCCAGGTCATAGCGGGTTTCTCTACAACCTGGGGATCCTATAGACCATAAGAACCTATGATTCTCGGCTAATCTCTCGTTGCAAGCCTTACTCTCTGTAAACCTTACTGGCCGTTAGCCTTCTGGTAGTCAGTGGCAGCGCGGTCGAGCTCGGCAAGTGCCTGGCCCTGGGCTGCATAGTCACCGTTCTTCTGGGCGTCGTTAAGCTTTTGCAGCGCGTCGGAGATACGGCGAGCGGCGTCGTCACGCGCAGCGACATCAACCTTGCGCTCTTCCTTCGGCGCCTCGTCGTCGGATTCGGCGGCGGCACCCTTGTCCTTATCTGCCGGCTGCTCCTCAGCCTCTTCCTCACCGCGGACCTTGGTCACGGCGGAAGCGTCGATACCGACCTGGCTCAGAGCCTCAGTGACCGTGGCGCCGTAGCCCACCTGACCGCGGTAAGCAACGAGAATGCGCAACAGCTTCGGGAATGCGGTCTCCTGGCCCTTGCGCTGGGTGTAGACCGGTTCGACGTAGAGAATCTCGCCATCACCAACCGGCAGCGTCAGCAGGTTACCGTTGGTGACCACGTTCGTGCCCTCGAGCAGGGTGCGGTCCTGGGCGACCTCATCTGCGGACATCATCGTGTCCTGCGCCTGACGTGGACCCATGGTCTGGGTGTTGGTCGGCAGGGCACGGATGGTGATTTGACCGTACGTCTCCGGATCGGAGGAAGCACTCATCTGGGCGGCGAGGAACTCGCGCTCCAGACCACGGAAAGCGGAAATCAGCTGGAAGCTCGGCTTGCCGGTCTTCGGATCGGAAGCAACAACGTAGTACGGCGGCTGGGAGAGATTCTTCTCTTCCGGTGCGGTCGGATCGGACGGGACGGACCAGAAGGAATCGTTGGCGAAGAACACACCCGGATCGCTGACGTGGTACTTGGCCATCAGCTCACGCTGAACCTTAAACAAGTCCTCCGGGTAACGCAGATGCTCCTGCAGCTCCTCGGAAATCTCTGACTTTGGCTTCACCACACTCGGGAAGACGCCTTCCCAGGCCTTGAGCACCGGATCCTTCTCATCGAACTCGTAGAGCTCAACGGTGCCATCGTAGGCATCGACGGTCGCCTTGACCGAGTTGCGGATGTAGCTGACCTCGCTGTTCGGCAGCGGGCGTGGAGTGCCATCCGGGTTAATGGAGTCCTGCGTGGTCTCCTGAAGACTCATGCGCTGGGAGTACGGCATCTTGGCCAACGTGGTGTAGCCGTCGACGATCCACTTCATACGGCCATCGACTACAGCCGGGTACGTCTTGGTGTCGGTAGTCAGCCATGGGGCGACCTTCTGAACACGGTCACGCGGATCGCGGTTGTAGATGATCTTGGAGTCCGGCCCAATGCGGTCGGACAGCAGGATGTTGAGTTCCTGGTAACGGGTGGCGAAAATCATGCGGCTGGCAAGTCCGCCAACGCCAACACCGCCCTCACCGTCGTAGGTGAAGTTTCGGCCGTCAGCATCGTACTCGTAGTCGTTGCCGTCACCATTGCCGCCGACAATCGCGTAGTCGGCATCGCTGTTGGCGATAACCGGACCGTAGTAGATACGCGGCTGCTTCAGGTTCAGATTCATGCCGTTCGGGTCCTCGGACTCGAACAGGTCAGCCACGGTGTACAACGGGTAACCACCGCGGGCGGAACCGGACTCAGAGGCAACCTCATCGACCTTGTTAGCCGGCGCGGCAACGAAACCATTGCCGTGGGTGTAGACCGTGTGACGGTTGATCCAGTCAGTCTGGTTGCCCTGCAGCGTCTGCGGGTTCAGCTCACGAGCAGCGACGATGAAGTCACGGGACGCGCCATCAATCTGGTAGCGGTCAATGGCAAGCGGATCGGAGAAACCATAGAAGTTCTTCAGCTGGCGCTGCTGCGTGAAGGTACGTGGCAGCACTTCCGGATCCAGAATTCGGATATTGGCCAGAGTAGCGGCATCGCGCGAGATCGAATCCGCACCTTCCTTTGCTGCCTCCTTATCGCCTTCCTTTTCAGCCGGAACGCCCCAGTCGCGCTCGACCTTCACCTTGTCGTCGGTAAGCCCGTAGTGGTAGCGCGTCGATTCAATATTGCGCGCAATGTACTCGCGTTCCTTGGAAGCGCGGTTCGGGTTAACCGAGAACTGCTCAACTGCCATCGGCCAGGCCACGCCAATCAGCCCCGCGGAAACCAACATCAGCACAGTGGCAAACGCCGGGATGGAAAGATTGCGCAAGAAAATGGCTGCAAAGAATGCAGCGGCCACGACAATTGCGATGACCAGCAGCGTAATTTTCGCCGGCAGCAGCGCATTGATATCGGTGTAGGAACCACCGGTGAAGGTCTTCTGCTTGTTATTCAGCAGTTCATAGCGGTCCAGCCAGTAAGACACAGCCTTGAGCAGCATGAAAACACCGGCCCAGCACGCCAACTGCGCACGAGCCGCATTGGAAACGCGGGTCTTCTCCCCTGTAGTCGGATTACCTGGGCGGATACCACCAAGGAAGTAATGCGTCACCAGCGACAGCAGGAACGCAATAACTACCAGGACAACCAGCGTCGACACGATGTACGACCACAGCGGCAACTGGAACGCATAGAAGCCCAAGTCCTTGCCGTACTGCGGGTCTGTCTCACCGAAGGACTGTCGGTTTAAGAACAGCTGCACCGTCTGCCATTTGCCCTGCCCCACAAGGCCACCGAGTACGCCGAATACAACAGGCAGCGTGGTGAACATCGACTTCGAACCAGATTCAGCCATCCGTCGGTACACTGCCTGCGGGCTGCGCGGATCCGTCAGCCCGAGGTCGACGGGACGGGAGCGCCACGCCAGCCACATAGATAGAAATGTCAGTGCGCCCGTTATCAGGCCTACGGTGATAAACAGGACGATACGAGTGAGCCACGTGGTGGCGAATACCCCTCGATAGTCCACTTCACCGAACCACTGAAAGTCCGTATAAAAACTGACGGCGATTGGAATAACAAAGGTCAGCGCGGCAATCACCAACACGGTAATTGCCAGCCACCCCGGGCGGCCACCCGCCGATCGTCTCGGTCGAGTCTGGTTTAGAGACAACGTCTCTCCTGTCCAAGTTGAACTTGACTTGCCAGCGAGCTGGTAAGTCGGTCGTACGCTTATCTGTCATCTACTCTAAATAAAGTTCCTAACATTTGACTAAGGATGCTGTTAATACAGCGTTGCCAGGAAAGGGGCGTCGTCAAGCGTCATGAGCGAAAACAGCGGAACCCAGACTCATCTCAGCCAGCAGGCACTCAATCGCGCCGTACGCGAGGCTGTCGAATACGTCCACGCCGAAGGTTGGGACCGCGCCCCGAGTCTCTTCGCCCTCGTCCCCACCGCCGCGCTTGCCGACGTGCTTGCCGACGAGCTGATTGACAGCGCCCCGCTGACCGTCGTTGCGCAGGAACCTCTCCCCGAGAGAATTGAAGGTGGTAGCCCTGAGTTGGCGGACTTTATCGCTCGGACATCGTGGCCGGCAGGTGTCGTTGGTGCCGTGCTGGCGCAGGAGATTATGGTGATTGCCCCGGAGCAGGCGGACAGTTTTGAGGGTGCATCCCTGGACGAGGTACGGGCGCAGGCGGATGGTGAGGCGGCTCGTCAGGCACGTCTTTTCAGTGGTGTTATCAGTGAAGGTCCACACCTAACGCTGATTCAGCCGCGCCCCACAGAAGCGGAACTGGATGAGCGTGGCCCCTTTGCTGAAGATGAGATTGAGCTAAAAGATGGTTCTGGGGTAGCCGATGGTGTCATCGCTGCGCTGTATTCCACGTTCGGAAGTAACTCATAACTCCACCTACCAGCGATAAGAGACAAACAAGAGGCGTTGAAAGAGTCGAATATCCATATAACTAGCTGGTTCCGGTTGACATCAGGACTAGAACCTAGTTGTATAACAAAGTGATAAAGGCACGTCTCTAAGTATCCGCTCAGGGTTCTGTCGGACTTGGTTCTGTCGGACTTGGTTCTTCCAGGGACGGTCTGTGGCGAAGAAATCGCGAGTGTAGCGCGAGTTTTTCCTTCTATAGGTTTTCAACTAAGAGGTTTTTAATTATGAAGAACAACGTTGTTCGCCGTGCAGCAGCCTCGGCAGCTGCAGCTTCTGCGCTGGCAGCCTCCCTCCTGACTGGCGGTGTTGCCAACGCTCTTCCTACTGGTAACTACGTTGCCTTCGGCGATTCCTTCGCTGCTAACCCGGGTCAGTCCGATCCGGCCGTACCGGGCCGTGGTGGCTGCCCGATTTCGGTTTCGAACATCGGCTCTCACGTTGCTCGTGAAACTGGCCTTGAACTGCACGACTACTCCTGCAATGGCACTACCGCTTTCATGCCGACTCAGCCGCAGAAGTCCCTGATGGGTCAGGTTGACAACGCCATCGCTCAGGGCTCCCTCGGTCCGGCTACCCAGCTGGTGACCATTTACGTTGGCGCCAATGACGCGATGCAGGGCGCTGTGCTGCCAATGCCGGTTCAGGATGACCTGTACACCACCAACGTTGTGGCCGCTGTGGAGAAGATCAGGGCCGCTAACCCAACTACTCGCGTCATGCTGATTGGCTACCCGGCCTTCACCTCTAATGACCCGACTCACTACGCTTGCCCGGTTAACGCCGCAGGTTTTGCACCGCACATTCCGGCTGCCGGCATGCACCACTTTGAGATGGCTCTGCAGAACCGTCAGCAGCGCGCTGCCGCTGAATCCGGCATTGGTTTCGTCAACATGAAGGAAGTTACCCACATCGACGTCGCAATGTGTGGTCCGGACGGTGAGCGTCAGGTCTCCGCAATCCTGGATACCGATGTTGCTTCCTACAACATGACCAACCACCCGACTTTCCACGGCTCGGCAGTTACTGGCACCACTATCGCCAACGTTTACAAGAGCACTTTCTAAGACTTCTCAACGTCGCTCAGGCGTTATAGAGCGTAAAACCCTCGACCCCGCTTTGAAAAGTGTGGTCGAGGGTTTTGCTATCCCTTGCGCTGCGGGCTCCAGTTTTTACACTTTCGCTTCCGCCACGTCCGCTTCTGCAGTGACCTTAACGCGTTCTCTTCCTTTCAGCGCGCGGAGGGCATAGAGAATTGTTGCTAGGTCGATAACCTCCTGCAGTAGTGCACCGACCACTGCTGGGATGTAGCCGAATGCCGCAACAAGCATCAGCGCAACGGAAAGCACGATACCAATCCAAATGGCTGTCTTGGCTACGGTCAGTGTCCAGCGTCCAATATCGATAGCTCGTGCCACTCGCGAGATATCGTCGCGAGTGATGACCACATCTGCGGCCTCGGAGGCTTCCGTGTCACCGCGCGCGCCCATGGCAATACCGACGCCAGCAGCTGCGAGCACCGGGGCATCATTGATTCCGTCGCCCACCATGATGACCGGGTGCGGCTCCATCTCCTTCAACAGGCGTACCTTATCCTGCGGCAGCAGCGAAGCATGGTATTCGGAAATACCCACCTGACCTGCAATTGCATGCGCGGTATTGGCATTGTCACCGGTGAGCACCACAGTCCGTTCAAAGCCGTGGTGCTGGAGCGCACTAACTAGCTCCGCTGCATTTGTGCGTGGTTGATCATCCAGGATTAGTGCGCCGGCGTACTTATTGTCGATGGTGACGTACGCCGCCGTCTGCCCATGACGGAAGGCAATTTCCCTGACTTCCGGCGCTACCCGACGAATAAAGTCCAGCGTGCCGACGCGCACCTTCACCCCAGCTACCGTGGCCTCCACACCTTCAGCATCTACTTCCATACCATCTTCGGCCACTGGGAGTTCCAGCCCTTCGGCGGCCTGAATAATGCTGTCGGCCAGGACGTGCGTGGAGAACTGCTCGGCTGCCGCAGCATAAGCAAGCATCTGGTCACGCTCGATGCCTTCCGTGTGGACCTCGGCGACTGTTGGTCGGCCATAGGTCAGCGTGCCGGTCTTATCGAAGGCGATTGACTTAGCAGCTGCCAGGCTCTCTAGGACGGCACCGCCCTTAACAATCACACCGGCATTGGATGCACGACTCATACCGCCGAGAAACGCCACCGGAGCACCGATCAGCAGCGGACACGGGGTCGCCAAAACGAGTACCTCAGCGAAGCGCACGGGGTCGCCGCTGACAATCCATGCCACAGCTGCGATGAGCAGTGAAACTACTGTAAACGGCACCGCGTAGCGATCCGCCACACGCACAATTGGTGCCTGCTGATCCTCCGCCTGACGCACCAGCGCAATAATCTTCTGGTACTGAGAATCGGCTGCCGACTTGGATGCTTGAATGCGAACTGCCTGTGTTCCGTTGACGGAACCTGACAGAATCGTGTCCCCGACATTCTTATGTACAGCCCCTGCCTCACCTGTCAGCGAAGACTCGTCGACCGACGTTTTATCAAAAGTCACTCCGTCAACCGGAACGACCTCCGACGGGCGTACCAGCAGGTAGTCGCCTTTTGCGACATCCTCAATGAGGATTTCCTCCGCATCATCCGGCGTCGCATCCAGCGACGGCAGACGACGCGCCATATGCGGTGCGCGGTCGAGAAGACTGCGCAAATCCCGCTTTGCGCGGTAGGCCGCGTAGTTTTCCAATGCCTCACCGCCGGTGAGCATTAGAGCAATAATCGATGCCGCGATATACTCCCCCACCGCAAGGGTCGCAACCATTGCAATAACAGCAAGAATATCTAACCCGAATTCCCCGCGCATTATCTGCTTTATCATGTCGAATACCGTCAAAATTATGACAAATCCAACAAAGACAGTTGCAACATGATGGGAAAAGCGACTACACGACATAAAAAATATAAAAAGCAAAATCCCCGGCCGTAATGACCGGGGATTTCCTATCCGTGGAGCTGCCGAGAATTGAACTCGGGTCCACCGCCAACTCGCCAGGGCTTCTCCGTGCGCAGTTCGCACGATCGCCTCTACTCGACCCTTCGGCTCAGGCAAACATGTCCGAATGACGGGCCCAGCCGCAAGTAAGAAGATCCCCGATGAGCCTTACGGCGCACCCATCGGGCGAGCCCTTTTAAGTCGATGCCAGGGTCCGGACCAAAGGGCAAGCCCGGTCTGACAGACACGCTAGTCGCTTAATTAGGCAGCGAGAGCGTAGTCGCGCTGAGTGTTCTCGGCGCTTAATCAGTTGCTACGACGCTTAAACGGTGGTCTCTAGCCTGCACCGGCACGCTTCCCCTGGCTCACTGTACGGTGTCGAAACCATGTCAGCCCCATACAATGCCTTCGAGCACGGGAAAGTGCGTTGCGCTCAAAGGATGTTCAAGAATAACGCTTTACGACGGGAAAAGTCAACAAGCTTCGCCGCAAGGCTCCGCCCCCCACCCGAATGTCAACTCCGGGTTGACACTGACGTCAACCAATGGTTGACTGCAGTCATGGATCCATTGACGACAATCCGTCACCGACTGCAAGCAACGAACATTGCCGAACAAGAACTTGAAGATGCCGTGGCGCAGGCTCGCGCAGCGGGCCATTCATGGGCAGAGATTGGAAATGTACTCAATATCTCCCGGCAAGCGGCATTCAAGCGGTTCGGAAGTGTCCAAAACCCCGTTTCAGGAGAATTGATGACTGCCACAAAAACTACACATATCGCCGAGCTCGGCGAAAAATTCCTTCGCCACATCATCAACGGCGAAGAAGCAGAAACCGTAAGCATGATTTCCCCAAAGCTCCGGAAGGATCTCCCCTGGTCCACTATCTACTCTGTCTGGGAAGATGTTCTCGCCGAGACTGGGGCGTTCGAATCTTTCGACGACACCCAAGTCACCAGCCTCGGGGGAACCAGGACTAAGGAACCGACCTCGCAGAAACTCCTGTCGAAGATTCTCGGCACAAGTCTCGTCATCACCACCCTCAAACATGAGGCTGGCGAATGGATGGCTCGAGTTGCCTTTGACCGTCACGAAAACGTCATTGGCCTACTCATCCTCCCAGTCGATGCGACTGAGTTCCCCTTCTAAAAAAGGGTCTCTTCTAATGAAGATCTCTTCTACCCCTTGATGCCCTTTACACGGCGGCCCAGCGCACGAGTAGCTTCGCGCTCCTCCGTGCGGCGCTTGATGTCCTGGCGCTTGTCATAGTCCTGCTTACCGCGGGCGAGTGCGAGCTCGACCTTCAAGCGGCCGTCGGTGAAATACAGCTTCAGGGGTACAAGCGTGTTGTTGCCATCGCGGACCTTGCCCCACAGGGTGTCAATCTCCTTGCGGTGCAACAACAGCTTGCGCGAGCGACGCGGTGAGTGATTAGTCCACGAACCGTAGGAGTACTCCGGGATATGCAGCCCGCGGAGCCACACTTCGCCGTCGTCGATGGTCGCGAAGGCGTCGTTAAGCGATGCTTTGCCCTCGCGCAGCGCCTTGACCTCAGTGCCCACGAGAACGACACCGCATTCGTAGGTGTCCAGAATGTTGTAGTCATGGCGGGCACGACGATTGGTGGCCACCACCGCGTTGTTGGCGCTGACCTTTTCTTTCTTCGACTTCTTCTTGCCCATAACCTGATTAACTCTAGTCGAAGAAGGTGCACTACAGCTATTCCCTAGCTATTCCCTTAACTTTCCCTTATGCGCCTGCTCGCACCCGACATACATATGCCTCTGGCCTTTTACGTTGTGACGCAACTTACTTTCCCCTAACCTTTTACCAACGTCTAACACAGAGGGATTTATATATATGGGACAGTCAAAAACGTTGGAACCGGACAAAGCGCCACCGAAGCCAAAGGGGTTCCTAGCAACACTGGAACGTATCGGCAACGCACTGCCAAATCCATTTTGGCTATTCGTGATTCTTGCCGGTGTAGTCATCGTTTCTTCGTGGCTCGGTGAGGCTGCGGGAATGCAGGCCAAGGATCCCGCGTCGGGTGACATCATCGAGGTGGAAAGCCTTGCTACCGCAGAGTACCTGCAAAAGATGGTTTCTGAGGCGGTAACGAACTTCACGGACTTCGCACCAGTTGGCCTGATTCTGGTGTGCATGCTCGGTGTTGCAATTGCGGAGTACTCCGGTTACATCGGCTCGGCAATCCGCGCGGCAATTTCCAAGGTGCACTCCCCTGTCCTGCTGACATTCATTGTTGCACTGGCCGGCGTGACTGGTTCGATCGCTTCTGATGCCGTCTACGTGATTCTCATTCCGCTGGGTGCCGCCTCATTCGCCGCAGTTGGTCGTAACCCCATTGTCGGTGCGATGGTCGCCTTTGCCGCCTCGTCAGCCGGGTTCAATTCGTCGCTGGTGCTCAACATCACCGATGTGCTGCTGGCGGGTATCTCCACGCATGCGGCGCACTTCGTGGATCCGGAATACGTGGTTTCACCTCTGGCCAACTACTTCTTCACCATGGCTTCGTCCATTGTGCTGGCTCTGATTATTACCGCCGTTACTGAACTGTTTATTACCAAGCACGTGGAGAAGACCGTCCACGACGACCACATTGACCACGATGCCGCGGAATTCACCAAACCGGGCGCTTCGGAGGAAGCTGCCGAGGAAAACGCCAAGAAGGAGGAGCGGAACACCGCACCTAGCAGCTCCAGCAATGGCCGCGACAAGCTAATCCTCAACGATGCCGAACGACGTGGCCTCCGCTACGGCAACATCGCCGCTGTCATCTTCCTGGCGCTTTGGTTCGCTGCCCTGTTCATCCCGGGTTCGCCTCTGCGCGGCGAAGGCGACGGCATCTTGAATTCCGTGCTGCTTACCGACGTCGTGGTGTCCATTGCCGTCTTCTTCGCAGTGGTCGGCATTGCGTACGGCATCGGTGCCAAAACCATCACCTCCTCTGCAGACGTGCCCGCCTTCATGGAACGTGGCCTGGGTACACTGACCACAATGATGGTGCTCTTCTTCGCCGTCTCGCAGTTCACGGCCTACTTCAAGTGGTCCAATATCGGTCAGTGGACCGCTATCAAGGGCTCCGAATTCCTGACCAAGGCGGATCTGCCGCCGCTGTTGCTCTTTGCTGCCTTCGTCCTGATGGTGGCTGTTCTCAACCTGCTGATTACCTCGGGCTCCGCACAGTGGGCTCTGATGGCGCCGGTCGTTGTGCCGATGCTGATGTACGTCAACGTCTCCCCAGAGGTCTCCCAGCAGCTATTCCGTATTGGTGACTCCCCGACCAACATCATTACGCCGATGTCTCCGTACTTCGCGCTGGCGCTTACCTTCCTGCAGAAGTACTACAAGCCGGCGGGTGTCGGCACGCTAATGTCACTGGCCATCCCGTACTCGCTGTGCATGATCGTGGGCTGGTTCCTATTCTTTGTCCTGTGGTACCTCGCGGGCATTCCGCTGGGGCCGGGGGTTCCGGTGCGTTAACTCACAGCCACTAGGAGATTGAGGGATTGGTCGAATTTTTCGCCCAATCCCTCACTTATTTGTGGCACCCGGGCTTAATATTGCGTACGGTCGCCACCACAACGGGCGTCGTAAAGCGAAAACGTACACACATTGAGCACACACTGAGACGCGGATATAACCTATGCCAACAAAGCACCTAAAATTTACGGGATCGACCGGCGAGACTCTGGCTGCATCAATTGATTTGCCGGACGGTCAGCCACGCGCGTGGGCGCTATTTGGTCATTGCTTCACGTGTAATCGAATGGTGCCCGGCGCGTCACGCACCTGTAAGGCGCTGGCGAAGAAGGGCATTGCGGCATTCCGGTTCGACTTCACTGGTCTTGGGCAGTCCACTGGCGATTTCGGTGAGACGACGTTCCAGACCAACATCGATGACCTTAAGGCCGCCTACGAGTTCATGGAGGCAGAATTTGAGGCCCCCTCGCTACTGATTGGGCACTCGCTCGGTGGCGCAGCGGCGCTGAACGCCGGCCACGATATGCCGAAGGTCAAGGCGGTTGCGACAATCGGTGCACCCTTCGATCCGGCACACTCGATTGTGCGCATCGCCGGTGACATTTCGACGGTCGATGAGCACGGCACGCAGGTTCTGCAGATTGAAGGTCGTGGCATTCCCATCTCCCGTGAGTTCTTGGAAGTGTTGGCGGACTACAACCCGGAGGTCTATCTCAGCCAGCTGCGCAAGCCGCTGCTTATTCTGCATTCCCCGACCGACCAGACTGTTGGTATCGATAGCGCCCAGAAGATTTTCCAGGTCTCTCGCTATCCAAAATCCCTGATGAGCTTGGATCGCGCAGACCACTTGCTCACTCGCGCTAAGTCCGCCGCGCGCGCTGCTGACCTGATTTATGCGTGGGCGGATAGCTATCTTCCGGAGGCTGAATAACCCTGTTATCATTAGGGGTTATGGACACAACTGAACACTCTGGCCACTCACACGGCCACGGTCACTCACACGGTCATTCACACGGCCACGGTCACGGCCATGACCACGCTCATATTGACCCCGCGAACACTCCTGCCCGCCGCCTGCTCGCGGCTGCGGGTCTAACTCTTGTCGTATTTCTCGCCGAGCTCATCGGCGGCTTGGTCTCGGGTTCACTGGCGCTGCTGGCAGATGCCGGTCATATGGTGACGGACTCCGCAGGCCTGCTTATGGCAGTTGCCGGTTTGGCTATCGCCCAGCGCGGAGCCAATCACCGCGCGACGTACGGGTACCGTCGTGTTGAGGTTCTGACTGCTCTCGTCAACGGTCTGACAGTTTTCATCATTGCCGCTGTGATTCTCTGGGGCGCAATCCGGCGATTCGGGTCAGTGGAGCAATCTGAGATTCAAACCACGTCGATGCTCATCATCGCAGTCATCGGCCTGCTCACCAATGTGATTGCGGCGTTTCTGCTCGCCGGCGCTGCAAAGGAAAGCGTCAACGTCCGCGGCGCGTATCTGCACGTGCTTGTCGACGCCGCTGGTTCGGTCGCCGTCATTATCTCCGCTATCGCTATCGCATACACCGGCTGGACTGCCATCGACTCTGTGGTCTCCATCGTGATTGCGCTCTTCATCGTCCCCCGAGCCGCCGTTCTGGTGCGCGACTGTCTCCACGTGTTGCTGGAGTACACCCCGAAGGGCGTCGACACCGAGAAAATTACTGCTGACCTGTCTGACTTGGACGGAGTGGTCGATGTCCACGATCTCCACGTCTGGTCCCTCAACGGCAGCGACCTACTGGCATCTGTCCATCTCGTGCGCTGCGACACGCTCCCCAACGGCGACGAGCACGCATTGCTCGACCGCGCGCAGACACTGCTTCACGACGTCCACGGGATTGAACACGCCACGGTGCAGATTGAAAGAACCGGGCACGCTGACCACGAGTACCCGGCTCATACCTAGTTTGTTCGGCTAGTAGCTGAAGTAAGGTGCTAGCCCTCGAGCTGCTCGCCTAGCTCCAGCCACTCCATCTCCAGCTCTGCCTTCTGCTCAGCCACCTCCGCAGCACGGCGATCGAGGTCCGCCAGCTTTTGTGTGTCCAAGTTGGCTACATCAGCACTCGCTTCCGCCATCTGCGCATGCAGTTCACTTTCTTGCTGGCTGAGCTTCGCCATCTTCCGCTCCAGGGCACTCATCTTCTTCTGGACAGCATGAGCTTCCGCAGCCGAGAGCTTCGAGGTATCCTCCTCTGAAGCTGCGCCACGGGTCTGCGGACTACCGGCATTTGCTTGAGAGGCACCACCACTAGCGGCCGAGTCGGCCAGCTGTGCGCGACGCTGGAGGTACTGACTAATCCCGCCAGGCAAGTTCGTCAGCTCGCCATCGCCGAAGAGGGCCCAGGTCGAGTCGGCAATACGCTCAATCAGGTAGCGGTCGTGCGAGATGACCACCAACGTGCCCGGCCAATTGTCCAGCAGGTCTTCCAATTCCTGCAGCGTGTCAATATCCAGGTCATTCGTCGGCTCGTCGAGCAGCAGGAAGTTCGGCTCACTCATCAACACGCGTGTGAGTTGCAAGCGACGGCGCTCACCGCCGGAGAGGTCTGCGATTGGGGTGCGCTGCCGCTTCGGGGAAAAACCCAGTCGCTCCGCCAGTTGCGAGGCGCTAATCTGCTTCTTGCCCAGGTCAATGTAGGTCGCCACGTCCTCCACAGCGTCGAGCACACGCATATCCAGCGGCAGATCATCGAGCTCCTGTCGCAGCCAACCCAGGCGCACCGTCTTGCCCTCAATCCGCTTGCCATCGCTTAAGGGGTAGTCTCCCGCCAATGCGCGCAACAAAGTCGTCTTACCCGAGCCGTTGACACCGACCAGGCCAATGCGCTCGCCGGGGGCCAGACGCCACGTGACGTCGTTAAGCAATTCCCTACCATCGGGCGTTTCCAGGGACGCATGCTCTAGCTCCACGACCACCTTGCCCTGTCGACGCTGCGAAAACGCCATCAACTCCACGGAATCACGCGGCGCCGGGACATCGGCGATGAGAGCCTCAGCTGCTTCGATGCGGTAGCGAGGCTTCGAGGTGCGGGCCGGCGCACCCCGGCGCAACCACGCGAGTTCCTTACGCGCAAGGTTCTGGCGACGCTGCTCGGCGGCATCGGCTTGGCGCGCACGCTCGGCACGCGCGAACGTCCAGTCGTTGTAACCGCCATCGTAAAAATCGACGGTGCCGTCGTGGACTTCCCACGTCTTCGTGGCAACGGTATCCAGGAACCAACGATCGTGCGTGACGACGACCAGGGCTGTCCGGCGCGAAAGGACATGATCGGCCAACCACTGCACACCCTCAATATCGAGGTGGTTCGTTGGCTCATCGAGAATGAGCAGATCCAGATCTCGGACCAGTGCGGCCGCCAGGTTAACGCGACGGCGCTCACCACCGGAGAGATTGGCGACCTTGGTATCCATACCGAGGTCATTGATACCGATGCCATCGAGGACCTCGCGGATGGAAGCGTTACCCGCCCACTCGTGTTCAGCGAGTCCCAGCGGTGCAATGACGCACTCAAACACGGTGGAATTCGGGTCGAGCTCGGCGCCCTGGGTGACATGAGCCATGGCCATGTCGTTGGCTCGCGAGATACGTCCGGAGTCCGCCGGCTCCACGCCTGCCAGAATCTTCAGCAGTGTGGACTTGCCGCCACCGTTCAAACCGACAACGCCGATGCGGTCGCCCTCTTGAACACCGAGGCTGACGCCGTCGAGCAGAGTCTTGAGCCCGAAGGACTTAGAAATATTCTCGCAATTAATCAGATTCGCCATGATGAGTATTTATTGTGCCCCATTCGACGTTGCCAAGCACACGCCGAACATACCAAGCCACCGGCAGCTCCTCGAACTGCTCTCGGGTTACCCATTTAAATTCCGGATGCTCGCCGCTGAGCTGGACATTCTGCGTGTCGTCGGCCTCGCGTACTAGAAAGGTCACCGTGTGGAAGCGGAAATTCTCCCCGCCCAAGTCCGGATTGGAATAATGGGCAAATTCGCTGACCTCCGCTGCGCGCAAGCCGGCCTCTTCACGCAGTTCGCGCACAGCGGCCTCCACGGGCTCCTCCCCCGCGTCTAGCTTGCCACCGGGCAAATCCCACTGGCCCCCGAGGAAGCCCTCGTATTCACGCAGCAGAAGCAGCAAGCGGTCACCTCGGAAAACTATGCAGTTGCACACCCAGCCGTCGTCGTCAGGCCAGAACTTAGTCCAAGCCAGGCTGCGCGGTTCGCGCCGGCCGATCTCGGCCCTACTGGGGGTGTCATCACGGTGCATGGGGGAAAGATCGCCTGTCCTTTATTAAAAGCGCTAGTCTCGTGAGACCTCAGCGAGGCGAACGAAATCGGCAATTTCGAGCTTCTCTCCTCGCTGCTTGGGGTCAATCCCCGCTGCCATAAGCGCTTCTTCGGCTGCGGCACCAGATCCGTAAATCCCCGATAGGGCCGCACGGAGGGTCTTGCGGCGTTGCGCAAAAGCAGCGTCGATAAGCGGGAAAAGGCGCGCGCGAAATTGCGGCGAAATCTCCCACGGAGCCTCGGGGGCATCGGCGGCATTGGGGTTCTCAGGAGCGTCGGAGCGGGCGTAGCAGTCAATGCGCACAAGCCCGGAATCAACCTTCGGGACCGGCCAAAAGACGTGCGGACCAATGGCACCGGCGCGACGCACTGTGCCGTAGTAGGCGGCCTTGACGCTGGGGACGCCGTAAATCTTGGAGCCCGGCTGAGCCGCCAGCCGGTCAGCGACCTCAGACTGCACCATCACGAGCACGCGGCGGATGGTGGGGAGCTCGGCAAGCATGTGCAGCAACACCGGTACAGAAACGTTGTATGGCAGATTGGCCACCAGCGCATCTGGGGCGGTCCGAAAGTCCTCGCGACTGACTTTCAACGCATCTTTCTCAATGAGCTCTAGCGCGCAGCCGTCAGCGCGCTCAGCGACTGTCTGGGGCAAACGCTCCGCCAACCGAGAATCGATTTCAACAGCCGCGGCGCGGCCGCAGTGTTCGAGCAGCCCGAGGGTCAGCGAGCCCAAGCCGGGGCCGACCTCAACAGGGTAGGAATCCTCCGGCAAGTCCGCCGCAGCGACAATTCGACGCACGGTGTTGGCGTCGTGGACGAAGTTCTGCCCCAATTTCTTCGTCGGGACAATATCCAACTGCGCCGCCAAGTCGCGCACTTCGACCGGCCCCAGGAAAGAAACTTCTGCTTTAGTCACAGTTAGATACTACGGGGTCAAAAGACAAAATAGGTTTAGCTCGTTTTGGCTAGTCTGAACTAGCTTTAACGAAGCCCCATGGAAGCGGTGCAAGCGGGCCATGCACCCCAACCCTGACCAGCCTGGACGCGCTCGGCGACAGCGATCTGCTGCTCGCGGGAAGCCTGCGATGCACGCGGTGCATACTCAGTACCGCCGTAAGCTGCCCAGGTGGAATCGGTGAACTGTAGACCACCGGAGAAACCGTTACCGGTATCGATAGCCCAGTCGCCGCCGGACTCACACTGAGCCAGCTGATCCCACACACCGTAGCCAGCGGCCGGAGCTGCAATGCGAGACTTAGTGCCCTGGCGGATAGTGGAGATACCCGGAGCCTTTAGCTCCTTTTCTTCCAGGACCTCGCGTCCGAGCTCTTCGCCGTCGCGAGAGGTGACCTTGACCTGACGTTCTACCTGGCCCGGCTCACCCTCCTGCTCAACGATGCGCTCGTCTTCGAACATCGAATCATCTTCAATGATGTTCTCGTGAGCTGGAATTTCCTCAGTCTCGGTGATGGTCTTATCAATCAGACGAGACAGCGCGATGCGCATGCCTTCAGTGACCGGCGCATCCAGACCCGGCTCAACGGTGTCGTCTTCACGCAGCTCAATGCCACGCTGTGCCAGTACATCACCGACGGTCATAGCCGGGACGGTCAGGTCGATGTCCTTGGCATCGTCGTGAAGCACAATATTCTTGGCACGAACGACGTCGAGTTCGACCCCCTTAGCGGAAATCTCGCCCTTTTCGACCTCGACCTTGTCCTTATCGGAGATGAGCCCCTGCTTCTTCAGACCTTCAATCAGCTCATCGGTAGTGATGGCATTGGTCTTGTGCTCCTGCGGCTTGCCATCGACAATCATCGTGACCGGCTTGGCAGAGCGGTAGACCAGCTTGCCGCCGTCCGTGAGGTCGCCCTGACGCTGAACCAGGTCTCCGCCGGTGGTTTCGACACCAGCCTTCTCTAGAATGGCCTTGTCATCCTTGGACCAGGTTGCAATTTGCTCGACCTTGCCGTCAATTTCGACGGTGATGGTGTCGTAGTTGGATGCTGCGACAGTGCCACCCAGAGCAACAGCAGCGACCAGACCGCCAGCAGCGATCTTGGACGAAGTGGAGACTCCGTCGTTAGCACGATTGAGATGACGCTTCTTCGCAGCACTCACGGGGTTCGTCACAGCCTTTCGGAGGATGGGCAGCTATCAGATGAAAGAAATACAGTTTGTAACAGTACGGTAAAGATTCAGTGTTGTCTAAAATATATCGATAAAAGTGACGGGAAATACAACAAACCGCCCCGGCTGCATTTCCACAGCTCAGGGCGGCAATACGCCGGCACGTGCTTAAATGCCGTACACCCGACGTGCGTTATCCGTCAAAACCTGCGCCATCTCCTCCGCCCCGATTTCTCGGGCCGCAGCCATCGCACGCGCCTGATGACCGATAAAAGTTGACTCATTGCGCGCACCTCGGAACGGCTCCGCGGTCATGTACGGAGCATCGGTTTCCACCAGCAGCTGCTCCGCCGGCGCCTCAGCCACAGCCTGCCGCAGGTAATCATTGCGTTTGAAGGTCACGTTTCCGGTAAAGCTCAGTAGGTAACCGCGCGCAATGGCCTCGCGGGCAACCTCAATGGGCGAGGAGAAGCAGTGCAAAATGACCGTATTGTCATAGCCGTCCAACGCCGCCATCAGATCTTCATCGGCATCGCGGTTATGAATCATCAACGGCTTGCCGACGGTTGCTGCGAGCTCCATATGCCACTGCAACGCAGCCAGCTGTTCGCTCTTCGACGCGCAGCCGTCGAGAGAATCCAGCCAGTACCAATCCAATCCCGTCTCCCCCACTGCCACAACCCTGGGGTCGGCAGCCATTTCGGTCAGACGGGCCTTGGCGTCGTCGTCAAGCTCGTGCGCGCGCGTCGGATGGATGGCGGCGGCGGCCCAGACGTTGGGGTGCGCGTGTGCGGCGGTAAAGGCCAGTTCGGTTTCCGGCATGCCATCGCCGACCGTGCAAACTCCGACGACGCCCGCTGCGGCGGCACGGTCCATGAGAGCCGCAATCTCCTCCGGAGTTTGCGCCCCGCAGGACGCGAGATGCGTGTGGGCGTCAAACAGCGGAGTGAGATACTCCGCGGGTTCTGCAATTTTGCGTTTGCGCTTTCCCATTCTTCTACTGCGCCCCTACTTCACCTGTGCCCACTCAGGGCCGTGCTCAGCCAGCTCAGAGTCGAGCTTGGAGAAAATCGGCTTCGGCTTGACAAGCTGCGTACCCGGCTCAATGTCGAAGCGATGCCAGGCGGCCTTCTGATTGACGTAGTCACCAGTGATGATTGGGTAGCTCCTGCCCTCTGCCGGCAAGTCTGCGCCGACCGGTTCGACCGGCATGTCGTCCTCGACTTCCTGGACTTCCGGCATTGCGGCCCAGATGCCCTCGCCGCCCAGGGTCTCGAAGACCTTCTGCGCGCTTTCCGGCAGGTACGGGGTCAGCAGGACATTGGCGTCGCTGACTACCTGCAGCGCTGTCCACAACACAGTGGCGAGACGCTCACGCTGGGACTCGTCCTTCGCCAGCTTCCACGGCTCCTGCGCAGCAATGTAGGCGTTCGCCTCCCCGACCAGGTGCATTGCGGCAGTGATACCAGCGCGGAAACGGGATAGCGCGAGTGCGTCACCCACCTCGGCGAAGGAGCGCTCAGCCAGGTCGAGCAGTTCACGGTCAGCGTCGGTGAGCTCGCCCGGAGTTGGCACCTCACCGAAGTTCTTGAAAGCCATGGACACGGTGCGGTTGACCAGGTTTCCCCAGGAGTTGGCCAGCTCGTTATTCACGCGGCGGACAAACTCATCCCAGGTAAAGTCGGTGTCCTGGTTTTCCGGACCAGCCATGGCGATGAAGTAGCGCAGCGGATCCGGACCGAACTCCGCCAGGAAGTCCTTCACATAGATGACAACGCCCTTGGAAGAGGAGAACTTCGAGCCCGACATGGTCAGGTACTCCGAGGAGACGACCTCCGTCGGCAGGTTCAACTCACCGAGCTCCCCGACTTTGCCTCCGCGGGAGCCTTCGCCACGGTAGCCCAGCAGCTCAGCCGGCCAAATCTGGGAGTGGAAGGTGATGTTGTCCTTGCCCATGAAGTAGTAGGACAGCGCCTCCGGGTCATTCCACCACTTGCGCCATGCTTCCGGGTCACCGATGCGCCAGGCCCACTCGATGGAAGCGGATAGGTAACCGACGACAGCGTCGAACCAAACGTAGAGTTTCTTGGTTCCGTTTTCCGACCAGCCCTCCAGCGGAATCGGAACACCCCAGTCAATGTCACGGCTCATTGCGCGCGGACGGATGTCCTTCAGGATGTTCAGGGAGAATTTCAGTACATTTGGGCGCCAGTCCTTGCGCTCTTGAAGCCACTCGGTCAGGGCCTCTGCCAGCGCTGGCAGGTCTAGCAGGAAGTGCTCAGTTTCAACGAACTTCGGGGTCTCGCCGTTGATTTTCGACACCGGATCGATCAGATCGGCCGGGTCAAGCTGGTTACCGCAGTTGTCACACTGATCACCGCGGGCACCGGACGCACCACAGATTGGGCAGGTACCTTCGATGTAACGATCCGGCAGCGTCCGACCTGTCGACGGGGAAATCGCACCCATCGTGGTCTGCTTGACCATGTAGCCGTTTTCGTAGAGCCCGCGGAAGAGCTCCTGGACAATCGCGTAGTGGTTGCGCGTGGTAGTGCGCGTAAACAGGTCGTAGGAAAGCCCCAGACCCGCGAGGTCCTGCACAATCTGGCGGTTGTAACGGTCGGCCAATTCCTGGACAGAAACGCCTTCCTTCTCCGCTTGCACAAGCAGTGGCGTGCCATGCTCATCAGTACCGGAGACCATCAGCACGTCATTGCCAATCATTCGCTGGTAGCGAGCGAAAACGTCCGAGGGGACTCCGAAACCTGCAACATGGCCGATATGTCGCGGACCGTTAGCGTACGGCCACGCAACTGCTGTGAAAATGCGAGACATATCTAACAGGGTAATAGATGACCTGCCATCGCGATGAACTGTGTCCCTTACGGAGTCCTCATGAAGTCCACATGAACTGTCCCCTACCATCATCGCACGCATGCGCGGCCACTACGCTTATGTCCTATGTCCACTCGGTCCACCTCCTCCGACTCGGCTGCTGACTTCACTTCGCGCGCGACCACTGCGCTAGCGCGTCTTATCGCTGCCGGTCATCGTCCCGCCGCACTCATCGGCTCCTGGTTCGGTTATCGCGCGGTTCTCGCCGCCAACGTCGAGCTCGCTGCCTGCGAGTCGGCAGCGCTTTTCACCAGCCCCGACCCCGATGCGTGGATTTTTGGGTTCCGCCCCTACTCCGGCACCAGCGCGCACGGGGTCGCTACCTGCGTCGCGTTGCTTGCCGACGACGGCACGTGGCATTTCGACGGCCCTGGCGCCGGCGACCCCTTCGATCCGGATTTCCAAGCCCTTCAGGCGGCCATCAACTACTCGCACGAAGACACGCGTGCCGACGCGCTCCCCGCGGACACACCACTGGAGTGGGATCAGGGCGACCGAGAACACCACCAGCTTGCGGTGGAGAACTGTAAGGAGGCAATTGCCGCAGGCGAGGTGTACCAAACCTGCATTTCCACACGCTTTCACGCGGAGCTGGCAGCGAGCGACTCTGCACTAGCCCACGCCGGTGCGTGGTTTTCCTCCCGCGTGGCGCGGTATCAGCCGGCTCGAGCAGCATTCTTGCCCGGCAACCTCGACGCTGGAATTCCAATCCTGGCCTCGCTGAGTCCTGAGGAGTTCCTCATCCGCGCAGGCACAAGCGTGACTGAAACTCCCATCAAAGGCACGATTCCCGCTGACCGGCCCCCGAACGAGTTATTGCGCAGCGACAAGGATGTCGCCGAGAACATCATGATTGTCGACCTAGTGCGCCATGACCTCGGTCAAGTTGCCAAGACCGGCACCGTGAAGGTCACAGACCTGCTCAGTGTGCGTCCGGCACCGGGCGTGTGGCACCTCTTTTCCACAGTTTCCGCGGAACTTCCCGATCAGCTCAGCCACGCTGAACTAATCGAAGCCTGCTTCCCACCGGCCTCAGTCACCGGTACACCGAAGCTGCGAGCAATTGAGCTTCTGCGCGAGTGGGAACCCGAACCCCGTGGCGCTCACTGCGGCGCGATTGGTGCGGCCCACGGGGATGCACTTGAGCTCAATGTCGGTATTCGTACCGCTGAGTACACAAAAGACCCGAACTCGGGGAGAGTTCGGGTCGAAGCTGGCATCGGCGGTGGCATCACCATCGGGTCTACACCCGAGGGCGAATGGGCCGAGATTGAGGCCAAGGCCGCACCGCTGCTGTTGGAAAGCTAGTTGCGCAATTTACGAGCACGGCGGCGCTCGCGCTGTTCGGCCGCTTCCGCCAAGCGGCGCTCACGAGCCATGCGCAGGGCAAACTGACGCTGTTCCTTGTCATCGAGGTACATCGGATCGTCGGAAAGTCCCTTAACCAGCGACACCATCAGCGCCAAGATAACAATGACGAACGGGCTTGCCGCCAAAATGGTGATGTTCTGCAGGTTCGACAGGGCATCGCTGCCACCGGTGACCAATAGGACGATGGCAATCAGAGCGGTGAAAATACCCCACATAGCAGTGACCGTGCGCGACGCTGTGAGTCGACCGAACTGGCTCATGGTACCCATCACCGTGGAGGCGGAGTCCGCTGAGGTAATGAAGAAGGTAGCCAGCAGAATCATTGCGATAGTGGAAGTGATTGCGCCACCCGGCAGGGATTCCAGCAGATTGAACAGCTGGCTCTCGGCCGAACCGTCACCGTAGATGGACGCACCCTGCTGCTCGTGGGTAATGGCGGTGCCACCAAAGATGGAGAACCACACTGCAGAGACAATCGACGGAACTGCGACGACGGTAAAGACGAACTCACGGATAGTACGGCCGCGAGAAATACGTGCGATGAACATACCGACAAACGGCGACCATGAGATCCACCAGGCCCAGTAAAAAATTGTCCAGGAAGAGAGCCATTCACCGGCGGTGCCGTCAGCGGAAGCACTGGAGCGGGAGGCCATCTCAAAGAAGGAATCCAGGTAGCTGCCAATAGAGGTCGGAATCAGGTTCAGAATCACCACGGTAGGGCCGAGGACCAACACCAGCAGAGCCAGCAGACCTGCGGCAACCATGTTGAAGTTCGAGATGTACTGAATTCCCTTGCCCACGCCCGACAGTGCAGAGACCAAGAAGGCACAGCCCAGAACGAGAATAAGACCAATCCACAAAGGTGCGCCCTTGATGGCGTTGAACCCGTTGATTTCCAAACCGGCGGAAATCTGAAGTACGCCAACACCGAGAGAGGCTGCCGTACCGAAGACGGTGGCAAAAATCGCAAGCGCGTCGATAAGCTTGCCCAACCGCCCCTCAGCGCGACGCGCGCCGATGAGCGGGATGAACGCCGCCGAAATCAGCTGCTTTCGGCCGAGGCGGTAGGTCGAGTAAGCAATTGCGAGACCGACGATGGCGTAGAGCGACCATGGGTGCAGAGTCCAGTGGAACATCGTCGAAGCCATGGCGGTACCGACTTCCTTCGGCTGGTGGCCCGGCACGCCATCGCGATAGAAGGTCAGCGGCTCAGCGACACCGTAGAACATCAGACCGATGCCCATACCGGCGGCGAACATCATCGCAATCCAGCTAGGCGTGGAAAACTCTGGTTTCTCGTTGTCCTTGCCCAAGCGGATGTGACCGAACTTGGAAATCGCGATGGACACAATGAAGAAGACAAAGACGGTACTGGCCAAGATAAACAGCCAGCCGATGTTCTCCACGACCCAGTTCAGAGAGCTAGATGCAAACGTCGAGAAACTATCCGGCCACGCCAGGCCCCAGACGATGATTGCCAGAATTGCGACAACGGCGGGGATGGTAACCCCGAGGTTCACGGGAGCGTGAGAATCGTCGGCCCTGACTTCGCCGACGACTGACTCCCCTACTTCTTGTTGTATTTCATGCTCTGGTGGATTCGTCATTCCTCCACCATGTCCACCATTGACCTGGGATCTCAACTTAGAATGCGGGTTTTCTCAGGTTTTCTTCATTTTTTCTGGGTTGCAAAAAACTTCCAATAACAGCGTTTCCCCTGTTCACCGTCGGGTGCCGAGGAATTTTCCGCCACAAAGTAACAATCAGTTAACGATTTTCGTCCCGAGCTGCTAAAACGGCCTGGTAGAGATCTCGATGCTTCGTCATTCCCGCCTCTGCTGCAACCTGCTTCGCGGCATCCTTCAGTCGCATGCCATCAGCCACGAGCTCCTCCACGCGGTCAACCAAGCCCTCCGTGGATACCTCCGTTGCCTGCTGCCCCGCGCCTTCAATCACCACCGTAATTTCGCCGCGGACACCTTCCTCTGCCCACGCCGCCAGCTCCCCCAGCGTCGCACGGCGAGTCTCTTCAAAACGCTTGGTCAGCTCACGGCTTACCGACGCGCGCCGCTCCTCACCCAAAATCTCCGCGGCATCGGCCAACGTAACAGCCAACCGATGCGGCGACTCAAAGAAACAGCAAGCCCGCTTCTCTGTCTTCAGTGATTCCAACCATGCCCGGCGCGCCCCCTGCTTACGCGGTGCAAAGCCATCGAAGCAAAAGTGGCCGACACCCAACCCGCTGAGAGCCAATGCGGTAGTCACGGCACTCGGCCCCGGTACGCAGGACACGGGCACGCCCGCGTCGTGAGCAGCCGCCACCACAGCCAGGCCAGGATCCGACACCACCGGCATCCCCGCATCGGTCACCACAATGACTTTCTGTCCCGCCTTCGCCGCCTGAATCAGCGACTCAGTGCGGCTCTCTTCGTTGTGATCGAAGTTCGAAACAAACTTCCCCTTGGGGGAAATGCCCAGCGCTGTGGCCAGGTTGCGTGCCCGCCTGGTGTCTTCCGCGGCGATGATATCGGCGTCGATAAGCGCACCGCGCAAGCGGTCGGAGGCATCGGCGATATTGCCCAGCGGCGTTGCCACCAGAGTGATGCCAGGGGCCAGCGTCATTGCCTCGCTAAGAGGCGCGTTCTCGTGCGGTTGGAAGTTCGATGCCGAATGCGTCATGATTCCATAGCTTAAACTGACATTCGTGACCGATGCCGCTTTAACCCCACCACCGGAAACCGAGCGCCGCGCGAAAAAGCGTTTCCTGCGCCCGATTCCCCCGGTGCCCTCGCTGCCGCCACTGCGGCGGTGGGACAAATGGGATACCGCCACTTTTGTGGTTCTCGGAATCGTCGCAGCGCTAACCCGTTTCATCGGGCTTGCTGCCAAGACCGACAATGGCACCCCGCTCTTCGATGAAAAGCACTATGTGCCGCAAGCATGGCAGATTCTGGAGTCCACCCGCGACCCCATCTCATCTGGCATTGAGGACAATCCCGGCTACGGTCTGATTGTGCATCCGCCAGTGGCCAAGCAGGTCATCGCCGTGGGCGAATGGATCTTCGGTTACTCACCAATGGGCTGGCGGTTTATGTCGGCGGTGTGTGGCACGCTGGTCATACTGCTGCTCATGGACATCGTCCGACGCATCTCTCGCGGCTCGCGGTTGGCAGTGGGTATCGCTGGTCTCTATGCGCTTGCCGACGGAGTGCTATTTGTCTCCTCCCGGGTCGGCATGCTGGACATGATTCAGACCTTCTTCATCACTGCGGCCGCGTGGGCACTTCTCATCGACCAGGCCGATGCCCGCAAGCGCCTGGAATCCGCCACGGAGCTAGGTAGTTTCGGCCCCTATCTCAGTTATCGCTGGTGGCGACTGCTCGCCGGCATCATGCTGGGGCTTGCCACCGGGGTGAAGTGGTCTGGCCTGTATTACATGGCCGCATTCGGTCTGTGGTCCGTCTTCACGGATTTGGTCTCCCGCAAGAATGCCGGTGCGCACAAACCCGTGCTCGGCGCACTCGCCCGCGATACCGCCCCGGCGTTACGTGATCTGGTGGTAGTCCCGCTGGGCGTTTACTTCTTAAGTTGGCGTTCCTGGTTCGCCGAAGAAACGTCGGTCTATCGCCATGTCTCGCCCGAAGACCGCGATACGGGACTCCCCGGCACCGACTGGCTTCCCGAGGCCCTGCAGAACTACCTGCACTACCAAAACAGCGTGCTGAAGTTCCACGCCGAGCTGACCACCTCTAATGGCCACAAACACCCTTGGGAGTCCAAGCCTTGGGAGTGGCTGGTCAGTTGGCGGCCAATGCTCTACTACTCCACCGAAACCACCTGCAGTGGCGGCCAGGAGTGCAAGGGCTGGATGATGCTCTTTGGCACCCCGCCGATCTGGTGGTTGCTGGTCCCCGTGGTCCTGTGGGCCACATGGCGTTGGCTCGGCCGCCGCGACGGCCGCTACGCGCTGCCCGTCATCGGTTTCCTCGCCTCGTGGCTGCCGTGGGTCATCGGCTACGACCGGCAGATGTACTTTTTCTACGCCACCGCGCTGATTCCATTCGTACTCATCGCCTTTGCTCTGCTTGCCGACGATCTCTCACACTGGCGGCCCCGCGGTAAGCCGGTGGGGTTGGTAATCGTTGGCATGCACGCCGCACTAGTGGTGACCGCGTTTGTGTTCTGGCTGCCAATTTTGACCGGCTACCCGCTGCCTCTCAACCACTTTGAATGGCGGTTCTGGTTGCCATCTTGGAGCTAGTCCCGCTGTGGTGGCACGCCTGTGACCGGCAACCCCGAGGCGGCCCGCCATGCCTGTGCGATTGCCGTCGGCGTATAGCCGCCCAGCCACACAACGGCCAGCGTCAAAGCGGAGACAAACATCAAGGCCAGGCCAGCGATCTCTGATGCTCCCTGGGCACCGATGAGAATGTCACGAATACCAAAACCGATGCTGAACGTGGCGACGGCACCGTAGACCGGCGTCATGCCCATGGCAGCGCGCGGCCGCCAAGCAGCCCAGAACAATCCCACTGCCAATGCAAGCCGAATTGCCGCGAGTTGAATGGCAACGCGTGCTCCGAGCTCCATTGGGTCAACGGTGGCAGTGGAACCGTCGATAGGAGCTCCCGTGCTTGTTGCGATTCCTGCACCGTCCTGCGGCTGTGTCGAGGAAAGTCCAAGCGTCATCATGTCGGAGGCATCGACCAGCGTCGCAATCCCCCAGACCGCCCAGCAAAGTCCCAACGCGATGAGCACCCCGCGGGCGGTGCCGGCTATGAGCAGCCATGCGCGCTCACGCCGGCGGCGCTCCGGTTCGATGGAGACCAAAATGCGCTCCGAGAGATCATCCGTGGAAACCTCCGGCATACCATCGGCAGGCCCAACCGTAAGGGCGCGGTTCAGCCGCACCGCTCGCTCGTACCAAGCTCGGCACTCCTCGCAGGCCCCAAGATGGGCATCGATGACTTCATCGGCAATACTTGCCTGCTCGCCATCGAGGCGAGCTGACAATGCTGCGCGAATTTCCTCGCACTCCACGGGGAATCTCCTCCGCTTTTAACTCTTAAGGGGGTTGTACCTAATGAGGTCTTATCTGATGAATTGCCTGTCCAAGCTGAAACGGCCGGCTCCGAAAACGAAAATCATCACCAGCCCACCGATGAGTGACATCACGAGCTCCGCGCCGTTGTCACGGATAAACAGGCCATTGCCCAGGTGCATCGACCACCAGGCACCAATCATCTCAATGATGAAGACCATCGCCATCGTCGGGGCCAAGAGCCCCAGAATCAGCAACGCGCCTCCGACCAGTTCGACTAGAGCGACAACCCAGACCGTCAAGTGCGCCTGCGGGATATTCGCAGCGACAAAGTAACCGGTCGTCTTGTCAATACCGGTGATAAAAATCTTGTCCCAGCCATGGCAGATGAAGATAATCCCGAGTATTAGGCGGAGAATCACGAGCGCGATATCGCGCATTACCGGTCGATCCATGAGGGACATGCTACCCGACGGCACGGTCAAAGCACGGTAGCACTGCGGCAGCGAAAGGCCAGCGACTTTAACATGCAAAAAGGCTTCTCCCAACCCCTCGGGAGAAGCCTTCCGCCAAACACACCCGGTGTGTCATGTCTTAGGTAGTGACATCGTAACAGGCCGAGTTTCTAACAAAAAATCGCGCTGACGTGCTCAGACAACTTTAAGGTTGTTCTACGGCTCAGCTCACAGGACTAGCTCACGCGAGCCTGCGGCATTTCGTCGTAATCGTCGTCATCAAAGCGGTAGTCAGTGTAGGCCAGATCTGCGAAATCCGGGTCCTCATCATCAAGCTCGACTACTACCGCGCCGGGACGGCGCAGTCGCTGTGGAATTCCCAGCTCATCATCCTCACGGTTACGTACACCGAGGCGGGCCATCTTCATACGGCGAATTCGGCGAGCCCGCAGTTCCTGCTCTGCACGCACGGTGCGGCGCAGGTTGACCAGGTACAGGGTCATCAAGCCGACGCCGACCAGTGGAATCCACCAGGTCCAACCACCGGCGAAAGCAGCGATGATGACCGTGACTGCGATGAACGCTGCCAACCCAGCAACAGAACGGCGGCGGCGAGCAAAGCGAGTCTCAGCGTACTGGGCATCCGAAATCGGATCGAACCCACCGCGACCACGGCGCTTCTCAGCGAACGCGTAATCATCTTCAGTCAAGGTGTCATCGACAGCGACTGCGTCATCGGTGGACTCGACAGCGTGGTCACTGTCGTTCTCGACGGTCGCATCGAGTTCTGCCTGCTCGTCTACGGTGTCTGCTGCCTCTTCAGTCTCAGACAAAGCGTCAGCAGACACAGCTTCTACGTCAGCAGACACAGTCTCGGCCGCCGCACCGGAATCAGGCTCGGCCTCAGATTCAGCGGCATCTTCGAACATCAAATCATCGGCGTCGACGAATTGACGGCGAACGTCAACGCTCACATCGGAAGAGGACTCATCTGCGCGAACCACATCACCTTCGGCGGAGGCGACGGCGGAATCAGATTCAGTCTCCTCGTCATCAACGACAGCCTGCAGCGACTGGTCTGCAGACTCATTATCGGACACGTCCATGTCAGAGCGGTCAGAAGACTCAGCAGTGGCTTCCTCGGTAGCGGAATCATCCGCCTGCGGGGTCTCCTCCTCTGCATCTGCCGCTTCCAGCTCGTAGACGATATCGCCGTCGACGACGGCCGGGTCGGCCGCCTCGTCCACGGTGTCGTCGATAAGCACGTCGCTAACATCAAAGTCATCGTCAACCTGCGCGTCAACGGTTTCGAGAGAATCGTCAACTTCCTCGGTCACGCGCACGTCCGACTCCTTAAAAGACGGACGACGGCGCGTCGTGGCCAACTCCTCGCCACCACGATGCAGCACGCGGGTCTTACCAAGCGCATCAGAGGTACGACGAATCGGCTTGCGCGTATTGACCACCAGCGGGGCCAGCACAAACAGCCACAGTACAACGATGAGTATCAGCAACAGTGAAGTTGACATATTTTGCGTCTCCTTGCGATTTCGCCCGGGGTTTCGCCGTCTCTCCCCGGCCCACATACGCCGCCCACATGCCCTTCCACAGAGGCATTTGCGAAGGCAGTCAGCGTATCTAGAGCGAATTCGCCCAATAGTAGAGTTGTCATCACCCTATCGGCGTGCGTTACTCAGACTACTCAGGCGCGCCGTTGCGGTGGGTATTTCTCCGCCTCTTCATATTGCGCACGACCACTCGCCACGATGAGATCCACTGCACTGTCCTCCCCCACCCGCGCATAGGTCAGATGATCGCGCCACGCACCATCCATATGGAAGGCTTCCCGCGCCACGCCTTCGTACTCGAACCCACAGTTTTCCAGTACGCGTATCGACGGGACATTGCTATCCAACACAGTCGCTTCAATTCGGTGGACGCCAACTCTCTTGGCATAATCCGATGCCAACGCCACTGCAGCAGTGGCGACTCCTCCACATGTAAAGCCGCTGCCGACCCAGTAACCGATCCAGGCGTGAGCGACGGGGAAAGGCGTAATACCGCCGAGTGTGAGCATGCCGGCGAACTGGCCATCTACCTCAATGGTGGAGACAATCATGTCTCCCGCAGCCTCTGAACGACGCCAACTGCGCAGGTTACGGCGAAAAACAGAAGCCCTGTGGGCATTATCCCAGTCGTCAGCAAGGGTTGGCTCCACGGGGCGCAAAATGGGCTCGTCGCGCAGCCGCAGTGCCCGCCATGCAGGGGCATCAGAGCGCTCTGGCACACGCAGGCGGACTCGGCCGCCACTGGTTACTAGACGAGAAGTACGCACGGCAACGATACTCGCGGTAGTTGGGTGCGGTTAGGCCTGGCGCGCCATGAACAGCACGTCAACTACATCTCCCGGACGCACGTGGAGCACGTCTTCCGGAATCACGATGAGGCTGTTGGCTTCCGACATACCGGCCAATAGGTGGGCTTGCGCACCGCCGGAACCTCCCAGCGGCTGCACCATGTATTCGCCGGTCTCACGGTCACGCATGAGCTGGCCACGGATATACCCGCGACGCTTCTCCGCCGACTCGATCGGGCCGACAGCACGAGCTGTGACAGCACGGCGGCGAGGATTGCGCTTACCCAGCGCCAGTCGAATGAGGGGACGAACCATAACCTCAAAAACGACCAATGCGCCGACCGGGTTCGACGGCAGCAGGAACGTTGGAATCTTGTCATCTCCCAGCAGACCAAAGCCCTGGACCGAGCCAGGATGCATAGCGATGCGGGAGACATCAACCTCGCCCAATTCAGCCAGCACACGGCGAATCTGCTCACCCGCGGCACCACCGACAGCCCCCGTGATGACCAAAAGCTCACTGCGAATGAGCTGGCCCTCGATGATTTCCCGAATGCGCCGGGGCTCACCGGTGGCAATACCCACTCGGTGCACCTCGGCCCCAGCATCGCGGCCGGCTGCTGCCAACGCGTAGGAGTTGACGTCGTAGACCTGACCGAGGCCCGGCGTGCGGTCAACATCGACCAACTCATTACCAATGGAAATCACGGACATACGCGGCTTGGGGTGCACCAAAACCTTCGAACGCCCCACTGCTGCCAACAATCCAACCTGCGACGGCGAAATTACCGAGTCCAAGGACACCGCCACGTCACCCGGCTGCACGTCGTCGCCGACCTTGCGCACAAAGTCACCGGAGTAGACCGGATGGAGAACATTAACTCGACGGCCACCGCGGTCGGTCCAGTTTAGGGGCACGACAGCGTCGGCAAGCGATGGCAGCGGCGCACCAGTTTGTACGCGCACGGCCTGCTTCGGCTGCAGCCGCATCGGGTGGTGAGAGCCGGCTGTCACCTCACCGACAACAGGCAGCTCGACCTCGCGAAAATCAACATCACTCTGACGCGCATCCGGAGGTAAAGAACCAGATTCGCCGACGATATCGACAGCGCGCACCGCATAACCATCAATCGCTGACTGCACGAATCCCGGCAACGGCTGCTCTGCGATGACATCTTCAGCGCACAGCATGCCGAGGGATTCCGAAATAGCAACGCGCACAGGATCAGGCATCACAGCGTGTGCGGTGATTGCCGCCAACTGTTCTTCCACAGAACGCATGTTTTACCTTCCTCGGCACCAACCCGCGGTGCGCTTTATGGCTATTCAGCTTCTCAGTACAAGCCTCTAGATAAGTACAGCCTCTATAAAAAGGCTTTAAGCCTGTTCATCCTGCGCCAGACGCTGCTGCATGTAGTCGCGCAGCCCCTCGCCGTAGTCCGGATGCCTGAGTCCAAAGTCTACGCAAGCGCGAATGAAGCCACCAGGATTTCCCAGGTCATGGCGGAACCCCTTGTGGACGACCACATGAACCGGATGTCCCTCTTGAATCAGCAGCTCAATTGCATCGGTGAGCTGGTATTCGCCGCCCTTACCGCGCGGGATGCGGCGCAGCGCATCGAAGATGGCACGATCGAGCAAGTAACGTCCGACTGCCACGAAGTTGGATGGAGCATCCGCAGGGTCCGGCTTTTCCACCATGCCCTTGACTCGCTTCACATCGTCCCAAGCATCAGCATCAGCCGCGTTCTCACCGAGCTCACCCGACTCCGCCGGGGTGGCGTCCTCAATATCGAAGACACCGTAGTTGTAGACCTCTTCGTGAGGAATTTCCAACGCACATAGCACCGAGCCACCAAAGCGCTCGCGCACTTCCGTCATGCGATCCATCACACCCACGGGAAGCACGAGATCGTCGGGAAGCATGACAGCAACGCTGTCCTCATCGTCTGCGAGCAGCGGCTCTGCGACCAGCACCGCATGCCCCAGGCCCAGCGGTCGATCCTGGACAACGGATTCCACGTGGATAACCTCGGTGGCGCGGCGTACCTTCGCTGCGATTTTGTCCTTGCCACGCTCGGCGAGAGTCTGCTCAAGATCCGGGCGCGGGTCGAAGTGTCCCAGCACGCCGTCCTTACTCGGCGCCGTGACAATAGCCAGGCGTTGCGCACCAGTGGCGGCGGCCTCTTCAGCAATCATTTCGATGCCCGGCGTATCAACCACGGGCAGCAATTCTTTCGGCACTGTCTTGGTAGCAGGCAAGAATCGCGTACCCATGCCCGCGGCAGGAACGATGACAGTTCGAACCGGAGTAGTCATGTCCGAACCAGACTCTTTAGACGATGAGACCATAATGGCAACGATACCTATATAACTTCCATTTGCTCGGAGGCTGACCCCGCTTTTTTCAACGCGTTAATCAGAAATTTTCCCCTGCGCTGACGACCGAGGTCGCTCCCCTCCCTGACAGAGTAGGTTTGCAGGTATGGCTCCGCTTCCCGAAACCACGTCCGATTTCAAGACCCGCACACGGCACGAGGTACTCGCCGCACGCGCCGCCAAGGGGCAGCGTGAACGCATGCTTGACGACGAAGCACTGGTACAGCGGTTGCAAGAATGGTTATCCAATACCGTCGGTGACCTCACAAAACCCGTCATCGCCGCTTATGTCCCCGCTGGCGACGAGCCCGGTGCAAGCGTTTCTAGTTCGACTGATGGTGAGCCCGGCCAGGGCTTTGTGGAGGCTTTGGCCAACGCGGTTCCCGGAGCACGAATTCTGCTTCCCGTCTGCCCGCCCGGCCCACCTCAGCCGCTGCACTGGGGTTACTACACCGACGGCTTCAGCAAAGGGCGATTTGGACTCTTGGAACCCGTTTCGATGGAAAGCGCCGCCGGCCCGGAGGAGCTAGGTGTTGCCGACGCCATTATTCTGCCGGCAGTTGCAGCCGACCCCCAAACTGGGATGCGGTTAGGGCGTGGCGCTGGTTATTACGATCGCAGCTTGGTTTTCGCTCGACGCGACGGTGATACGGATGGGACGAGAGCTGCTGTCATCGCTGTTGCGGTTTTCGACACCGAGTTGCGCACGGAGCTTGCCTACGAGGAGCACGACGTTCCCGCCGATTATGTGATCACGCCAGCGGGGATTTCACAGGTTTAATGGAACCGATTCCGGTTTAATGGAACCGATTCCGGGTTTTTCGCGCCTAACTTAATATGAGCTCAAAACACTCGTCCCGGTTTCCGCGTCCATTCCGAAAGCCCCGCCCCGCAACTCTTCGGCGAATAGTTGCAGTCACAGTTTTCCTATGTGCCGTCGGACTGGCGGCGGTGGAGTCATTGACACCTCGCAGCGGCCATATCCGGGTCGTAATTAGCGCCAAATCCATTGCCGCTGGCGCATCGGTGACAGAACAAGATGTGGCTTTCAAGGACATTCCCCGGGATCTCGTTCCCGGCGGGGCCGTAACGGACATCGCTGCTGTGCGGGGACGCACCCTGGCCACCGGCATGTCACCAGGAGAGATACTTACAGAGCAGCGAATGGTCGGCCCATCACTAGCCAAGTCGTTGACTGGGACGTCGGAAAGCAAAATTATTGCCATCACGTTGACTGATGTGGGCATCGTGTCCGCTCTTCGCACTGGTGACAGCGTGGATATTGTGTCGACAGCGGATGAGCGCGGGATGGCGGCACCGCTTGCACACGGCGCGAGAGTGGTCAACATCGTCGACGATGAGGTCGTTTTGGTTGCACTGCCCACCGGCGCTGCGGAGGTGGTGGCGGCGACATCGCTGACATCCCCGCTCACACTGTTACTCTCGGGGTAGTGGCCAAAATCTCATTGATTACCAGATTTTATGGCCCTGAACAGTGCTTTTTGTAGAAAGTTGACTTGTCCCACAACTTAGCGAAGGGATACAATGGACAGGCAATTCAAAACTACGATGAGATCTAAGAAGAGTGGCACTGCCAAACAACGCACTGCCCCGTTTCTCAAATCGTATGGGCCTGCACTGAGCAACGCGATGACTCACAGGTCTCGTTTGGTTTGTTCCGTTTCTACAGAAGGAAATTTCCTATGCTTAAGGGCTTTAAAGAGTTCATCATGCGCGGCAACGTCATCGACCTGGCGGTCGGTGTTGTCATCGGTGCTGCATTCACCGCAATCGTCACTGCTTTCACCGACAGCCTGCTCGAGCCGCTACTGAACACCATCGGTGGCGCTGAGGTCACTGGCCTCGGCTTCGAAATCATCAAGGGCAACCCGTCGACCTACCTTGACTTCGCAGCTGTCATCACCGCAGTCATCAACTTCCTGCTGGTCGCAGCGGTTGTCTACTTCGTCATCGTTGCTCCGATGAACAAGTTCAACGAGATGCGTGAGGCTCGTCTGGAGACCTCCGCTGAGCCGGAGGTCACCGAGGCTGACCTGCTGACTGAGATTCGTGACCTGCTGGCTGAGCAGAACGGCAAGCCGAAGACGGAGCTGAACTAGCCTCTAGCTGCTAGTTGCAGGCTTCCGATAAGAAGCGAACTAACGCTTTTACACAGCGCTCATCCCCAATGGGGTGGGCGCTGTTTTATCCAATAGTCCACATCAAAATCACGAGCATCCTCCGGGGATTCATCGTGATAGTGCACTGTGCGCGCGGTTTTCGCACTGCGTGACTGGGCAAAGTTTTTCGCCGGTGCACCTGCGCGGCGGCGCTGCCTACGGCTTCCACTGCGCGGCGCAGCTTGCTCGGGCTGATTGGGCTGCTTAGCGTCGCCCATTCCTAAACGCTCCAGCGGCAGAGATCATCAAGCACATGAGAGACCAGCGGGAGAATTGTCGCCATGCCATCGCGCACTGCAGCGCGAGACTCCGCGAGATTGATAATCACTGTCTGACCGGACACACCGGCCAAACCGCGGGACAGACCGGCATCCAATGCGCCAGCTCCCATACCGGAGTTACGAATAGCCTGCTCGATGCCCTGCAGTCGTACATCGAGAACCTTGCGAGTGGCATCCGGGGTCTTCGCACGAGGCCCAACACCAACGCCGCCCACCGTAACGACCAAATCTGCGCCACCGACAACAGCGGTATCTAGGGCCTTCCGGATCTCACGCTTCACTGCACCCGTACTGACCACAGCATCGACCGAGTAGCCGTCTTCTTCCAACAGCTCAACCATGAGCGAAGCCGCACCATCCGGGTTCTCAAAATGGTCGCCCACGAGGACAACAAACGCATTTCGAACCTGGCCGTCGTCGTTGATAAGACGCTCCATCTCAGCGAGGTTGACGTCACTTGGCTCAGTACTCACGGTTTCACTCATCTGCTCTATCTCGCTTTCTCCCACAGCTTTTCACTCGAAGTTTCACTCGAAAACTCTTCTACAGATGGTGAGGTACTAACTCCACCACGCTGCCTATCAATCCTGGGCTTCTACCAAGGTGACATCGACCGTTCGCTCGTTGCCGCCTCGCTCATCTGTAACTGTAAGTGTGACAGAATCCCCAATCCGATGCGACCGAATAGCCGCAATTAGTGCAACGCCGTTGTCAAGTGTGCGGTCATCAACCTTGGTAATCAGGTCACCATCTTTCAATCCCGCCTTATCAGCTGGGCCGTCTGGCGTTACCTCTCGCACCAGTGCACCACGTGCAATCGGACGCGAATCAATCTGGGCACCAATGACAGGCATCCGCGCCTTACCGGAATCAATCAGGTCTTCCGCTATGCGACGAGCCTGATTAACCGGAATTGCGAAACCAAGGCCAATGCTGCCCGCCTGTTCCGATGCCTCACTGTTAGAGGCAATCACGCTGGGCACACCGATGAGGTTGCCTTCCATATCCACTAGCGCTCCGCCGGAGTTACCCGGATTAATCGCCGCATCGGTCTGGATTGCATCAATGACCGAGGACTGACCGTCTTCACCAGCGGCGGTCACTGGACGGTTTTTAGCGGAGACAATGCCCTGCGTAACAGTGGAGGTCAGTCCCAGTGGCGAACCAACGGCCACCACTTCCTGGCCAACCTGGACCTGCGAGGAGTTACCCAGAGAGATTGGGCGCAGCCCGTTAACACCTTCAATTCGAATAACGGCAATATCAGTCGCCGCATCCCCTGCAACCAGAGTTGCCGGGTGCGTGGTGCCGTCGGAAAGCAGGACTTCCATATGTGCGTCCGGACCTGCGCCTGCGACGACGTGATTATTCGTCAGCACCAGGCCGTCGGACGACAGAATGGAACCTGAGCCCGACGCCGTGCCCCGCTCCGAGACAGTGGTGATGGAGACGACACTGGGAAGGACCTTCTGCGCGACCTTCTCCACGGACCCCTCAGCTGCTGCTACCTGACGGGTTTCCGCAGGCTTATCCAGCGCGTTGTCCGCGGGAGCCGACGACTGCGAGTTGTGAACTACCCATGCGCCGACACCGCCACCAATACCGGCCGAGCACAGCATCAGGGCAGCGACTGCCAGCGCCCCCATGCCCTTAGCTCCCTGGGCAGCCTTGGTCTTCTGCTGATTGGCCGCAACGTCCCACTCTGAACCGCCTCCGTAAGCGCCGTTCGGCTGAGACGGGATGGTGTTGTAGTGGGAATCCTCCCAACCGTGATCATTGGCGGAAAACTGGTTCGTCTGACCAGCATCCCCCATGGCACGGTTCTCGCTGAAGTTGTGAGACTGCGAGGAGTAGTGTCCCCGCTCATCTCCTCGCGAGGAATCGTTGAAAGAGTTGCTCATACGTAATACCTTGCACTGTCTGTCTAACAATTGGCTGAGAGCAGTCTGCAGTCTCGCCGAAAATTCCCCGAATGAAACACCGAATCCCCGCCACGCACTTCCTTAAAAGGCTGCGCGCAGCGAGGATTACATCAGCTTTGACGTGGGGTTATGCGTTTCTAGCTAGGCTCTTGAGCGGAATCGGAGTCTTCATCTTTTCCGCTGTCCGGACTGCCCGGCAGCGTCACTCGCATCAAGGCACCGCCATCATCGGACTCATCGGCAGTAATCGTGCCCCCGTGGCGGACGATGACCGACTTCACAATGGCCAAGCCCAGGCCGGATCCAGGCATCGACCGCGACTGAATGGAACGGTAGAAACGCTCGAAGACCTTGTCTCGATCTTCCTTCGGGATACCTGGCCCCGAGTCCGCCACCGTGAATTGAGCAACAACCTCGCTGAGCGGCGTCAGACGAACCCGCACGATGCCATTTTCTGGCGACCACTTTGCAGCATTGTCCATCAAGTTCAAAACTGCGCGACCAAGACCCGCCGAATCCCCGTAGACATACCACGGAGCTGTCTGCACATCGAAAGTAATATCCGGACGACGACGCTCAACACGCGCCAGCGACGTGGCAATGATTTCGTCGACATCGACATGCTCAATAACCTGTTGCGGGCCATCTTCGCGTGCCAGATCAACGAGGTCACCGACCAACGTCGACAACTCTTCCAGCTGGGCGATGACGTCAGCTTCCAGATCCGCGCGATCCTCATCCGAGATTACCGCTCCCGAGCGGGAGGCCATCATCAGCAGTTCAATATTTGTGCGTAACGACGTCAGCGGAGTCTTCAACTCATGACCAGCATCTGCAACCAGCTCCGCCTGCTTAATGCGCGACGCTTGAAGTGCAGCCAACATCTCATTGAAGCTGCGGGTAAAGCGCGCAAGCTCATCGTCGCCCTCCACAGGGATTGGGCGCAGCTCATCAGTCTCCGTCACTCGCTCCGCGGCAATGCGCAGCCGCGTGACCGGACGCAGACCCGTTGTTGCCACTGTAATACCTGAGCCGATTGCGAAGAGGATGCCGATAGCAGAGATACTCAGCAGCACTGCACTGAGCGCTTTCAAGACCGACTGCGTCGAGCTCAAGTCCTGCGAGAGGATCAGCGTCGCACCGTCTTCGGCGCGGACAGCATATACGCGACGGCCGTTGTACTCATCAGTGCGAATCGATTCCTGTCGATTCCCCCGCAACACCGCCAGTTCGGGGCCACCAATAGAGATTGAGCCACCGCCCTTACCCGCCACACTGCCGTGGGCAAAGTACACCGCGTCCAAATCGGGGTTCAGAATCCTATTTGAGTCCGCTTCAAAGGAGGGGCCAATGGCAAACTCCGAAGCGTACGGTGACATAAGCAGCTTTTCCGCCTGGCTACGGAGGTTACTGTCCACCTCACGGTACAGCGCTGCCTGCACAGTAAAAAACGCAGCCAACGTCATCAGCCCCACCGACATCGCCACAATGAGCGCTGTCAGAATAGTCAGCCGCCAACGCAGCGAAGGGATACGCGAACTCCGCGGCAGGCCGGGAAGCGATTCCCCTGCCATCGTCTCAGCATTCGCGGACTTCTCTTGCTTACCGACGGTACCTTGCCCCGGAGTGGCCTCCGTGGCAGAACGCTGATTTGATTGCACGCCACCGCCGGTCGAACGACGACGGCGCAACATCACGGTGCGGTCTCCCGCATCACATAACCGACACCACGAACGGTGTGAATCAGACGCGGCTCTCCCTCTGCCTCCGTCTTGCGACGCAGGTAGCCAATGTAGACCTCCAGCGCATTGCCGGACGTCGGGAAGTCATAACCCCAGACATCCTCCAAAATAGCGGTACGGGAGAGTACACGCCGCGGGTTGCTCATCAGCAATTCCAGCAGCGCAAATTCTGTACGAGTGAGACTAATGCGGCGTTCACCCCGGAAGACCTCACGAGTTTCCGGGTCCAAGGAGAGATCCTCAAACTGCAGAGTTGCGGCATCCTCCATCGCAGGCACTTCCAGAGCAGAACGACGAAGGAGTGAACGCACACGAGCGAGCAGCTCTTCCAATGCGAAAGGCTTGGGCAGGTAGTCATCTGCGCCGGCATCAAGACCAGCTACGCGCTCGGAGACCGAATCGCGTGCGGTCAACATCATGACCGGCAGATCATCGCCTTCGCTGCGCAGCCGACGGCAAACATCGAGACCGTCGAGCTTCGGCATCATGACATCCAAAATGGCCAAATCCGGACGTTCCTTGGCAATCTTTTCCAAGGCCTCTGCACCGTCCTCGGCGAGCTCGACCGTGTAGCCATTAAAAGTCAACGATCGCCGCAACGCTTCGCGTACCGCTTGATCGTCATCAACTACCAAAATCTTCATACTGCCCATTGTGCCTTGAAAATATAAGGCGAGTGTAAATGTGACACAGATTCTTCGTGAGAGAGCTCCCATAAAACCTGGCCATAGAACTCAAACCGGGGCATAGAACTCAAAAAACCTCACCCCATCGCCGAGTACAGGCGATGGGGTGAGGTTTAAAAGCTCTCTATCAACTGTTCCTTACGCACTGAACGCACTCTGGGCGCGCGAAGCGCTCTGCGGTTCAGCGAGGAACGTTGTCAGCATCCTAAAAGATGCGCGTTAGAACTTCTCGACGTCAACCAGGCCGAGCTGAACAGCCTTGGCGATGCGACGAGGAACGTTGTAGACGCGGCCGTTTACCTTGACTTCCTGGAGAGCGACGTTGTTGCTCTTCCACTGGGAACGGCGAGCGCGGGTGTTAGCACGCGACATGCGACGCTTTGGTACTGCCATTTTCTTATTCCCCTCCTATTCTTAGTTCTTCTTCGCGCGGCGAATGCGGTTACCGTAACGACGCTGGAACTTCTCGACGCGACCAGCGGTGTCCATGACACGCTGAGCGCCGGTCCAGAATGGGTGCGACTCGCTGGTGACGTCAACGACGATCAGCGGGTACTCGTTACCGTCTTCCCACTCGACAGTGCGGTCGGAGGTGGCGGTGGAACGGGTAAGGAAAGAGTGACCCGTGCCTGCGTCCTTGAAAACCACCGGGTGGTAATCAGGATGGATGTCCTTCTTCATTAATTCTCGTTTCCCTCAGGATTGAACTTCAGGTCGCTTTCCCCCAGCTAAGAGCGAGAGAATCGTGCCTGAGTTGGGTACGAACACGACTTACAATGACACGCGCCAGGTCAATATCTCTACAAACCGGCATGTGACACTCGATGGAATATTACAGGCTCGAGCCCGAAAATTAAAAAAGGGCCCTACACTAAAGCCCGTCGACAAGCACGAACTCTATGATGCCGCTCGAGAGTCGCGCCGAGAAAACCACAGCGGAACAGCGATTAGGTTATCCCGCAACTCGTGTGTAAACTGTTCTCTCGCTGTTGTCTAGTTATTCGTTTACGCGCTCAGCGTCGAGTGTCAGTGGGCAGCGCCCCGGAAAAGGCCAGGTGGAATCCTCGGTTATTCAATAATCCGGCGTGGCGCACCAGTGATGTCGGCATTGGGCGGCAAGGAAGCAAAGGAATCCCTATGTCGGCGATTTGCCAGGTTACGGGACGCAAGCCGTCTTTCGGCAAGACCGTGTCCCACTCTCACCGGCGCACGTCGCGCCGTTGGAACCCCAACGTGCAGCGTAAGAAGTTCTACCTCGCCTCTGAGGGGCGTCACATCACTCTGAATGTGTCCCCGAAGGGTCTGAAGACCATCGACAAGTACGGTATCGAGGCTGTTGTTGCTCAGATTCGTGCACGTGGGGAGAAGATCTAAAAAATGGCACGTAATGACATTCGTCCAATCATCAAGCTGAAGTCCACTGCGGGCACCGGTTACACCTACGTGACCCGTAAGAACAAGCGCAATACCCCGGACCGTATCACCATTAAGAAGTACGATCCGGTTGTCCGCAAGCACGTCGAATTCCGCGAGGAGCGCTAATTCATGGCTAAGAAGTCCAAGATTGCCAAGAACGAGCAGCGCAAGGAAATCGTCGCTCGTTATGCAGAACGTCGCGCTGAACTGAAGCGCATCATCAAGTCCCCGCACTCCACTGACGAAGAGCGCATGGACGCACAGTACGAGCTGAACCGTCAGCCACGTGACGCGTCCCCGATTCGCGTCCGCAACCGTGACGCTGCAGATGGTCGCCCGCGCGGCTACCTCCGCAAGTTCGGTCTGTCCCGTGTCCGCGTTCGTGAGATGGCCCACCGTGGCGAACTCCCGGGCGTCCGTAAGTCCAGCTGGTAAGTCGAGGAGCACCAATGAAGCGCAATCACTCTAACAAGAAGGCGCGGATGGAGCAGTCCCGCCGCCCGAAGAAGAACCCGCTCAAGGCCGCAGGCGTTGAGAAGGTTGATTACAAGGACATTAACCTGCTCCGCCAGTTCATCTCTGACCGTGGCAAGATTCGTTCCCGCCGCGTCACCGGTCTGACTCCGCAGCAGCAGCGCCAGGTCGCTACCGCTGTGAAGAACGCCCGCGAGATGGCACTCCTGCCGTTCACCAGCCGCTAAAGATGGCTGGTCGGCGGGAGCCGATTATTCGAATACCCGCCGAAAGGCCTTATTTACGCGCTGGCCGCATGACGATACATGCGATAACAGCGTAAAACGGACTCAGTCCTTCCCCACCGAGGGGATTGGATTGGGTCCGTTTTTTATTGTCTAAAATATGCACTTATGCCCGCTCTCACCGAAATATTCACCGGCTTTGGTTCCGTCGCAGTACTGATCATTGTTGGCTGGTTGTTTGGGCGCAGTGAGATCGTCGATAAGCGGGCATCTTTTACCCTGAATATGGTCGTGTTCTGGATTGCGATGCCGTGCATGCTCGCGCACACGCTCGCGACGGCGGATTCGGCGAGCATCTTCGGTTCGGCGTTTGGCGTCGCGGCACTGTCGGCGCTTGGCACGGCGGCGTTTTACCGGATCTTTGTGGCACCCATGTTCAAACAGCGCGGTGCCGATGCTGTGGTCGGCGCGATGTCGTCGAGTTACAACAACGTCGCTAATCTCGGCGTGCCCATCGCAGTCGCAGTGCTTCACGACGCTACCGCCGTCGTCCCAGCCCTTATCTTTCAGATTGCCTTCTATGCGCCCGCTTCCATGACGGTGCTGGAAATCCTCACTAACCGCGGTCATTTCCGACCGCGCAATGTCATCATGGCACCGCTGAAGAACCCGATCTTTCTGGCGGCGATGGTGGGACTTGCGGTTAATGCGTTTGCTATCGAAGTACCTCAGTTCGTAGCGCATCCAGTGGGGCTATTGGGGCAGGCCGCGGTGCCAATGGCACTTTTGGCCTTCGGTATTAGTTTGCATGGCATGCCGTTTATGGAAGCCGGCCGCTCCCCTCGTCGCGCCGTTGTGGTGGCGTCTACGCTGAAGCTTTTCCTGCACCCCGCGCTGGCTCTCCTGTTCGGCCATTTTGTCTTTGGTCTCAGCGGGCATGCGCTGCTGGCAGCTGTGATTATCGCCGGCCTGCCGACAGCCCAGAACGTCTACACCTTCGCCTCCCGCTTCGGCCGGAACCTTGAGCAGGCGCGCGATTGTGGCGTGATTACGACAATCGCCTGCTTGCCGACGGTCCTTTTGTTCACCCTGCTGTTGAGTTAGGTGACTCTTCCCGACGGCCTGGAGAGAATCTCGTTACCCTTGGAGGCGTGGAGATTCTGAAGACACTTCTCGAGGCCGACCCGTCCGTGCCTCGTTTGACCTGTTATGACGAAACTACCGGCGGTCGTACCGATTTGTCGGCCCAAACCCTGGACAACTGGGCCAGCAAGATCGCCAACATGCTGCACGATGAGTTCGACCTCGTCGCCGGAGACCAAGTATGGATTGATTTGCCGTTAATCTGGCAGTCCGCCTGCATCATCCTGGGCTGCGAGCGTGCTGGCGTCACCGTTAGCGATGAAGAGCCGCTGGTCGTATTCACCACTGTCAGCAACGTCAGCACGTGGGAAGAGAAGTTCTCGGATGCCTACATCGCAGTGCTTACCGACGACCCCTTTGGCCGCGGTGTCGTGGAATGCGGTGATGATATTCCACCGGGAATCATTGACTTCGGTCCGGAAGTTCGTTTCCACCCAGACGCGTATCTAGGCGCAGGCCCGGACTCCGACCAAACCCCCGTTATTGGGGAGAAGTCTGCTGCTAATCTGCTTTCGTCGGCTGGAGACTACGCGGATGAAATGCAGCTCACGCCCGGTTCTCGCATTGTTTCCGACGGCTGGCTGGAACCTGATTCTTCACAGGTCAGCGCGGATAAATGGGCACGTAATGTGCTGTCCGCTTGGGTTCATGGAGGTGCTGCCGTCGTCGTGCGCGGTGGCGATAACGAGCGTGTCGCTGCTATTTCTACGGCCGAAAAAGCCCGTGTGATTTAATCACGTCCCCTCCGACGAGAGGCGCTTTCGGCAGTCGCGATAACCTGGAAACCGTGATTACCCGACCATATATTCTTGCGATTCTCGCCCTCATCAACGTCTTGGGCGCACTGGCTGTATGGGATTTGAGCCCGTGGTGGTGGATTCTGATGGCTTTCATCCTCTTCCTGGATGTTGTGGCTATCTATGACATGCTTCAGCGGAAGCACTCCATCTTGCGGAACTTCCCGGTCATCGGCCATCTGCGCTACATGGGTGAGACCATTCGCCCTGAGATGCAGCAGTACTTCATCGAGCGCAATTTCGACGGCGCTCCGTTCGACCGCGATACTCGTACCGTGGTCTACGAGCGTGCGAAGGGGCTGTCCTCAAAGAAGTCCTTCGGTACTGAGCGAAAGATTAACGCGCCCGGCTACGAGTACGTCCGCCACTCGATGGCGCCGAGCCAACACGTCATCGAGGATCCGCGCGTAGATATCGGTGGCCCGGACTGCACCCAGCCGTACTCAGCGTCTATCTTCAACATCTCAGCCATGAGTTTCGGCTCTCTGTCCCCTAACGCTGTCATGGCAATGAATAAGGGCGCGAAGCTGGGCAACTTCGTACAGGACACTGGCGAGGGCGCTATCAGCCCTTACCACTTGAAGTATGGTGCCGACCTTTATTGGCAGCTGGGGTCCGGTTACTTCGGTGCACGTACTGAGGATGGCGACTTCGACCCGGAACTCTTCCGCGAAAAGGCTACGATTCCGCAGGTCAAGGCGACCTATCTCAAAGTTAGCCAGGGTGCAAAGCCGGGACTCGGCGGCATGCTGCCAGGGCACAAAGTCAATGAAGAGATCGCGGCTACTCGCCACGTACCAGTTGGCAAGGGTGTGATGAGCCCGCCGTACCACCGCGTCTACTCCACCCCGCGTGAACTTGTTCGGTTTATGGGCACCATGCGTGAGCTCAACGGGGGCAAGCCGGTCGGTTTCAAGCTGTGTGTTGGCTCCCAGCTTGAGTTCCTCGCCGTGTGCAAGGCCATGCTGGAAGAGAACATCACACCGGATTTCATTATCGTCGACGGCGCTGAAGGCGGCACCGGCGCTGCACCACTGGAATACTCCGACCGCGTTGGCCTACCGCTTACCGACGGCCTGATTCTCGTCCATAACGCGCTCGTAGGTGCCGGTCTGAGAGATCGCATTAAGCTCGGTGCGTCCGGCAAGGTCATTACTGGCTTCGACATTGTGAAGCGCATGTGCATCGGCGCTGACTTTGTGAACTCGGCTCGCGGCATGATGATGGCCACCGGCTGTATTCAATCTCAGCTATGTCACACAAACACCTGCCCGGTGGGTGTGGCTACCCAGGATTCGAGCTTGTGGAAGGCCCTCGATGTCGACGACAAGGGTCAGCGTGTGGCCAACTATCACAATGCTACGGTCGCGGAAGCAGCTAGCCTATTGGCATCGATGGGCCTGAATAGCTTCTCTGAGCTGGGGCCATCCCACCTGCTGCGGCGCACCAATGAGCAGGTCGGTGAGACCTACGCGGAGCTCTACAACTGGCTGCAGCCAGGCGAGCTGCTGAGCGGAACTCGCTTCCACAACTGGGCCGAAGCCTGGGAGACCGCCGACCCGGACACGTTCCACTACCCCGCAGTTCATATGCGCGGGTAGCGTGGGGGGGGGCTGGCTGGACGCCCTACTCACCCATCAGCTTCTTGCGCAGGCGCTCGTCCTTTTCCAGGACTTCATCGCGCATATTGGCCTGGTAGTTCTCCATCGCCACAATGAGCTCCGGGTAACCAGCCGAGAGGATACGCACAGCCAGCAGGCCAGCATTCTTAGCGCCGCCCACGCCGACGGTTGCCACCGGAACGCCGCCCGGCATCTGAACAATCGACAGCAGCGAGTCGACGCCCTCCAGGTTCTCGAGTGCACGGGGCACGCCGATAACCGGCAGCGGAGTGGCAGATGCCACCATGCCCGGTAGGTGCGCAGCACCACCGGCACCTGCGATAATGCAGCGCAAGCCCTTGTCAGCGGCCGACTTTGCGTAATCAATCATGCGTTCCGGAGTACGGTGCGCAGAGACCACGCCTACCTCAAACGGAATTCCGAACTCAGCCAGTACCTCAGCTGCCGGCTCCATGGTCGGCCAATCTGAGTCCGACCCCATAATCAGACCAACCAACGGACCGGTTGCGTTGGCCAGCTTCGGGCTTGCCACCTGGTTTGCTTCAGCCAATGTTGTCTCCTTGAGATAGCAATCTAATTTTTAAAGGCGCTAGCTTTAATCGGCGCTAGCTTCATGCCGTGTAGCCGTCTGCCCATACTCCATCGACTACGTAACCAGCAGCTAGGTTGGCAATTCGACGGGTCTCGGCAATGCCCTCCGCGCTTGCGTCATAACCGCACAGGTTGACGTGACCCAGCTTACGTCCTGGGCGCCAATCCTTGCCGTACCAGTGAATCTTCACCGATGGGAAGCGGCGCCATACCTCAGCAAAGCGCTGCGCGATCGGCACGTCCGAGGCCTCTTCGCCACCCAGCGTATTGACCATCACCGTCACCGGTGCAGTCGGGCGAGTGGAACCCAGTGGCATATCAGCAACTGCACGCAGGTGCTGCTCAAACTGGCTGGTCTCACAGCCGTCCTGCGACCAGTGGCCAGTGTTGTGCGGGCGCATCGCCAACTCGTTGACAAAGATCTCCGGATTGCCATCGGCATCGACGGTCTCGAACAGCTCGACTGCCAGTGCACCGGTCACGCCCAGTTCGGAAGCGATGGTCACACTAAGCTTTTCGGCCGCGCTCGCAAGCTCGTCGGAAAGCCCTGGTGCCGGGCAGATCGCCTCGACACAGATGCCGTCACGCTGCACGGACTCGAGGACGGGCCAGGCCTTGACCTCACCCGACGGCGTGCGCGCACACATGGCCGACAGCTCGCGAACCAGCGCGACCTTCCGCTCGGCCATCAGAGGAACGTCCTTGCCCAACAGTTCGTCGACAAGCGTGTGCAAATCCTCGCGGTCCTTCGGGAACCACACGCCGTGACCGTCGTAACCGCCACGGCGGGCCTTCAGGCAGACGGCGCCGTCAACGCGGTCGAAGAAGGCCTCGGCATCCTGGACGGACTCGATAGCAGCGTAGGCAGGTACCGGAGCACCCAGTTCCTCCAGGCGCTGGCGCATCAGCAGCTTATCCTGCGCGTACAGCAACGCTGAAGGCTGAGGCTGAACCGAGTAGCCCATCTCGGTCAGCTTGTTGAGAAAATCGGTGGGAACGTGCTCATGGTCAAAAGTCACGGCCTGCGCACCAGCGACAGTGCGTTCAACGTCCTCCCAGACGTGGTAGTCGCCGATGATAACGTCCGCACACACCTGCGCTGCGGAAGAATCCGGCGAACCGGCAAGCAAACGGATGGACTGTCCCAGTTCAATGGCCTCAGTCTGCATCATACGAGCCAGCTGACCATCACCAATCACCGCCACAACCGGCACGCCATCAGCATGCGCGGGATGCTGCGCAGCAGTTAGCGCTGCAGCGGAATCAGAAGCGGAATTAGTGGAGTTTTCAGGGGTATCCGAAGCAATCACACCCCTGATTGTAGGTTATGACCCAAAATTCTAAGTCAACCGGGAGACCAACTTAGCCACCTTGCGGGAGCTGGGAATATCTTCCACAGCGAGCGGCGGGCCGAAGCTTCGCGTGTGCAGATACAACACTCCGCCTTTGCGATTGACCGCACGCACCGAACGCAGATCAATCGAGACCACCTGCGGACGCACAATGCCGCGGCGCAAAATAATCCGCCTATCAGTCAGCACAAACCGCTCCCCCAGCCAACTTAGTACCGGACGAACAACGCGCCAGAGAATAAGTCCCAGCCACGCAAACAGCAGCAGCTGACGCACACCCTGTAAGTCTCCCGGAGCAATCGCAGGGCCGTCGATAAAGCCAATCAGCAACCAGCAGACGCCAGTGATAACCATGAGCTCCAAGAGCGGCCACACCAGCCGACCAAAAGTTGGATTGGTGTCCAGCAGAATTGCCTCGCGCGTGTCCAACTCATCATCGGGAAAGGCCATACAGCACTACCTCCGGTCCGAGTCAGTCTGCGGGGATGCATAGCCGCCGTCAGTGGCACGAACATGGAACACGTCACCGGCCGCAACAAAGTGGCTTGTGCCAGCTTCGTCGGTGACAATCAATTCGCCGTCGGCACGCACACCAACCGCCTTGCCGACCAGCACGCGATCCCCCGGCAACTCCACGCGCACGTTCGAGCCGATGGTCGCGCACACCGCCTCGTAGTCCCGCAGCAACTCAGCATCGCCCTTTCGCCACTGTGCTTGACGACGTCCCAGCGCACGCAGCACACCAGCGGAGATGTCGTCGCGGTCGAGATTGTCTGCGCCCGCCAGGTATAGCGAAGTGGCGTGTGGCACAGGCAACTCGTCTTCCTGCAGAGAAACATTGATGCCGATTCCTGGAATGAGAGCTGGTGGCGTCAGCGAAGCAGCCTCTACCAGAATTCCGCAGAGCTTACGACCGTCAACCAGGACATCGTTCGGCCACTTCAGGGATACGCGCTCAGGCACCAGACCCACGACCTCTACGACAGCATCGACGACTGCGAGACCTGCGACTAAGGGCAAGAGCCCCAGCTGCTCCGGTGCGAGCCCTTGCGGGCGCAGCAGTGTGCTGAGCGCAATGGATGCACCTTCCGGAGCTGTCCAACTACGGCTCAGCCGACCGCGACCTGCGGTCTGCTCCGAGGCGATGAGCGCACTGAGATCTGCCACCTGCCCCAGTGCCGCCTGTTTCCGAAGGTCGGCATTGGTCGAACCAGTGGTTTCGACAACCTCAATGGAACTCCAGCCCGGCGCGGCTGCGCGCACACGCGCGGCATCAAGAGGCTTGCGGGAAGCAACAATTCGGGGGTCGGTCATGCACAGCAGTCTAGCGCTATGGCCGGATTCAGCGCGTCGAGGCCTTTCTCAAGGGGACGACAGCGTGAGAATCATCACAGCTCACCTGCTTTACTATTTTCCTTCTCAAACACTACATTCCATAACATGACTATTTCCTCACGTTTGGCGGCGGAGCAACACACCACCGCTTTTCTCAATGAAGACCTTCTACGCCGACGCACTGCTGCACTGACTCCGATGGGGTCGCGAGGCTACGACAAGCTCAAACTGACTGAGCGCATGAATGCCCGCGAGCGCATTGACTACCTGCTGGACGAAGGGTCTTTTGTCGAATTCGATGCGCTAGCACGCCACCGCACTACCGCATTTGGAATGGAAACCAAACGTCCCGTGACGGACGGAATTATCACCGGTTGGGGAACCATAGACGGCCGCGAGGTCTGCATCTTTTCCCAGGACGGCACAATCTTCGGTGGTGCACTCGGAGAGGTCTACGGCGAAAAGATGGTCAAGATTCAGGACCTTGCCATCACTACCGGCCGTCCCCTTATTGGCATGTACGAAGGTGCCGGCGCCCGCATCCAAGATGGCGCAGTCTCACTGGATTTTATTGCCCAGACGTTCCACCACAACGTTCGTGCCAGCGGCGTCATTCCGCAGATTTCAGTCATTTTTGGTGCCTGCGCAGGTGGAAATGCCTACTCCCCAGCGCTGACGGACTTCGTTGTCATGGTGGAGGAAAACTCCCGCATGTTTGTCACCGGCCCTGACGTAATTGAAACAGTCACCGGCGAAAAAATCAGCCAGCACGAGCTTGGCGGCGCCGACACACATATGGAAGTCGCCGGAAACTCCCACTACACCGCCACTAGCGAACAAGATGGACTCGACTGGGTCTGCGATTTGCTCGACTACCTCCCCAACAACACAACCTCCCCCGCGCCCAGCTGGGACTCCGACGCCAGTGACGAAATCACCGACACCGACCGCACCCTTGACAGTCTCATTCCCGACAGCCCTTCCACACCGTACGACGTGCATGAAGTCATCTACGCGCTTTGCGACGATGCGGAGTTCCTGGAAATCCAGGAAAACCGGGCAGCCAATGTCGTAATTGGCCTTGGCCGTCTCAACGGTCAATCCGTTGGGTTTGTCGCTAATCAGCCCATGGAATTTGCGGGCTGCCTAGATATCGATGCAGCGGAGAAGGCCGCGCGATTCGTCCGAACCTGCGATTGTTTCAACATTCCACTCGTCTTTCTCGTGGATGTACCAGGCTTTCTCCCCGGCTCGAATCAAGAACACCAGGGAATTCTGCGCCGTGGCGCTAAATTGCTCTATGCGTATGCAGAAGCAACCGTTCCTAAAATCACCGTCACCATGCGCAAAGCCTACGGCGGCGCGTATTGCGTGATGGGATCAAAGGGGCTCGGCGCGGATGTAAATCTGGCTTGGCCGACGGCACAGATCGCCGTGATGGGTGCCTCTGGCGCAGTACGCTTCCTCCATCGTGCCGAGATTCGAACCGCCACCGAAGCAGCTCTCGCAACAGACCCAGCGGCCGATAGATTTGGCACTCCCGAGAGTGTGAAAGAACTCATTGCTGAACTGGAAAAGGGATACGAGCAACACATGCTCACGCCTTATCGCGCCGCCGAACGGGGGTTAATTGATGAAGTCATCCTCCCCTCCGAGACACGAACTCGGGTGATAAAAAATCTGCGCCTTCTAACTTCAAAGAAAGTACCGTGGCCTGCGCGCAAGCATGGCAATATTCCACTGTAAGAGCAGGCTTTTTGCTGAACAACGAGCTAGTCATTACCCCTACTTTTGTTAACAGCGATTGCCCCCAACTACCTCCCCCCGTTTTCGAAACGTAAACTAGTTGGCATGACGACTGCCGCAAATACATCAACCGGTGAAACCCCGGATTTGACCACTACTGCTGGAAAACTGGCCGATCTGCGAGCCCGTCTCGCAGAGACCCAGGCCCCAATGGGCCAGGCCGGTATTGACCGCGTCCACAACAAGGGCAAGATGACCGCTCGTGAGCGTATCGAGTTCCTCTTGGACGAAGGCTCGTTCGTGGAGGTTGACGCTCTCGCACGTCACCGCTCCAAGAACTTCGGCCTCGATGCCAAGCGCCCTGTCACTGATGGCGTTGTGACCGGTTACGGCACCATCGATGGCCGCCAGGTCTGTGTCTTCTCGCAGGACGGCGCCATCTTCGGTGGCGCGCTCGGTGAAGTCTACGGTGAAAAGATTGTCAAGATCATGGATCTGGCCATCAAGACCGGTGTCCCAATTATCGGCATCAACGAGGGTGCTGGCGCCCGCATCCAGGAGGGCGTTGTTTCCCTCGGCCTCTACTCCCAGATCTTCTTCCGGAACACCCAGGCATCGGGTGTTATCCCACAGATTTCCCTGATCATGGGTGCCTGCGCTGGTGGACACGTCTACTCCCCGGCTCTGACCGACTTCATTGTCATGGTCGATGGCACTTCCAAGATGTTCATCACCGGCCCGGACGTTATTAAGACCGTCACTGGCGAAGAGGTCACACAGGACGAGCTGGGTGGCGCTGGCACTCACATGAGCACCTCCGGTACTTCGCACTACACCGCTGCTGATGACGAAGACGCTCTGACATTCGTTCAGGAATTGGTCAGCTACCTGCCGTCCAACAACCGCGCTGAGGCTCCTCGCATGGAGGCTGAGCCGTTCGAGGGCTCCATCGCTGACAACATCACTGAGACTGACCTCGAGCTCGACACCCTGATTCCGGACTCCCCGAACCAGCCGTACGACATCAAGGACGTCATCACCCGCCTGGTCGACGACGAGGACTTCCTGGAGATTCAGGAGGACTACGCACAGAACGTGGTCATCGGCTTCGGTCGCGTGGAGGGGCGCTCGGTAGGTTTCGTTGCCAACCAGCCGATTCAGTTCGCTGGCTGCCTCGACATCAAGGCATCCGAGAAGGCGGCTCGCTTCGTCCGCACCTGTGACGCCTTCAACATTCCGATCATCATGCTGGTTGACGTTCCAGGCTTCCTGCCGGGCACCAACCAAGAGTTCGACGGCATCATCCGCCGTGGCGCCAAGCTGCTGTACGCGTACGCTGAGGCCACCGTTCCGAAGATTACCGTCATCACCCGTAAGGCTTACGGCGGAGCTTACTGTGTGATGGGCTCCAAGGACATGGGCGCTGACATCAACCTGGCATGGCCGACCGCTCAGATTGCGGTCATGGGTGCTTCCGGTGCTGTCGGCTTCATCTACCGCAAGGAGCTCAAGGCTGCTGCGGCCGAGGGCAAGGATGTCGTCGCACTGCAGAAGGAGTACGAGGCAGAGTACGAGGCCACCCTGGTCAACCCGTACATGGCTGCTGAGCGCGGCTTCATCGATGCCGTTATCCCGCCGAGCGAGACCCGCGGCCAGATCATTGAGGGTCTGCGTCTGCTGGACCGCAAGGTTGTTAACGTACCCGCCAAGAAGCATGGGAACATTCCGCTGTGACCGATTCCAAAAACACCCCAGCAACCGAAGACAAGGACGCCGCTGCGGTCCCGGCTGCACCGTTCATGTCCGTCCTCAAGGGCAACCCGTCTGACGCTGAAACTGCCACGCTCGCGCTTTTGTTCGCGGGTATGGCAGCAGCTGGCGGTGCCCCAGAGGACCGCGGCCCGCGTAACGACTGGGGCCGGCTGGAAGAGGGGTTCCACCAGCCGCACCAGCACGTACCGGGTACGTTCCGCAACGTCCATTTCTACTAGTACAGCTACCGTTTACCGCGTAGTCGTTACCGCACGCTAACTGCGTCGATTCGCTAGCACGAAGCGCCATCATCGGGTTTTCCGACGGTGGCGCTTTAATCATTGACATTAAGATTTAAGGCCATGAAGATTAAGTCACTTTCCGCTGGACTATGCGCACTGATGCTATTCCTCGTCGGCTGCACTACCTCCGACGATGCCGCCGATACCCCCTCAGATAAATCGACTGGGGGTTCGGGCAACGTCGCTAAGCGAATCGTCTCACTATCCCCCACCGCTACTGAGACGCTCTATGAGATTGGCGCCGGCGACCAGGTTGTTGCAGTCGACTCGCTTTCCGACGTCCCCGAGAACGCACCTCGGCGCGACTTCAGTGGCTTTAATCCCAACCCAGAGGCCGTGATTGCAGAAGATCCGGATTTGGTAATTGCTAGCGACGACGCAAACGGCCTTGGCACCGCTCTGGATGCTGTCGACATTGAGTTGCTGCTCCTGCCCGCTGCCACAACTTTTAAGCAGGCATACGACCAGATTGAGCAAGTTGGTGAGCGCACCGGTCATGCTGATAATGCGCAAAAACTAGTTGGCAGGATGAAAAAAGAGATTGAGGCCACTGTCGACAGCGTTGATTCGGATATTCGCAATGCGGGACTGAGTTACTTCCACGAAGCGGATTCGACGCTGTACAGCGCTGGTGATGCCACCTTCATTGGTCAGGCCTACTCGTTGTTTGGTCTAAAATCCGTCGCTGGAGCGGGCGATGATTACCCACAGTTAACAAATGAGGCGATTATCCAGGCAAACCCGGATCTCATTTTCCTAGCCGACCATGGTGATGCCGGCGGCGTGACCGAGGAAGACGTTGCCTCCCGCCCCGGCTGGACCGAGATTTCTGCGGTGAAGAACAAGCAAATCATTCCACTCGATCCAAATCTAGCCAGCCGTTGGGGGCCGCGACTCCCACAGCTCATTCAGGAGATTGCCGAGGCATTGAAATCGCGTCAGCAGGTACCAACCCCGGCTCAGTAGCCGTATTTTAGCGTCACATTAACGACACGGTAGCGAGGAATTGTTGTCATTCATTCCCAAAGGCACCTTGCCTATTGCTCTTGCCTCAATTGCCTTAGCGGCAACGCTTGTGGTGGGCGTGTTCACCGGTGCCGCGCCCCTGCCGATAGCCGGCGTGTTTCACGCGCTCTCTGGCGGCCTCATTGGCGGGAATGAGGCTGCACTGACTGCTCGGCAGTCGGCGATGCTCTTTAATGTGCGACTTCCCCGCGTGGTGATGGCCGCATTGGTCGGCGCGGCTCTGGCCACTGCAGGTGCGGCTTACCAAGCGGTGTTCCGTAATCCGCTGGCGGATCCATACCTCCTCGGTATCTCTTCTGGAGCTTCCCTAGCCGTGACGATTGCAATCCTCTTCGGTGTAGCTTCCGCAGCGATTCCACTGATGGGCTTCCTCGGCGGTGTTCTCGCAGTAGCGGTCACTTACATAGCGGGCACGTCGCTGGGTGACCGTTCCTCTCCAGTTACTGTCATCTTGGCAGGTGTGGCGGTAGCTGCCTTCGCCAATGCAATGCAGCAGTTTCTACTGCAGCGCAACGAAGAGTCCCTCCGACAGGTCTACGGCTGGACGCTCGGTCAGCTCGGTACCGCGACGTGGAAATCCGTACTCACCGTGGCGCTACCGATTGCACTGGGCGTGTGCGTCATCGTCGCGTCGTCACGAAGCCTTGATGTGTTGAGCGTCGGGGATTCCGAGGCGGCATCGCTTGGTCTGAACGTGAAGCTCGTGCGTGTGGTGATGGTCTGCGCCGCCACTTTGATTACTGCCGCTGCGGTGAGCATGTCCGGACTAATTGGGTTTGTGGGAATCATCGTGCCACACACTTTGCGGCTTCTTGTCGGACCCGGGCATCGACTATTGCTACCCCTGGCGGTTCTTGTCGGCGCAATGTTCCTACAGCTCGCGGACATCGTCGGCCGAACGGTACTGGCACCCGCTGAGGTTCCGGTGGGCGTAGTTACTGCTGCAATTGGCGGACCATTTTTCCTCTATCTACTGCGCCGGTACGGCAAGTCAAAGGGACACTCATGACGCTCTTTCTGAACTGCCAGCACATCGAATTCCGCTACCCCGGCGCCGACGACCCATCGCTGCGAGACATTTCGCTATCGGCCCACAAGGGCGAGTGGCTAAGCCTTATTGGCCCGAACGGTTGTGGCAAATCCACCCTGCTGCGCTGCATCGCCGGACTCAACCGTTGCCACGGCGATATCGAAATCGCGGGTATTCGCCCACGAAATACTCCACGACGCAAGCTCGCTCAGAAAATCGCACTCATGCCACAACGCCCAATCGTCCCGGAGGGGCTACGAATCCGCGACTACATCGCTCTCGGTCGCACTCCGTATCGCGGTCGCGACGGCGGAATCGTCGACGCCGTGATGTCTCGTCTGGATTTGGTCGCTTATGCACAGCGCACGCTTAACGACGTCTCGGGCGGCGAACTCCAACGAGTAGTGCTAGCACGCGCCCTGGCACAGGAACCTGATGTCCTGCTTCTCGATGAACCCACTTCCGCCCTGGATATCGGCATGGCGCAACAGGTGATGGAACTGATCGATGATATCCGCCACGAATCTGGGTTAACCGTTATTGCAGCCGTACACGACCTGACTTTGGCGGGCCAGTACAGCGACCGTATTGCACTGCTGTCCGCTGGCCACCTGGTGTGCACTGGCACCCCTAACGAGGTCCTGACAGAAGCCACAATCGCGGAAGTATACGGCGCAACAGTGCAGGTAACAGAAATGGGCCCTCCGGTTGTGATTCCACAGCGCCCATCGTGGCAGCAGCATTTATTGAAAGACCGCGATTGAGCGAGAAGGATGCCGTCAGTTGGTGACAGCTGATTTGTCCGATTACTGACCTGAACTAGCCCTGGTCAGCTTTAATTCTCGTCGGCATTAGTTCTTGTCTTCCAGAGAGTCAACGCCAAGCTCATCATCAAGCTCACGGTCCAGACGGCGCTGATCGCGGTTACGAGCTGCTGGCCACACCACCTTGAACAGGAAAAAGACAAAAGCCAAACCGACGACAGCACCTACCACAGCGCCAGCGATGGATTCCCACGAAACCGATGGCACCCCACCAGCGCTCACCTCAGAGAGCATTTGCACTCTGATAAAACCGATCAGCCACAGCCCAATGACGACCACGACTGCTGCAATCTCCCCTTTTGTAAGACCATTAATCTTCGGCATTGGCACCTGACGTCGCAACCACCGCTGCGAAAACAGGAGACCAACCAGTGGCATCAAGATGATTGCCACAGTCACCCCCACCATCTTCGGCTCTGGAATGAGCCAAATCAGTACCGTTGCAAGCACGTAGTTAGCCCACATCATCATCGTGAACCCATACGTGTAGGACTTATGCAGCAACATCTGCTGATACTCATCGTCCACCGTGGCACTGTTGCGTTCAATTACGACATCCGCATAGGACATTGTCAGTTTCCTTCCTCACCAAAAATTTCTTCGACTGTTTTCCCCAGGACCTTGCAGATACGCAACGCCAAATACACCGAAGGCGAGTAATTTCCCCGCTCGATATTTGCAATGGTTTGCCGCGAGACTTCCACCTGCGTGGCTAAATCCGCTTGGCTTAGCTCCAGCCAGCGCCGGTATCTCCTGACATGGTTCGAACGATCTTCCCCACTCATCTGTGTACTTTCTTTAACTTGATGTCAACTTTACTTTACACCGTTAGAGGAGAGCTGCCATCTAAGAATCTGCGCATTTTTACAATCGGACCGACCCCACACATGTTTGCCACAAAAATTAGGCTTTCCCATTCCGACCTCACTAAACTCAGAAGCTATGAGCAGCCCCCGAATCATCCTGGCTTCCACGTCTCCTTCGCGACTGCACATTCTGCGCTCAGCTGGCATCGAGCCCATCACGGTCGCACCCAACGTCAACGAAGATGCCGTCATCGCCGCACTGCCGGACGCATCGCCGGTACGCATCGTCGAGGAACTCGCACAGGCCAAGGCACACGCTGTCTCTCCGGCCTACTCCAATGACATTGTCATTGGCGGGGATTCAATGCTGCTTCTCGACGGAAAGTTGCAGGGCAAGCCCCACACGGAAGAAAAGACCATTGAGCGCTGGCACCAACAGAGCGGCCGGACGGCTGAGCTGATTACTGGTCACTGTGTCGTGACGCCAAAGGGCGAGCACCTTGAGGTGGCGATTACTTCTCTCGATTTCGCTGAAGTCCCAGAAGAGGACATCCGCGCCTACGCTGCGACGGGCGAGCCACTGAAGTGCGCTGGCGCGTTTACCTTGGAGGCTCTAGGCGGCTGGTTTGTCGATGGCATCAATGGCGACTCATCCAGTGTGATCGGACTGTCGCTACCTGTCGTGCGCCGAGCTCTGTATCGCTACGGCTATTCGGTCTCCCAGTTCTGGAATAGGTAGGCATCGCAAGGACGTCGTAAAGCAAAAACCGCACCAAATTGGTGCGGCTTTCTTAGCTGTGGAGACTACTTGTTAGCAGCCTCAACGCGCTTGATGGCCTCCTGAGCAACGAGCTCCTGGATACCCATATCCAGCTCGGAGGTGAAGCCAACACAGGAACAGTTGATCTCGCCGAGAACGTAAGTGTCCTCGCCGTCCTCGCCGTCTGCCAGCATGAAATCAGCTGTCCAGATCAACGGGATATTGTCACCACCGAGGTTCTCAGCAATGACGGGGCGAGCCTCAGCAAACATATCGATGAGGTCCTGCCATTCTTCCGGCTTGTTGTAGGTGTACTTCGCGCCAGAGAACAAGGTTGCGGAGAAAGCGTCGCCGCCCTCGGCCGGCTTCTTGTGAACCACGAAGACCGGGTGCGGACCGACCAGCAGAATGCGAATTTCGCCTTCGGTGATGCGCGGCATGAAGCGCATGTCCACGAGCATGCCGTTATCGCCGATGATGTACTGGTCACAGAAATCCATGAACTCGCCAAGCTCGCGAGTCTCGGTGTGATTGTCCACGGCCTCGGTGCACTTCAGCTTGGTGTCCAGCGGCAGCGGGGTGCCCGGCTCAACGTTCTTAGCAACCTCTTCGTCAGCGATGCGCACACGCCAGATGCCGGACCCGGTGGAGCCACGGTTCTGTTTGAGGACGCGCTCGCCGTAGGACAGGGAGGTCGGGAAAGTGCTGTGGAATGCCTCGACGTCGTAGTAAGCAGCGGTGTCAGACGGAACCAGATCAGTATCCTTGAGCTTGACCAGTGCGTCCTTTGCGCCGTAAGCCATCATCTCGCCCGGGGTGGACATACCGACCAAACCAGCGACCGAGAGGCTGGTCAGAAGCTCGAAGTAGCCCCTCTCACCACCCGGGATGTTGCCCGGGTTAACGCGGGAGATGTAGCCGTCGAAGTTCTGAGAGACGTAGTCGTACAGGTCGTCCTTCCACTCTGGTCGGTAGTAGACGACCTCAGCGGACCAACCGGCTTCGCGGATAGCGTTGACGATTGGCATGGTGTCCTTGCGGTGTCCGTCGAAGTACTTGTCCGAGCCGCCCTCGATCTCGAATACAACAATGTTCTTGTGCACAGGCACTCCTTTTAAGAAAATACATGGACTTCCGGCACTCAATTGTCTCCGTAACGCAGCGAATACCCAGGCAGATAACCCATTTCAGCCCATTTTCCAGTGATACGAATCAACACAGTTTTTGCGCTAACTCTCAGCTAAATTTTAGGACACTACCTGGCCTCCAAGCGCGCTGAAAACACTCCTTTTACCCCCAACTGTGAGGCGTATCCCAGGGGTGGCCGCGGACGCAATTGTTGCCGTCGGAAAGCACTCACACCGGGGACTATTCCGCCGTTCGCCACGCGACCCGTAAACTAGATATGCAATTGACGATAAACGTCAGAAAGTCCCACCCACCCAACTTGCGCCAAGGGAGTATCCGATGGCTGTTCCGCACGACCCGCACCCCCAGTTCCAGCAGTACGCCCACCCTGAGCGCCTCGTCTCTAGCTCCTGGCTTGCTGCCCGACTGGGCTCTCCCGGTCTGCGCGTTGTTGAATCCGACGAGGACTCACTGCTTTACGACATTGGACATATTCCGGGCGCGGTTCGCATCGACTGGCATCACGACCTCAACGATCCTGTGCGCCGCGACTATATCGACGCCGAAGGCTTTGCCGAGCTCATGCGCGAGAAGGGTATCTCGCGCGATGACACCGTCGTAATCTACGGCGACAAGTCCAACTGGTGGGCCGCCTACACACTCTGGGTTTTCGAGCTTTTTGGGCATCCCGACGTGCGTCTGCTTAACGGTGGCCGCGATGCCTGGATGACTGAAGAACGAGACACGAGCTTCGAGGTCCCCAATTACCCACACACTGACTACCCTGTCGTCGAGCGCGACGATAAGACACTGCGTGCCTACTTCAGCGATACACGTGAACTCATTGGAAAGGCTCCGATTATCGACGTGCGCACCCCGGAGGAGTATGCCGGTGCGCGAACCCACATGGTCGATTACCCGCAGGAAGGCGTCCTGCGTGGTGGCCACATTCCAACCGCAGTAAACATTCCATGGAATCAGTCCGTTCACCCGAACTCGCGTTTCCGCGACCGCGAAGAGCTCGAGCAGATTTACGCGCACGTTCAATTTGAAGATGAGGCGATTGTCTACTGCCGCATCGGCGAGCGCTCCGCGCACACCTGGTTTGTACTGCACCACCTGCTCGGCCACGAGAATGTTCGCAATTACGACGGCTCGTGGGTTGAGTGGGGCAATATGATTGGCATGCCCATTGCCCACGGTTCGGAGCCGGGAAGCCTGTAGGCGATCGACGCAACCGGTGGGCGCTTCCCCCACCGTTTTTCCAGCGTCAGCGACTGGCGCTACACCGGAGATTTGGTTTCCCCCTGCCGCCCCCAATCAAGGGGGCGGCAGTTGCACTCTTGGGCGATAATTTTAGCCGCAAACCTAGGTTTTTGGGCGGAAAATAGCCACTTCAGCTGCCCCCATACTCACTTGAACGCTGCTCAAGGTCACAATCCCTACCCCCTTATGTAGCGAGCAAAAAGAGGTTGCTTACCGCACCTGTGACACAATGGAGGCATTGGGTCACACGCTGTTAGCTACCGCGTGGTTAACCGCATTGCGGTTCACCGCTCAGTTAACTGCAGTGCTGCTTGTGATTCCTACAAATGACTGTCGCAACCTTGCCCCGAGGGCCAATTCTCGGGGTGCCCACGAAAAATGGAGGATTTCGTGTCCGAGCAGACCACTGAAAAAATCACGAAGGTTCTCGTCGCCAACCGTGGCGAGATTGCCGTTCGCGTTATTCGCGCTGCGAAGGACGCAGGCATCCCTTCCGTCGCCGTTTACGCTGAGCCGGATGCGGACGCTCCATTCGTGACTATGGCGGATGAGGCTTTTGCTCTCGGCGGCACCACTTCCGCTGAGTCCTACCTGGTCTTCGATAAGATTCTGGATGCCGCAAAGAAGTCCGGCGCTAATGCCATCCACCCGGGCTACGGCTTCCTGTCGGAGAACGGCGACTTCGCAGAGGCCGTTGAGAACGCTGGCCTGATCTGGATCGGCCCGTCGCCAGAGTCCATCCGCGCCCTGGGCGACAAGGTCACCGCTCGTCACATCGCGCTGAAGGCTGACGCTCCGATGGCTCCAGGCACCAAGGAACCGGTTAAGGATGCAGACGAGGTCGTCGCGTTCGCTAAGGAGCACGGTCTGCCAATCGCCATTAAGGCTGCTTTCGGTGGCGGTGGCCGCGGCATGAAGGTCGCACACAAGATGGAAGAGGTCGCTGACCTCTACGAGTCCGCTACTCGCGAGGCCGTTGCCGCCTTCGGTCGCGGTGAGTGCTTCGTAGAGCGCTACCTGGACAAGGCACGCCACGTCGAGTGCCAGGTTCTCGCTGATAAGCACGGCAACGTCGTTGTCGCCTCCACCCGTGACTGCTCTCTACAGCGTCGTTTCCAGAAGCTCGTCGAGGAAGCACCTGCTCCGTTCCTGACCCCGGAGCAGGATGAGCGCCTGCGCCAGTCCGCTAAGGACATCTGCCGCGAGGCTGGCTACTACGGTGCTGGCACCGTTGAGTACCTGGTCGGCGCTGACGGCCTGATCAACTTCCTCGAGGTCAACACCCGCCTGCAGGTGGAGCACCCGGTCACCGAGGAAATTACCGGCCTCGATCTGGTCCGTGAGCAGTTCCGCATTGCCGAAGGCAAGGAACTGTCCATCAAGGAAGACCCGGAGATGCACGGTCACGCTTTCGAGTTCCGCATCAATGGCGAGGACGCCGGCAGCAACTTCATGCCGGCTCCGGGCACCATCACCAAGTACATCGAACCGTCCGGCCCGGGTGTCCGCATGGACACCGGCATCAAGGAGGGCGATGTCATCGGCGGCCAGTTCGACTCCATGCTGGCCAAGCTGATCGTCTGGGGCGAGAACCGTGAAGAGGCTCTGCGCCGCTCCGCTCGCGCCCTGTCCGAGTACCAGGTTGAGGGTCTGGCAACGGTCATTCCATTCCACCGCCACATTGTGGAGAACCCGGCGTTTGTCGGCGATGGCGAGAAGTTTGACGTCTACACCAAGTGGATTGAAGAGGAATGGGACAACCCAATCGCTCCGTACGACGGTGACTCTGAGACTGACACCGACACCGTCCCGGCTCAGAAGGTTGTCGTCGAGATTGACGGCCGCCGCGTCGAAGTAGCCCTGCCGGGCGACCTGGCTCTGGGCGGCGGCAACACAGGTGCCAAGAAGAAGAGCAAGAAGAAGCGCGCTGGCGGTTCCAAGAAGACTGCTTCCGGTGACGCTGTGGTTGCTCCGATGCAGGGCACCGTCATTAAGGTCAACGTCGAAGAGGGCCAGGAAGTCTCCGAGGGTGACACCGTGGTTGTCCTTGAGGCCATGAAGATGGAAAACCCAGTCAAGGCTCACAAGGACGGCGTTGTCACTGGTCTGGCTACCGAGGCTGGCTCGGGTGTCGGCAAGGGCGATGTCCTGATGGAACTGAAGTAGTTCTAAAGCTCTAAGCGGGGCTGGTTGCGATGGGATTCGCAGCCAGCCCCGCTCGATTCTTTTCAGCCCCTCCCCCGACGCTCTTAAACACTGTTCAGGACGTCTAGAGTGGACGGTATGGAACCCATGGAAGTAAATGCCGGCCGTTTCTACTGCCGCCCCCTGCGCCACGATTCCCGCGTCGATGACGCCCCGGTCGCAACCCAATTACTCACAGAATTGGTCCCTGACTCCGTCGCCGAGTTCCTTCGCAACTCCACCACCGAGTGGGAAAACGACACCGCCTACCGCTTTGCAGTTGCCGAGCAGACGAACGTCGAGATGCTCGCATTAGCGACGGTCGAGGTCATCGATGCCGACCATGTCAGCATCACCGTCCGCCCCGCAGGCGACCCCACACGCGTGTTGCCTAACGACGATCAGGTCCTCACCAAGGTAACCGTCGCCGACGGCGTCGAAGCTGCCGAAAAAGCCCTCCACCGATGGGCAGAGGGCTTCTTGGGTAAGAAAGTCAGCTAGCCGAACTAGCGCGGCTGCGACTGCTCAGTCCTAGGCGCCGGAGCGCAGCAGGTAGATATCCATAATCCAACCGTGCTCCGCACGTAGCTCCTTTTTCAGCTCCGCAATCTCTTCGCCGACATCGCCAACACGACCACGGCGGAGCGTCTCCAGCTCCGTTCCCAGGAATGCACCCCAGAGAATCTCTTCCTCCGGGTCCGCGTGCTCGAGCCAGGCTGCACCGCCATCGAGCATTACCACCGCATCCGTACCAGGTGCGCGCTCCCCCAGGCGCCGACCAGTGGTAATCAACACCGGCTTACCAATCTGGTTCAGGCACTCTCCATGCGCTGCGGTCAGCGCGGAAATCGCTGTCACACTGGGGATAACTCGCGAGCGCACGTCCACCCCAAGGTCGCGGACGCGCTGCAAAATCCGCAACGTTGAGTCGTACAAGGAGGGGTCGCCCCAGACCAAGAACGCACCGCGGCGCTTGCCCTCTCGTCCGAGGTGAGCGACGAAGGCGTCGGCAAGCAGCTCTGCACGGCGCTGATGCCAGTCACGGACGACTGCGCCGTAGTTATCGGGCGTGCGGTCACGTGGCGGGTCAGGAACGGCAACGAGGTCGACATGCGGCGCATGCTTATCGACGATCGCCTGTCGCGCAGCCAACAAGTCCGCTTTGACATCGCCTTTGTCGAGAGCAAAAACTACGTCGACATCAGCAAGAGCGCCGATAGCCTCGAGCGTAATGTGGCTCGGACTACCGGCGCCGATTCCGATGACGTCTACATCGACATACCCGCTGTATACAGGGCTCTCAGCCTGAGTGCGGGCGACGTCGTTTCGACTAGTGATTGGTCGGATCTCCCTCGTAACCGAACTGTTCAGCCATCTCATCCGGAGACAGGCCAGCCATCGAACCCTGGAGGTTAGCCGAAGCGGCCTGCTTCAGGTAAATCTCGCAAGCGTTGGCCATGTACTTGGAGTCGTACACGTTCATCTCCAGAATCGGAGTCAAAGAGCCATCATCTTCCATGCGCGAAACCAGAAGGTGCGGCTTATCTGAGTCCGTGGTCATGGAGCACTTAATCTTGACACCGTTGACATCCGTGAAAGTTGGCTTAATCATTTTGTCATCCTCCTCCAAAACAGCGACCGGAAAATAAGTAGCGCTGTTGCGACCGCAAGCGCAAGAAAGTCGCTCGTTATAAACCATGTTAGCCGGATTTTCGACGGCACCGCCGGGCGCAAAAACACTTGGGGGTAATAGGGGGCTTCCTGCATGTTTGCATGTCAGGCCGAGGACCCAATTGCCACTAGAGCTCGCAGATGCGTTAAGGTTATGAGGTAATTTTTCCGGGAGCTGTTGATGGAATTTTCCCGCTACTTCCCCGGAAGATTATTGCCCTAGTAGCTCAGTGGATAGAGCACGGCTCTCCTAAAGCCGGTGTCGGAGGTTCGATTCCTCTCTGGGGCACAAATACCCTCGTGACCTTTTACTTATAGGGCGCGAGGGGTCTTTGTTTTTCTGACGCCCGGCCACTACGCCCGTTACCTTGTGAGTGTCCCTGATAATGGGGA